>JBFWSE010000161.1:0-7019 GCA_050248535.1 Novosphingobium sp.
CATTGATCGCATCCTTCCATGCGGCGGAATTATCGAGCTTCATGATTGGCCTCGCTGATTTGCAGTGCTTGATAACAGCAGCAAATGCCGCCACGCAACGGCGCATGACCAGCGAACTCGCGCCCGGTATCGAATTACGCGTAGAAAGTGCGCCCATACCCTATCGTCAGGCCCTGGCGGAGATGGAAGAGCGCAATGCAGCGATTGCGCAAGGCGTGGCGGACGAACTCGTCTGGCTGCTCGAACACCCCCCGGTCTATACGGCCGGCACCAGCGCCGCCCAGGCCGAATTGCTCGATCCCCGCTTCGATGTGGTCAAGGCGGGCAGAGGGGGGCGTTATACATATCACGGGCCCGGCCAGCGCGTCTGCTATGTCCTTGCCGACCTGTCGCGCCGGGCGCGCGACGTGCGCGGTTTTGTTCATGCGCTCGAAGGCTGGGTTATCGGTGCACTGGCCGACCTGGGCGTCGAGGCATTTCGCCGCGATGGCCGGATCGGCATCTGGACCATGGATATCGACGGGCGCGAAGCCAAGATCGGCGCGATCGGCGTGCGCATCCGCCGTTGGGTGACAATGCACGGCTTTGCCGTCAATCTCGCGCCAGATCTGGCGCATTTTTCCGGCATAGTCCCCTGCGGCATCGAGGAATTCGGCGTCACCAGTCTCCGAAGGCTCGGGCTTTCTGTTGATTCAGCCGAGTGGGATCGGATACTGCTGGCGCGCGCGCCGCAATTCCTGGCAGCGCTGGACCGGCCCTGCGGCGAGGAGAATGTGTGTGTCACTTGATCTGCGAGGCCTGAAGCCGGGCATGGCGCTGGCGCTGATCGTCGCCCTGCCGGCGTGCGGCGGCGAGAAGCGGCAGGAGACGAAGGGCACGGCCGGCGGCGAAATTCTCGAAGCCTCGGTCAGCGATGCCATGCTGCCGACCGACCAGGTCCGCTCGCAGCCGCCGCTGGCGCCGCGAACCCAGGCGGCGGGCGAAAAGGGCGGCGGGCGCGACAAGGCAGCCGGCGACGAAGCTGATAGCGGCGAGAACGCGGCAGACGATGCAGCGGCGGCCGGTAGTGCGGCCGACAGTGGGGCTGCCGCTCCTGCTACGCCGGACGGAGAATAGGCGGCCGCGCCGCATGCTGATCGGGCGCTGCTTCGATGTGCAGCAGCCGCTGGGCCTGCCGCAGCTGGTTCGGACCGATAGTGCGCCGGTCGATCTGCAATTCGTCGCTGTCCGAACTGGCGTCGAAAACGGCGATCACGCGCCGCGCAAATTCGATCTCGTCATGCGTCGGCGAGAAGGCGGCGTTGATTTCCGCAATCTGCGAAGGATGGGCGGCGAACATGCCCGAAAACCCATCGGCGCGCGCGTCCCTGACGGCCGCCTTGCCAGCTTCCTCGTCGGCGTCGCTGCAACACGTTTCGATGGCCAGAATGCCATTGGCGTGCGCCGCCAGCAGAACTTGCGCCCGGGTTAGAGCCAAGGCGCCGGTCCAGCCCTTGCCTGCATCTCGGCACGGTGCAGCTCCGATCGAACGGGCAAGTTTGTCTGCGTCCCAGGTCATGCCTGCAAGGCGAGGCAGGCCCGCTTCGGCGAAAGCCAGTATCGAGCTGGCGGCAAGCGCCGAACTGCCCAGAACCGGCATAATCTTGATCGATCCTGAAGGGACCTGGCGGGTCTGCTCGAGTTCGTACAGCTCGGCTGCGAGCTGCCGCACGGATTCGGTGCCGGCGGTATCGGGCAGGACAATCCCATCGGGCGCCGCGCCGGCCACGGCGATCAGATCTTCGCGCCATTGCCGGCTTTCGAACGGATTGATCCGCACCCAGCGGCCCAGCCGCCGGTTCTCGAGTATCTGGCGGCGATGGGCTTCGAGCCACTCCACCGCCATTCGCCGTGCATCGTGCTTGGCGCCGATGGCGACGCTTTCGGCAAGATCGACGACAATGACATCCGCCCCGGTGGCAAACGCCTTGCCGAGCTTGCGCTCGCTATCGCCGGGAACCAGCAGCCAGGAACGGTTTTGCATCTTTGTGGATCCTGCATTGCCTCAGGCCGGCGAGGAACACCCGCGGGATGCGCTGCTGTCACCACCGGCCATGGCGGAATACTTGCGACTTGGTGAAGAATCCGTGCCCGGAAAGGTAAGAGTCGGTTAAGATTCCGGGCCGGCAATCGCCCTTGTTCCAAGCCGGCCTGAGGCCGGGTGGAACGTCAGATCGCTCGCTCGATCCGTCCGGCAAACAGCCGCGTCAGTTTGACTTCGGCGATGCGCCACTCGCCGTCCTCGATTCGATATTTCTCGTGGTAGTGCCCGGCGGCATTGATCAGCAGGGTCTTGCGGTCTGCATCGAGGATCCAGTCTTCCATCGCACAGATGCCGTGGGCCTCGGTCTCGCTGTCGATCCAGACCTCGTGGCAATGGCCGTGATGGGCGGAAGTGGTCTCGGCGAAGGAAGAGCTGATCCAGGCCATCAGGTTGTCGCGGCCTTCGGTGATCGGCATGACATCGCCCTGCCAGACGCCGTCGAGCCCCCGCGTGCCGCCGCCTTCGGAACAATCGAAGCGCACGTCCTTGCAGAACACCTGGCCCATGGCGTCCCAGTCCCGCATGTCCATGTGCCGGAAATAGCGGGCCTTGAGCTGCTTGATTTCTTCTATCGCGATGAGCTCGGCCAGGGTCTTGATCATGGACAGGTCTCCTCGATGAATTGCGCAATCTCGCGGATCGCCGCGCCCGCGGCACCGGGGAAGAAGGGGTCGAGCGTCAGGAAGCCGTGGATCATGCCCTGGTGGCGGCTGGTGCGCACCGGGACGCCGAGCGAGCCGAGTTTCGCCGCATAGGCTTCGCCCTGCTCGGTCAGGATGTCGTGGCTGGCGGTGATGACGAAAGTCGGCGGCAGTACTGACAGGTCATGCGCCAGCATGGGCGCGAAATCCGGGTCCTGGCCGGACGCGGCGTCGGGCAGGTATTGCGCGACCATGAACTCGGCCTCGGCGACAGTGAGAAAGGGCACTTCGAAGCGATGCAGCGAAGGGGATTCGGGCGTATCGACACTGGGATAGACCAGCACATTGGCGGCGATACGCGCGCTTCCGGCTGCGTGAATCCGCCGGGTCGCCACAGTCGCCAGGTTCCCCCCGGCGCTGTCGCCCGCAACCACCAGCGGCACATCGGCGCCTGCCAGCTGTGCTGCGCGTGCGGCCGCCCAGACGACGGCCGCCTCGACATCCTCGACAGGCACGGGGAACTTGTGTTCGGGCGCCAGCCGGTATTCGATCGAGCCGACCGCACACTGGCTTTCCTGCGCGAGCAGGCGGCAGAAATTCTCGATCTCGTCATTGCTACCGATGCACCAGCCGCCGCCATGGGCCCAGAGAATCAGCGCGCGCACGGGGCCATGCGGACGGAACAGCCGAAACGGGACTTCCCCGCCCGCGACGGACACCAGGTGCTCTTCAACCGAGGCCATGGCCGGCTCGCCGGAAAGATTGGTCGCCGCGTGGATTTCGGCGCGGGTTTCGGTGAGCGGGCGGGTGGTCAGGCCCGTCCACGCGGGGAACTGTGCGAAATAGGCAGCAATGCCGGCCGCGACGGGATCGAGTTCGCCTGTTGGGTAATAGTCCGCCATGCACCGGCTCCTAACGTTGGGTGATCCCCGTCCGTCGCCAGAAGGCGCGGTGGCCCCCATCGACAGCGACGTCGATGCCGTTGAGGAACGAGGCTGCGTCCGAGGCGAGGAAATCGACCACAGACGTAATTTCCAGCAAGCTGCCTTCGCGCCGCAGGGGGTTTTCCTGGGCCTTTTCGGCGCGGGTCTTGCGTTCCTGCGTACCATCATGGGCCGGCAGGGTCTCGCCCTCGGCGCGCGCCATGGGGCTGTCGATCATGCCGGGCGACAGCGACAGCGCCCGCACTTCGCGCCCTGCCCATTCCACCGCCAGCCGCTCGGCCAGCCGGTTGATGCCAAGTTTGGCGTAGTTGTAGGCCCAGTCCATATCGGGCTCGGAACCGTGGATTGCCGCCAGCCCATCGTAGAACCCGGCCGCCATGGGCTCGTCGAGCAGCATGTCGATGCGCGGATCGGCGGGCGGCAAGTAGCTGGCCAGCGAGCTGATCAGAATGGCGACGCCGCCTTTGACCATATGCGGCCCCACCGCATCGGCAATCAGCTGCGCGCCGACCAGGTCGATATCGATCAGTTTCTTCCACGATCCGATCGATTTGGCGACGGCGGCAACATGCAACAGCGCCTTGACGCCCGGCCCGCCTTTGAGCGCCTCGCCCAAAGCGCGGGTTTCCGATGAATTGGTGATGTCGCAGGCGCGGGTCTGTATGGAATAGCCTTCGAGCAGCAACGATCGCTCCGCTTCGGCAAGGCGGCCCTCGTCGATGTCGACTACCAGTAGCGGATGCCGTTTGCCCAGCGCGCGGGCCACCGACATGCCCATGCCGCCGCAGCCGATGATAACGGCGATGGGGCCCGCTGCAACATAGTCCTTGCGCCCAAGCGGATCGCTCATGACATTCTCCCTGTAAGGCCGAAGCGGCCCGTTTGTGGTATTTCAGCCGACCAGCGGCGAATTCAGATAATGCGTTCGGATGGAAAGCACCTTGCCGTTCTCGATGCGCCAGACTTCGACCAGGCTCGATTCGAAGCGCTTGCCATTGGCCCGATAGGTGGCGGCGAAAGCCAGTTCGCTGGCGATCCAGCCGGGATCCTCTCCGATAAAGTTGCGCACCGGCTCAAGCCGCTCGATATCCCAGGTCTCGCCGAACTTGCCGAGAAAGGCGATGAAGCCGTCCGCGCCGCGATAAGTGCCCGCGTAGGGCAGGCTCGATCCCTGGACCAGTTCCATATCCGGCGCCGCCAGCGCGCGGACCGTATCCAGATCGCCGCCGAGCACCGCCGCGACGAAGCTCTGCATCGTCGCCAGATTGTCCTTGCCGTTCATGCTCTCTCCCAAAATTCAGGGACTGTCCCTAAATTATTCCGCCGCCTGTGCCTCTTCGGCGGGTATCACTTCGGCAACCGGCCGGGTCTGCGAAATGCAGCTGCCGAACGAGTGGAAACCGGTCGCATGCAAGCCGCCCAGCCCACCGGCGACGAACAGGATCATGTCCTTGGGCTCGGGCACGGAATAGATCCGCCCGTCTTCGCGCACCCGTTCCTGCGCTTCCAGCTGCTCACGATGCTGGCGCTGTAACAGATCGGCGGGCACGCTGGCATAGCGCCACAGCACTTCCTGCACGTCCTCGATGTTGGGCATTTCCTTGCCGACGATCTCGGCGCAGATGGGATTGAGCGCCACCATCATCTCCGCATAGGGCATGGCCGGGGTGAAGCAATTGGCCGATACATAGGGCAGCGACTTGCCGATCTGTTCAAGGAAGTCGTTGGCGCTTTGCGAGGTGGTGTCGAGCACGTTCATCGTGCCCATCGTGCCGAAGCAGGTGACGGCGTTGCCGCGCACTCCGCGCCTTTCGGCGAGCGGCGCCCAGGGCGACTTCTCTTCCCATTCGCCCGCCAGGATGGAGGCGAGGCGGCCAGGCGAGCCGAAAGTCGTCTGCGATGTCACCCCCGCGACCTGGCCCGCGACATTGTGCATGATCAGGCGAAAGGCGCGGCCCACGGCATTGGCCGTGGTGGCGACGCCGCCGAAGCAGCCGTAGCTGAAAGGAATATCCAGCTCATGCCGAACCGGGCCGTTGACGATGAAGGCCGGATAGACCGGGGCAGTGGTGGTGTTGATGCCGTAGAGTTCGAAATCGGGATCGGTGACCGCTGCGATCATGGCGATCAGCAGTTCCAGCGATTCCGCCGGAGCGCCGGCCATTACCGCGTTGACCGCGATCTTCTCGACCGTGCATTCCGCCCGCGAAGGCGGCAGGTGGGCGATGACTTCGTCGGGATAGCGGTCGTTCGCCGCCAGGAACGTGCGAACCCGGCCCTCGGTTGGCGGCACCAGCGGCAGCCCGTCGCCCCAGCCCTTGTCCATGGCGAAGCGGTTGAATTGCTCGATATCGAGGTCCGCCTCGTGCCGCTGGCTGGCCAGCCAGTCCACCTCGCAGCCCGCCGGGCCGCAATCGCGGCTGACAAGCGGCTTGGGGACGGGGATGATCTTGCTGGTGCTCGACTTGATCTTGACGATACCCATTACTCGGCCGCTTCCCGCATTTCGAGGCTGGCGCCCATGGTTTCGAGCAGCGGCAGGAAGTGCTGCTCGGCGACCGGCATGACGTCTTCTTTCGCGCGCTCGTTGAGCGGGTAGGGCAGCACGTGAACCCGCAGGCCCGAACGCCCGCCGCGCGCGGCGATTTCGTGAGCGAAAGCGCGGAAGTTCTCGGTGGCGACGGCGACGGTGGGAATGCCGGTGGAGGCCGCAGTGATCGCATCGCGCACGGTCCAGCCGGTGCAGGAGCCGCAATTGGCGAGGCCGACAATGGCAACGTCGATGGTGCCCAGCCATTCCTTCAATTCGCGGTCAAGCCGGTCGGCATCCTCGCCCGAACGGCCATAGCCGCGCCAGAAGCTGACTGTGGCCCCGGCATCTTCCAGCCGCGCCGCCCAGTCCGCCGTGATCCAGTCCCAGCAGCGCCAGATGTTGTCGACACGAAAGCCGACGCGTTTGCCGGCGAGCACGCCTGCATCGGGGCCGGGGCTGGCCACATCGTCGTCGCGGGTCGAGGTAGGGTCGAGGACCATGCCTTTGGTCATGGAGTGCATCCTTCTTTTCTTTCGGCCAAGCTATTCCAACCCGCCGCGCGAAACAAGGCCGCTGAACGTTTGCACAGCTTGGCTGCCTGGTCATATAGGGGTTGCAGAATCGAACGGGAGTGGAAGCATGGGAAGCCTCACAGGCAAAGTCGCTGTCGTTACCGGGGCAAGCCGCGGCGACGGCAAGGGCATTGCGCTTGCGCTCGCGAGCGAGGGAGCGACAGTCTACGTCACCGGGCGCACTGTCGATGCGGGGACTGCGCCGCTGCCTGGCACGGTGGGCGAGACGGCGGCGCTGTGCGACGA
>JBFWSE010000162.1:0-6954 GCA_050248535.1 Novosphingobium sp.
TCCGAACTGCGCGAAGTGCTGCGCCGGCGTGCCCGCCGGCGAGAACATGCGGACATTGCCATCCGCCTTCTTGAGCGTCGCGGTGTGCCGGTTGATCGTGAGATCGTCGAGCAGGCCGCCGGCCAGGTTTATCGAGCCGGAAAGCCCCGGCGCTTCGATCGGCACGCGATTGCCCGAAGACAGGGCGCTGGCCAGGTCACGCTTTTCGGTGGCGATATCGGCAGCGCTGATGAGACCGCCTTCGCGCGTCGGCGTGGCGGGCGCCGTCTGGCTGGCGGCTGGGGCGGCGGCAGAAGAACTCGCAGCGGGCGCAGGCTTGTTGGCATTGGGATAGAAATACCGCATCCCGGCTTCCCAGCCGAACAGGATCAGCCCGGTCAGCAGGACCGCGAGGATGATATTGCGCTGATTGTCCACTTAGGCGTCCCTGTTCGTCTTCGTTTGGCTGGTCAGGGCACCGGATCGTAGCCGTGCCCACCCCAAGGGTGGCAGCGCATTAGCCGCTTCGCCGCCAGCCAGCCACCCCTAATCGCACCGTATTTTTCCAGTGCCTCGATGGCATATTGCGAACAGCTGGGGGCATAGCGGCAGCTGGGCGGAAGAATGCGCGAGGGTCCAAGCTGCCAGGCGCGGGCGATGAGGATAAAGATGCGCTTCATTTGCGCCGTCTTTCGCGGGGCTTATCGCCCTTTCCGGTCTTGGCGCGATCAAGCGCCACAAGCAGTTCTTCGCGCATGGTGCCGAAATCCCGTTCGATTCCGCCTTCACGCCCGATCATCACATGGTCGGTATCGGCCATGCCATGTTCCGGCAGAATTTCGCGCAGCAGCGCGCGAAAGCGGCGCTTCATGCGGTTGCGCACGACCGCATTACCAATCCGTTTGGTGACAGTGACGCCATAGCGCACGCCTTGCCCCTCATTTCCGTGGGCAAGCAGTACGAAACCCGGCCGCGCAACGCGCAGGCCTTTGTTGGCGGCGACGAAATCGGCGCGCCGCCGCAATGTTTCAATCTCCGGCGGCATGGCCAAGTAACGCATTCGGAAACATTGGACCGCCGGAAACGGCACCGGCCTGCTCCCCCTCCCGGTCACCCGACGATAGTACCCTATGGGTGGCCGGGAGGGGGAGCGGGCCGGTGCCGGGCGCAGGGACTGACATATGTCAGTCCCGGATCGACGCCATGATTACGCCGAAAGCCGCTTGCGGCCGCGTGCGCGGCGGGCGCGGAGCACGTTGCGTCCGCCCACGGTCGCCTTGCGGGCGCGGAAGCCATGACGGCGGGCGCGGACGAGATTGCTGGGCTGGAAAGTGCGCTTCATCGGATTGGTCTCGAACTGGATGGGCTAACCGGCCGGGTGGCCGCTAAACAGGGGAGCGCCCCTAGTTGACCGCAACCTTCGAGTCAACCGGTTCCGCCGGAGCATCGAGGCGCACCCAGCGGGCCATCTCGGCGCTGTCGAGCCACTTGGCATCGGCATTGGGCACCGAGTTGGTCATGGCATAGAACGCCCTGGCCTCGGCATCGTTCATGCCCATGCGGCGGTAATAGTCCAGATAGACCTTGTTCTCGGGTGCGTTGGGCGCATAGTCCTTGGGTTCCAGACCGAACTCGTCGGCCCAGCTGTGCACCGCGAATTCCGCTCCGGAATCGGCCGTGCGTCGCACACCTGCCAGAAACAGCTCGACCGCGCCCGACCGGACCGACCCCCCGTCCGGCACATGGGTGGCGATGCCCAGATCGTGGATCATCACCCCCACCCGCAGATTGGCGCGGTCGTCGTCGGTGCCGGGGCACTCGATCATTTCGAGCGTGCGGATGCCGGGCCAGGCGCGCAGCATGGCCGAAAACTGCGCGGGCGAACGGGTGTCCGTCGCATCGACCAGCGCGGCATGAGTGGCGTCGAGCACGCGGAACGGGCCAAATTGTGCCAGGCCCCGGGGCAGTTCCCGTTCAGGCGCTGCCATGGCTTCCGGATGGGATTCGACAAACCGCTCGCTGCCCGTCGCCGGAGCTTCGAGCACTTCCTCGATGACTTCCTGATATACGACGGTCTGCCCCACGGCTGGCTGCGCGGCCAGGGCGAGAATCGACAGGAACAGGGCGGCCAGCTTGCGCATCGGCGCAGACATGGCGCCACTCGTGTTGCGCGAATCCTTCCCGGCAAGGTTAAGACCGGGTTTGCCTTCTTTTTGCGGCATTGCGCGCATCCGCTCGCTTTGACCTGCGTCAAGGAATGCCGGCGCGCCCGGTGCGATCCGGCTGGCTCAAATTGGGAGAGCCACGTCATGTCATCCATCGAGATCCAGCCGCTGGACGCCGAACTGCACTTCGGCGCCCGCGTCACCGGCATTACCAGCGATGCGCTCGACGATCCCGCCGTGCGCGCGCAGCTCAAGCAGTTGCTCGACGACCGCGGCGTGATCGCCTGCAAGGGCGTTGAACAGACGCCGCAGATGCAGGTGAAACTCAGCGAGGTTTTCGGGCCGCTCAAGGAGCATCCCGTTTACAGCGTCGCCCGCGCCGACCGCGACAATCTGCCCGGCGTCATCGTCATTGCCTCGGGACCGGGATCCTGCATCGTCGAAATCGACGGCAAGCCGCTGGTGACCTGGCAGCCCTGGCACTTCGACCATGCCTACAACAACGAGATGATGTACGCGGCCGTGCTGCGCTCAATCAAGATCGCCAGGGATGGCGGGCGCACCGCCTTTGCCGACGGCATCCAGATTTACAACGACATGGACCCGGCGATCCGCGCCAAGGCGGAGAACCTGAATGTCCTCTACAACCTCGACCTTCGCTATGACAAACAGCGTTTCGGGCTGCCGAAGAATTTCAAGCTGATCAAGCAGCACGACAACACGCTGAGCCAGGAAAACGAGAACGGCCGCTGCTCGGTCCATCCGGCGGTCTGGACCAGGCCCACGGGCGAAAAGGTGTTCCACATGTGCCCCTATGGCTGCCGTGGCATCGAGGGCGACCGCAGCGACGCGGCTTTCGCCCTGCTCAAGGAAATCTGGGACGAGGCCGAGCGGGTTATGAAGGTCTATTACCACGAGTGGGAACAGCAGGACATGGTCGTCTGGGACAACACCCGCGTCCTGCACGAAGCCACCGGCTCCAATCCCGACGAGGAGCGCGAAATCCACCGCACCACGATCAAGGGTCCGCTCTGCCACGGCTGGTGGGAAGACGAGCGCAAAGAAGCCGTGACCGCCTGGTCCGTTTAGGGAGCGATCCCCCTCGACACCGGCCCCCGGATTGGGCATCTTCCCCTACGGGACATTACAGGGGTCGTCGGTGGTCGCACTGGTTTCGACAGTGGCCTATCTCGGGCTGGAAGCGCGCGCGGTAGAGGTGCAGTGCCAACTGGCGCCGGGCCTGCCGAATTTCAATCTGGTCGGCCTGCCCGACAAGGCCGTGCGCGAAAGCAAGGAGCGGGTGATCGCCGCGCTTGCCGCCATGGGCCTCTCTTTCCCGCCCAAGCGCATCACGGTGAACCTGTCGCCTGCTGACCTGCCCAAGGAAGGCTCGCACTTCGATTTGCCGATCGCGCTGGCTCTGCTGGCCGCAATGGGAGTGACTGACGCCGAACAGCTCACCGATTTCGTCGCAGTGGGAGAACTGGCGCTCGACGGGCGGATCATCCCCTCACCGGGCGTCCTGCTCGCGGCGATCCACGCCAGCGGCGAGGAAAAGGGCCTGATCTGTCCGGCAGCACAAGGCGCCGAGGCGAGCTGGGCCAGCGGTATCCCGATCCTCCCCGCGCCCGACCTCATCAGCCTGCTCAACCACCTGAAAGGCACCCAGGTGCTCGCCGTTCCCGAACCCGGCAAGGCCGAACCGCCCGCACGCGGCCCCGATCTTGCTCAAGTCAAAGGGCAGGAAACCGCCAAACGCGCGCTGGAGATCGCGGCGGCCGGCGGGCACAACTTGCTGATGATCGGGCCGCCCGGCGCGGGCAAGAGCCTGCTCGCCTCGTGCCTGCCCGGCATCCTGCCCGAGCTGACTCCGGCCGAAGCGCTCGAAGTCTCGATGGTGGCCTCGGTCGCCGGCACACTGGAAGAGGGCCGCATCAGCCGCTCGCGCCCGTTCCGCTCACCCCACCACTCGGCCTCGATGGCGGCGCTTACCGGCGGCGGCCTGCGCGTGCGGCCGGGCGAAGTCAGCCTGGCGCACCTGGGCGTGCTGTTCCTCGACGAACTGCCCGAATTCCAGCGCCCGGTGCTCGACAGCCTGCGCCAGCCACTCGAAACCGGCGAAGTCACGGTCGCGCGCGCCAATGCCCATGTCACGTACCCGGCACGCGTTCAGCTGATCGCGGCGATGAACCCCTGCCGCTGCGGCTACCTCGGCGATGCCGCCATGGCCTGTTCGCGTGCGCCGCGCTGCGCGGCGGATTACCAGAGCAAGGTCTCCGGGCCGATGCTCGACCGCATCGACCTCCACGTCGAAGTCGATCCCGTCAGCGCCGCCGACCTCACCCTGCCCCCGCCTGCGGAAGGCTCCGCGCAAGTGGCAGCGCGGGTTGCCGCGGCACGGGCAATCCAGACCGAACGCCTCGCCGGCACGGAGATGCGCAGCAATGCCGAACTCGACGGAGAGTTGCTCGAACTCCACGCCACCCCGGACGAAGCGGGCCGCAAGCTCTTGATGCAGGCCGCCGACGCAATGCGCCTGTCGGCGCGCGGCTACACGCGGATGTTGCGCGTGGCGCGAACGATTGCCGATCTGGCGGGAGCGGAAAGCGTCGGACGCATTCATGTGGCGGAGGCGTTGAGTTACCGACGGATTGCGCCCAAAGCATGACCGCATCTGTCACGCTGGTAGCAAGGCGACAACAATGGGACACATTCCGGCAGGCCAGGTCGTGCTGGTCACGGGCGCGACCGGCGCCATTGGCTTCGAGATCGCCGCGCAGGCGGCCGAGGGCGGCGCAGTGGTCGGCGTCCATGGCTTGCGCGAGGAAAGCGTGGCCGATGCCGTGGCGCGAATTCGGGAGCGGGCACCCGATGCGAAACTGATCCCGGTTCCCGGCAACTTTGCGAAGCTCGAAACCATCGAGGCCGTCGTCGCAAAAGTCGCCTCCGAAGGCGGCAGGCTCGACGCGGTGATCCATTGCTCCACCGCCAATGTCGGCGGCGGCGGGCGGACTGCTGGGGTATTCGCGGACACCGATCCCGCCGACTACGTCCATCATGCCCACGGCCTGCTCGTCGTCTGCCAGCAGCTCGCCCGGGTGGCGCTGCCGCACCTCAAGGTCAATGGCGGCACGTTCATTTCCTATGCCTCGGACGCCGGCCGCTTCGCCGCGGCGCGCCAATCGATGGTCGGCGCGGCATTTGGCGGGATCATGATGTTCGTGCGCAATCTCGCCATGGAACTCGCCCGCGACGGCGTGCGCGTACACTGCATCTCGCCGACCTATGTCGTCGATACGCCGATTTTCGACAAGATGTCGCAAATGGCCAACCGCGCCGAGCGGGCCATGGCGCGCGCCGGCCTTGGCCTGCCGAGTCCGAAGGATCTCGCGCCCGTCACCTTGTTCCTCTGCGGCCCGGAGGCGAGCAAGATCACCGGGCAGGTGATAAGCGTCAATGGCGGGCTCAACGCATAGGTCCAGCCCGATTAGGCTGGAACCGCGCGGCAGTTTGCGGCACTGTTTGGTCATGAGCAGACTCACCCTCTTGGCGGTGATGGCCGCTGCGCTCGGTTCCGGCCCCGCCATGGCGGCAGGTGCGCCCGGGCCCGGACATTACCGCGTCTCGGAAGGGCCGGACGTCGCGGGCGCGCTGATTATCGGCACGGACCATCGTTTCAAATATATGCTCGCCGCCGGCGCGCTGGACGAACATGCACAGGGCAGCTGGTATCGCGAGGGCTCCCGGGTCTGCCTGCGCACAGAGCCCAGGCCAGTGCCGCCAGTGTTTTCCATCGCCGCGGAACCCCAATCGGCGCAGGAATCCACTCTGATGGTCACATGGCCCGATGGCCAGGGCATCGCCCTTGTCGATTTCCGCATCGGTTTCGAACTCGGCGAGCCGCAGCAGGGCTATACCCAGACCTACGGATGGTCGATGCCCGAAGACGACAATCGCGTCCCGCGCTGGATCGAATTGTCCGTGCCCATGTATCGCATCAAGTCGCCCCGCTTCGCCCTGAGCGGCCTGAACAAGGTCCATGCGATCCTTACGCCTAATGATCTGGGCGTGGTCGATTTTCAGGGCGCATGCCTGGAAAAGCGGGGCGACGCCTACGTTCTGCACCGCGAAGAGGGCGACATGCGGCTTCTGAAAGGCCGTTAGAGCATGATCTGCCCACCATCGGCATTGATCGTCTGCCCGGTGACATAGTGTCCGTCGTCGCAGGCTAGGAACACCGCGACCGGAGCAATATCCTCGTCGAGCCGGCCGAAGCGGCCCAGCGGCATCTCGTCGTAATACTTCTGCGCTCTCTCGGGATCGGCTTCGAGGAACTCGGCCGCTGCCGGGCTGAGGCCGGCCGGATTGATCACATTCACCCGAATGCCGAACTGGCCCCATTCGCGCGCAGCGGTGCGGCTCAAGGCGCGGATGGCCTCCTTGTTCGCGCCATAGACGCCGTCATGCGGTTGGCCATAGATGCCCTGGCGGGTGCCGAAGTTGACGATCGAACCGCCCTGCTTCTTCAGATACGGGAGCGCGGCCTGCATGTGGTAGAGTGTGCCCTTGAAGCCCGAGCCGAAGGTAAGATCGAAGTTCTCGTCGGTGATGTCCTCAATCAGGGCATTCCTGGTGACCTGGGCATTGTTCACCAGCACGTCGATGCGGCCGAAGTTCTCGACTGCCGCTGCCACGGTACGGTCGGCCGTATCCCGCCTGGACACGTCGCCATGCACCGCGATCACCTTTCCCCCGCAGGCCGATAGCTCTTCCGCCGCCTTGCGGATCGCCTCTTCGCGCCGGGCATTGA
>JBFWSE010000163.1:0-6806 GCA_050248535.1 Novosphingobium sp.
TATCCGGTGATCCGCGATTTCATTCGCGATACCATTGCCGGCCTGCCCAAGGATCACGCCGTCAAGGCGCCGCCCAAGCCCAGGCGTGACGCCGCGCCCCGCAAGAAGGGTCCTGTGCGCCCCGGCAAGGCGCATCATCACCCCGAAGGCAACGAGTTCGCGGACATTCCATTGGTTTAAGAGCGGTTGTCGCTCCTCTCGCAAGTGGGAGGGGCGAGGCTGAACCATTCACTAGCCCTTAATCGCCGACGGCCCTATAGCCGCGGATATGAAATCCTTGCGCCGTTTCGCCCGACCACTTGCACTGGCCGTCCCGCTCTTGCTGCTGGCCAGCCCGCCGGCTCTGGCCAAGCCTGCCCCGGCGGCTGCATCCGCTGCGAAGGATGACCCCTGGCTCTATCGCGGCAGCGACATCCCGCATGACAAGGACTGGGTGTTCGGCGAACTGCCCAATGGCCTGCGTTATGCCGTGCGGCGCAATGGGGTGCCGCCCGGGCAGGTGTCGATCCGCATCCGCATCGATGCCGGTTCGCTCTATGAAAAAGACAGCGAACGCGGCTTTGCCCACTTGCTCGAACACCTGGTGTTTCGCCAGTCGAAATACCTCGGCGAGGCACAGGCGATCCCCACCTGGCAGCGGCTGGGCGCGACATTTGGCAGCGATACCAATGCCGAAACCACACCGACGCAGACCGTGTTCAAGCTGGACCTGCCGGATGCGACCGCGGCGGGCCTCGACGAATCGTTCAAGCTGCTTTCCGGTATGATGGCTGCACCGACCTTGTCCGAAGCCAATGTGCGCACCGAAGTGCCGATCGTGCTGGCCGAAAAGCGCGAGCGATCCGGTGCTATCCAGCGCGTGTTCGAGGCGACGCAGCAGGCGCTCTATGCGGGCCAGCCACTGGCAGAGCGCATGCCGATCGGCACCGAGGCGACGCTCAATGCCGCAAACCAGGAGTCGGTTCGCGCCTTTCACGCCCGCTGGTACCGGCCGGAAAATGCCGTGATCGTGGTTGCCGGCGATGCCGACCCGGCGACGCTGGCAACGCTGGTGCGCAAGTGGTTTTCCGACTGGAAGGGCGTGGGCCCGCGTGTGCCGCAGCCCAGCTTCGGCGATCCGGTAGCGCCTCGGGGTGCGAGCGGCGATGCGCCGCTTGGCGAGACTCGCGTCCTTGTCGAGCCTGACCTGCCGCGTGGCGTGACTTACGCAATGCTCCGGCCCTGGCGGCAGATCACCGACAACATTGCCTATAATCAGGGGCTGATGGTCGATGCCCTGGCCCAGGCGATCATCAACCGCCGGCTGGAGGCAAAGGCGCGAGCCGGGGGAAGTTTCCTCAGGGCCGCGGTCCAGCAGGACGATGTCAGCCGCTCGGTCGATGCGACATTCGTTGCGATTACTCCGCTCAACGAGGATTGGAAGGGCGCCTTGCGCGATGTCCGCGCGGTGATCGCCGATGCCATGGCAAGCGCCCCGACGCAGGAGGAAATAGACCGCGAAGTCGCCGAAATGGATATCGCCTTTCAGGTGCCGGTCGAACAGAAGCGCCTGCTGGCGGGTTCCAAAGTGGCCGACGACCTGGTGACTGCAGTGGATATTCGCGAGACAGTCGCGGCGCCGGACGATGTCCTGAGTATTTTTCGCGGATCCAGGCCGTTGTTCACGCCTGCGTCGGTGATCGAGCATACCAGGGCGCTGTTCAGCGGTTCGGTCTCACGCGCGGTGCTGATTGTGCCCAAGCCCGGCGAGGCGGATGAGGGCGCGTTGCGGCAGGCCCTGCTGACGCCGGTAAAGCCGGACGGCAGCGTGCGGCTGGCCACGGCGCCGATCCGCTTCGACGACATGCCAGCTATCGGCAAGCCTGGGCAGGTCACCGGCACGACCCCGGTCGGAGTGCTCGATGTCGAGCAGGTCGAATTCGCCAACGGGATCAAGGCGCTGATCTGGCCGGTGCGCGACGAGCCTGGCCGGCTGACTGTAAAAGTGCGTTTCGGCGGCGGCTATCGCAGCTTTGCGTCGGGCGATGCGCCCTATATCACGCTGGGCGAAATGGCGCTGGTGGGTTCCGGTCAGGGCAAGCTTGGCCAGGAAGAGCTCGACCGCATTTCGACCGGGCGCAAGATGGGCTTCGAATTCAGCATCGAGGACACGGCATTTGAGTTCTCGGCGGACACCCGGGATGCCGATCTTGCCGACCAGCTCTATCTCTTCGCCGCCAAGTTCGCGCATCCGCGCTGGGATGTGAATCCGGTGCTGCGCGCCAAGGCGGCGGCGCGGCTGCAATACGAAGCCTATGCCACTACGCCGCAGGGCGTTCTGGAACGCGACTTGCGCTATCTTCAGCGCGACCGCGATCCACGCTTTCACACGCCGACACCGGCCGAAATCGAAAGAGCCACGCCGGCCGGATTCCGCCAGGTCTGGCAGCGGGCGCTCGCTTCGGGACCGATCGAAGTGCAGCTCTTCGGAGATTTCGACCGGGCCGCCGCCATCGCCGCCTTGCAGCGCACCTTTGGCGCCCTGCCCAAGCGCCCACCGCTCCCCGCCGGAACCGCACCCGCGACCGCACGCTTCCCGGCGGCCAATACCGCGCCGCTGGTTGTGACGCACAGGGGCGACGCCAACCAGGCGGCGGCGGTGATTTCGTGGCCGACCGGCGGCGGCTATGCTGGCATTCACGAATCCCGCCAGCTCGAAATCCTGACCCAGCTTTTCACCAATCGCTTGCTCGATCGCATGCGCGAAAAGCTCGGCGCAAGCTATGCACCGCAGGTCGTATCGGACTGGCCGCTCGATCTAGATAGCGGCGGCGCCATCACCGCCTATGCCCAGTTGCAGCCTTCGGTCGTTCCGGCATTCTTCGGCACGGCCGAGGAAATTGCCGCCGATCTCACCAAACGCCCGGTAAGCGCGGACGAACTCAACCGGGTTACCGAGCCTCTGCGCCAGCAGATCACTCGCGCCGCCACCAGCTCTGCCTTCTTCATGGGCCAGCTCGAAGGCGCGACGGCCCAGCCCGAACGCTTCGCCGCGCTGCGCACGCTGCTGTCGGACTATACCCAGACCACGCCCGAGCGCATGCAACAAATGGCTATGCGCTATTTCGGCGACGGCAAGGCGTGGCGCCTGGCGGTGCTGCCGGAAGGGTAGAAACTGGCCGAGGCAAGGCCCGCGCGGTAGGCGCTTTCAGTCCGGAAGCTTTGCAATCCCCGCCAAGCGCGGTTAAGGGCCGCCGCTTCAAAGGATTCGATCATGGCGAGTAACTGGACACCCGACGGCTGGCGCAAGCAAGAGGCGCGGCACCTGCCGGTCTATGAGAGCGAGGAAGAATTGAGCGGGGTCGCCCAGACCCTGACGACCTACCCGCCGCTGGTTTTCGCCGGCGAGGCGCGGGCGCTCAAGGCCGATCTGGCCGAAGTTGCGGCTGGTAAGGGCTTTCTGCTGCAGGGCGGCGACTGCGCCGAAAGCTTCGCCGAATTCCACCCGGACAATATTCGCGACACGTTCCGCGTGCTGCTGCAGATGGCCGTTGTACTCACTTTCGCCAGCAAGCAGCCGGTGGTGAAAGTCGGCCGCATGGCAGGCCAGTTCGCCAAGCCGCGTTCCGCACCAACCGAGACCATCGAAGGCCTCGAGCTGCCGAGCTATTTCGGTGACATCATCAACGGCATCGATTTTGCTCCGGCCATCCGCCGCAACGATCCGCAGCGCATGCTGCAGGCCTATGGCCAGTCGGCGGCGACGCTCAACCTGTTGCGTGCTTTCTCGACCGGCGGCTATGCCAACCTGCGCCAGGTTCACAAGTGGACGCTCGATCACATCGGCCGCAGCCCCTGGGCCAAGAAGTTCCGCGAGACCGCCGACCGCATAGGCGAGGCGCTGGACTTCATGGCGGCCTGCGGACTCGATCCGGAGGAAGTTCCGCAGCTTCAGGGCACTAGCTTCTACACCAGCCATGAAGCCCTGCTGCTGCCGTTCGAGCAGGCGCTGACGCGCAAGGATTCGCTGACCGGCGACTGGTACGATTGTTCCGCTCACATGTTGTGGATAGGCGACCGCACCCGCTTCGAGGGGTCGGCCCATGTCGAATTCCTGCGCGGCGTCGGCAATCCCATCGGCATGAAGTGCGGGCCGAGCCTTGAGCCCGATGCGCTGCTGAAGATGCTCGATGTGCTCAATCCGGCCCGCGAAGCCGGCCGCATGACGCTGATCAGCCGCTTTGGCCACGACAAAGTCGAGGAAGGCCTGCCCAGGCTGGTGCGCGCGGTGCAGCGCGAGGGGCATCCGGTGGTCTGGTCCTGCGATCCGATGCACGGCAACGTCATCAAGAGCGCCTCGGGTTACAAGACCCGGCCCTTTGAGCGCATTCTGGCCGAAGTGAAGGGCTTCTTCGCCGTTCACCGGGCGGAAGGCACGCATGCGGGCGGCATTCATATCGAGATGACCGGGCAGGACGTCACCGAATGCACCGGCGGTGCGGTGGCGATCACCGACGAAGCCCTGGCAGACCGCTATCACACCCATTGCGATCCCAGGCTCAACGCGGCGCAATCGATCGAGTTGGCGTTCCTGCTCGCCGACATGCTCAATCTGGAAGCGACCGAGCGGGGCAAGAAGGCGGCTTGAGCTATCGTGTTCCCTTCTCTCCGTTTCGAAGGAGAAAAGGCCGGGTCATTTACGTTTCAGCGCATCCGCCATCAGCGCATTGAAGGCATAACCCACGCGCAGGACTCCTGCCGCAACGGCTTGCGGATCGGCGACAAAGGCATAGTCGCTGCGCAAGGCGCGCCAGTCGCTATCTCCGGATTCGTCGCGCGCGATGGGTTCGATCGCACCAATGCCCTGGGCCGCCAGACGGAACGTGTGTTCCTGCACATGAATGTTACACCAGCGCAGGTCTTCCGGCATGCCATTCATCATGCCCGAGGTGAACATCAGCGCAGGATCGACGGAAATGCCGGCCCGGCGGGCTAGCGGCCCCTGATCGAATGCCTTGCGCGCCTTATCGCCGGTTTGCGGCAAAGTGAACGTCAGCTCGGGAACGATGACGGCAGCGAAATTGTCGCGCGCCAGGTCGCGATAGGGACGAGTCACGGCATTGCGTTCCCAGTCGATCGCTTGCTCGTCGCTGGGCGCGACTACGAGGAAATCGTTGACGCTGCCCCGGTCGCTGCGCGTCGGCAGGCCGAATTGGCTGTTGCCACGCTTGCGGGGCGAGTTCGCGATTTCGGAGCGGATATCGTCATACGTCAGCACTCTGGCGCCGCTGGCGCGCAGACGCGCGATCAGGTCGTCATAAAGATTGCGCGCCAGCGCCTGGAGTGCCTGCTTTTCCAGCCCCTGGATGAAGATGCGCGGCTTGCCCCGTTTGGGCTGCTCTTGCGTCGAGAGACGGTTACGCGCCGAAATATAGAGATAGAAGCTGGGCACAATAAAGGCCCGCGCACCGGCGCATCGCTGGACGGACTGGTAATGCACCCGCTCGGAATTGATCGCGAAAGGCGGCGCAGGCTGGGCGGCGGCCGGCGGTGCGGAACAGAGGGCGGCAAGGGCCAGCAAGATCTTCAGCGAAAACCGGGTCATGTGGCGTTACGGCGCACCCATCTGGATCAACCCCCGGCTAAGCCCCTCGATCACCGCGGTCACCCGGTCGTTGACGCCCAGCTTACCGAACAGCCGCGCGGTGAACATGTCGGTCGTGGCCTTGGATATGCCCAGAATCGTTGCAATGTCGTTGTTCGATTTGCCCTGGGCCATCCAGTAGAGCACATCCTTTTCGCGTCCGGAAAGGCGAACTTTGCCGGCCGTGTCGCGGTCGATGATCGTGCAGATGCGCTGGTGCGCGGACTGGGCGTACTGGATCGCTTCGACTATCGCCCCTTCCGAAACATCGTGCACCGGGCGCCCGAAACTGATTGCGGCATAGGAGTTTCGGCTGTTCGATCCGAACAATGGCACGGCGATGCCCTCGGTAATCCCTTCTTCGACACATTCGCGCAAAAACGCGCGTTGCGGCTCGGACAGATCGTGGCCGTAATGTGCTTCCTTCCAGGTCATTGCATGCCCGGCCTGCATCACCAGATCGGGAATCGGATTAGCTTCGAAGAATTCCCGTTCGAGATAGCGTTCGCCGAGTCGGGCGGAAAAGCCGAAGTGGGCAACGACTGTGCGGTTTGACACCTGCGAGTGAAAGGCAGGAGTCATGTGATAGGCGCCGGCAATCGCGCCGAGCGCGCGCAGTTTCTCCTCGCTCTCGGCAAGAATCGTCGAAATCGTCTCTTCGGGCCCGATAGCGATCAGGCCGACATGCATGGTCATGTGACAACCCCCGGGCGTCCGGTCCTGCCGGCGAAATGGCGCCCTGTATCGGCAAGGTTGCACAGGTTTTGTCCTGTAACAACCTGACTCGCGATACTGACACCAATGTATAGTTGGCCACCTCCACCGCGCAGGGCGCGTTTCAGCTTTTCAGGGTCATGTTCAAGAACAAATTGTCGGATAGGCTGCGCCTGAGCAGAGAGCAGGCGCACAGGTTAAACGATGCCTTCGTTGCGGAAGCGGGCGACAGCCTTGCCTCGGCCATGCTCGAAGAAACGCTGTGGCTGATCCTGGTCGAACTCGATACGATGCGCGTGTTCGCCCGCCAGGTCTCGATTGACCGGCTTGTGCGCCCCGGCCTTCCCCGGCCATTGATTCAGCACATTGTCGGCGTTCTGGAAGAACTGGGCATGGTCGTGTGCGAACGGGGCGAAGGCGAGTGCGGGATAGACTATACCACGATCACGGATGCAGGGTCAGCGCTGAT
>JBFWSE010000164.1:0-6782 GCA_050248535.1 Novosphingobium sp.
CCATGACCCGTGCGCCACCCAGACGCAGCGAAGCGGCCGAACCCGTGCCGACATCGCCGCACCCGGCGACGCAGGCGACCTTGCCGGCCAGCATCACGTCAGTCGCGCGCCGGATGGCATCGACCAGCGATTCCTTGCAGCCATAAAGATTGTCGAACTTCGACTTGGTGACCGAGTCGTTCACGTTGATTGCCGGGAACGGCAGCTTGCCGTCCTTGGCGATCTGGTAGAGCCGGTGAACGCCAGTGGTGGTCTCTTCCGACACCCCCTTGATATGGGCGACCGACATGGTGAGATAGCCGGGCTTGGCCTTGAGGAAGGCCTTTAAGGCGCGGCAGAATTCGATTTCTTCCTCGTTTGAAGGTTCGAACAGGTCCTCTCCGGCTTCGACGCGCGCGCCCCACAGGGCGAACATGGTAGCATCGCCGCCGTCGTCGAGGATCATGTTGGCCGTGGTCGTATCGCCCCAGTCGAATATCCGGCCGACATAGTCCCAGTAGTGGGCCAGGCTTTCGCCCTTGATCGCGAAAACCGGAATGCCGCGTGCGGCTATGGCGGCGGCGGCGTGGTCTTGCGTCGAGAAGATGTTGCAGGTCGCCCAACGCACGTCGGCGCCAAGATGGACCAGGGTCTCGATCAGCACCGCGGTCTGGATCGTCATGTGCAGCGAACCGGTGATCCGTGCGCCCTTCAAGGGTTTGCTATCGCCGAATTCCTCGCGCAGCGCCATTAGGCCGGGCATTTCGGTCTCGGCGATGGCGATCTCGGCGCGGCCATATTCGGCCAGGCCGATATCGGCGATCGCATGGTCATTCTGGGTATCGAGTACAGTGGCCACGGCGGCTAACTCCCGGTCTGTGCGTGACGGGCGCCTGACCCTCACTCCAAAAGCAAGACGGCGCCCGATAGAGCGCCGCCCTTAGCCTCTGAGCTTAGCGGAGGCAAATATAAAGAACTCTTTATATCCCTGTTTGGTCAGCGACGAACCGCCACGGCATTGCCATCAAGCAACTGGTCCGCCGCTTCTTCCAGAGTCGCCCGCCCACGAACCTCGGCCAGATCGCGCGTCACCGAACGCAGCTCGCCGCAATTCAGCCAGGGATGGCCCTGGCCATATTTGTTGGCCATTTCGGTGCTGATCCGGTCCAGTTCCCGATTGGCGCGCGCAGCGCCCATGCGGACCTGAATATCACGGCGCAGCTCGGCACTGGCCTGGTTCAATTCCGTCATGTGATTGGCAGTGAAGCGGCCATATTCGGAATTGAAATTGTCCGGCGTGTTGCGACAGCGCAGTCCGGTCACCATCAGCATGATGTCGAGCCGACGCAATTTTTCCGCTCCGCTGCCGCCAGGCGCGGCGCTGGCCGGATTGCTGACGGCCAACCCGATTGCGAGCGCGGCCAGCGAAAAAATCGACGACCCCAGCAGCGTCTTTTCCGCAGTGCGACCCGCGGCCCCTGTTTTGAACATTTGCAGTCTCCCGGCGAGCTGATTCCCGCGAAGGCCAAGGTCGCGTAGGGCGGTTTACTACATCTTAAAGCCCCATCTTAAAGCGATTTTCACCATGTTAGCGTTGCACGAAAGCAACAGTGGCCTATATCGCTGATTGCTGAGAATCACTTGCAGGAAAGGGTGCAAAATGACGATTGCTGTTGGAGACAAGGTTCCCGACGTTAAACTGATGAAGGCGGGCGAGAGTGGCCCGGAACCGGTGCAGACCGGTGACTATTTCAAGGGAAAACGAGTCGCGCTGTTCTCGGTCCCTGGCGCTTTTACGCCGACTTGCTCGGCCAAGCACCTGCCTGGCTATGTGCAGAACGCGGGCGCGCTGAAAGCCAAGGGCATCGACGAAATCGTATGCACGGCCGTCAATGACGCTTTCGTCATGGGCGCCTGGGGCCGCGCGGACGGTTCGCCCGAGATTACCATGCTGGGCGATGGCAGCGGCGATTTCGCGAAGGCGCTGGGCCTTGAGCTCGACCTATCGGGCGGCGGCCTGGGCAAGCGCGGCCAGCGCTTCTCGATGGTGGTAAACGACGGCACAGTCGAACAGCTCAACATCGAGGCTGCCGGCGAATTCAAGGTCAGTGCCGCCGAACACATGCTCGGCCAGCTTTAAAGCATGCCAGGGGACACGGTCTTCCGTGTCCCCGCCAAGCGGCTAGGCCCCGTAGTTCAGGATCGTCTTGATCTCGAGGTATTCGTGGAAGCCATAGTCGCCCCACTCGCGGCCGTTGCCCGAGCGCTTGTAACCGCCAAACGGCGCGTGGAAATCGAAGCCGTTGTTGACGTTGACCCAGCCGGTCCGCATCCGCTTGGCGACGGCATTGCAGGCGTCCTTGTCGATGCCGTTGACATAGCCCGCCAAGCCGAAAGTGCTGTCGTTGGCGATTTCCACCGCATGGTCGATATCGTCATAGCCGATCACGACCAGCACAGGCCCGAAGATCTCTTCGCGGCCGATCGGCGTGTCGTTAGTAGTCCAGAACACTGTCGGCTTGACGTACCAGCCCTTGTCGATCCCCTCGGGACGGCCGGGACCGCCAGCGATCAGCTCGGAGTTGCCGTCGTTCAGCGCGCCTTCGATATATTCCTGGATGATGTTGTACTGACTCTTGGAGACCACGGGCCCCATGGCGAAATTGCCTCTGGGGTCACCGACGGTCACTGATTCCGCAGCCGCCTTGGCCGTCGCGACGACTTCGGCCTTGCGCGCATTGGGCACCAGCAGGCGCGATCCCGCCGAGCAGGTCTGGCCGGAATTGCCCATCATGCCGACTGTCGCCTCGGTAACGTTCTTCGCCATGTCGGCGTCGTCGAGCACGATGAAGGCGCTCTTGCCGCCCAGTTCGAGCCCAACGCGCTTGACTGTCTCCGCCGCATCCTTCTGGATCTGCACACCGACCGGTTCGGAGCCGGTGAAGCTGATCATGTCGACGTCTTCGTGGGTCGTCAGCGCCGTACCCAGCACAGCACCCGAACCCTGCACCATGTTGAACACGCCCGCCGGCACACCCGCTGCGTGGATGATCTCGGCCAGAATGTGCGCCGAATAAGGCGCCAGTTGCGGCGGCTTAAGGATCATCGTGCAGCCGGTGGCGAGCGCCGGGAATATCTTCACGCAGGTCTGGTTCATCGGCCAGTTCCACGGTGTGATCAGGCCGCAGACGCCGATAGGTTCGTGCCGCACCATGGTGGTGCCGCGAATTTCCTCGAACTCGAATTTCTCGAGCACTTCGATGGCGGTCTGCAAGTGCCCGGCACCCAACCCGACATGGAACCCGCAGCCGAGCGACATTGGCGCACCCATTTCCTCAACGACCGCTTCGCCAAGTTCCTGCTGGCGGCGGGTATATTCGGCCTGAATGGCGCGCAGAAATTCCAGCCGTTCGGCGCGCGAGGTTTCCGACCACGAGGCAAAGGCCCGGCGCGCAGCGGCAACCGCCTTGTCGATATCGGCTTCCGAGCCGAGCGAAATCTGGCCGGAAACCTCCTCGGTCGCCGGATTGATCACTTCGCCCACTTTTGGCGTGACCGGATCGACCCACTGGCCGTCGATATAGAACTTCAGATACTGGCGCATGGCTGCTCTCCCATTGTGCCCCGGCTGTTAGCCAATGCACGGGAGAGCGCAAGACCAATCTCCCTCCTCGCAAGCGGGAGGGGAATGGCAATCAGACCCCGACCAGCGCCTTGGTCTCGACGAATTCGTGGAAGCCGTAGACGCCCCACTCGCGCCCGTTGCCGCTCTGCTTGTAGCCGCCGAAAGGCGCATTGAGGTCGAAGCCGCCATTTACCGAAACCTGACCGGCGCGAAGTCGATTGGCGACATCACGCGCCAGTTCGGCATCCTCGCCCGCGACGTAGCCTGCAAGGCCGTAATCGGTGTCGTTGGCAATATCGACGGCCTGGTCGATGCTGTCATAGCCGAGGATCGAAAGCACCGGCCCGAAGATTTCTTCCCGGGCAATGATCATATCGTTGGTGACATCGGCGAAGACCGTGGGCTGGACGAAATAGCCTTTGTCGAGTCCCTCCGGGCGGCCCGGACCGCCAGTGACGAGCGTCGCACCTTCGTCGATGCCCTGCTGGATCAGCCGCTGGACTTTCTCGAACTGCACCTTCGAGGCGACCGGACCCATGCGGACATTGCCCCTGGGATCGCCGACCGAAACCTTCTCTGCGGCTTCCTTCGCAGCAGCCACGACCTCTTCCATTCTTGCGGCGGGAACCAGCATGCGCGACGGCGCGTTGCACGACTGGCCGGTGTTGTTCATCATCAGGTTGACGCCCTTGCCAACGTTCTTCGCCAGCAGGCTGTCGTCGAGCAGGATGTTGGCGCTCTTACCGCCCAGTTCCTGCGAAACGCGCTTGATCGTCGCGGCGGCATTGCGGGCGATTTCGATGCCCGCGCGGGTCGAACCGGTGAAGCTGACCATGTCGATGTCGGGGTGGCCCGAAATCGCAGCGCCAGCGCCAGGTCCGTCGCCATGGATCATGTTGTAGACGCCGGCGGGCGTGCCAGCCGCATGCATGATTTCAGTAAAAATCTGGGCCGAAAATGGCGCTACTTCGCTGGGCTTGAGCACCATTGTGCAGCCGACAGCGAGTGCCGGGAACACTTTCACCGCAATCTGGTTGAGCGGCCAGTTCCACGGCGTGATAAACCCGCAAACCCCGATCGGTTCACGCCGGATCGTTGTGTTGCCAAGCTTTTCTTCAAAGGGGTAGGCCTTGAGAATCTCGATGGCCGAAGCCAAATGGCCTGAGCCAAGCCCGACCTGGTTGCCCGCGGAAAGCGCTGCCGGTGCTCCCATTTCCTCGGTGACCGCATCGGCCAGATCGCCAGCACGCTTTTGATATTCCGTCTGGATCGACTGGAGCAGGTCGAGCCGTTCGGTCACAGTGGAGCGCGACGAGTTGGCAAAGGCCCGGCGCGCGGCCTTAACTGCCTTGTCAACGTCTGCCGCCGAACCAAGGGCGATCCGTCCTGCGACTTCCTCGGTAGCGGGATTTTCGACGTCGAGCGTCTTGAGCTCGACCGGATCGACCCAATGACCGTCGATGTAAAACTTCAAATATTCTCTCATATTAGAAACTCCTGGAGGCCCAGACAAAGCAATTGCCGGCCGTCCTGTATAACTTCAACGGCGACGAGCCTTCGTTCATGCTCATCGCTACCCGCCCAATCAAGCCTGGCCACTCGGCATGTCAGTTCACCTGCTTGAGCACCGACCGCTCAACCATGCCAAAAGCGGTCTGCCCATCCCAGGTGTATTTCGCTCCGCCCTGATTGAGCACGAAACCAGGCATTTCGGCAATGCCCGCCTTGAAGGTGTTGAGACAACCGGTTGCGGCAATCCTGGTAACGCCCAGTTCCGAGGTCAGTTCTAGTGAAACGTCTTCCCCCTCGGCAATCATCTCGTCGAGCCAGGGGGTCTTGCTGACAACTGCCGGATACATCCTGCCATCCTGGTAGATGTAGCCTTCGTTGTAGGTCGACCCATCTTCCGCCGGCGGATAGGTGATGAAACCGAAACCGCGCCCGTCCGGAAACACCGCCGCCTGCCAGCAATGGCCGCGAAAGCTATCGAGCGGACGAACACTCTGGCGGTGAATGCGGTTGCCGACTGCCTTGAAACTGCGTGTGCCGCCATCGACAGAAAGTTCCCCCTCGGCGCGGAACAGGTGCTCCATGCGGTAGCCCAGCCCCATGGATTCGGCATCGGCCATCTCGCGTGGCGAGAAGCCTGCCACCTTTCCGGTGTATTGTCCTGCACCCAGCAGGGCGTGACCATCTCGACTTCGGCAACCCATTTTAGCGGCGTGCGCCGGTCGCGGTCGACCTTGAGCGCGATCTGGGCGGCGGTGGTGGTATCGACCGGATTGCCTTCGTAGGAAACCCGCCACCGGTGGTATGGCTCGAGACATTCAAACCTGAGCCCGCCCGATCCCAGAATACGCGGCTTGCCGTCGGCGGCAATCGGCGAATGGGTCGGCCCTCCCCCGCCCAGATCGAGCAGCGACCGCCCGTCGGCGAAGACGCAATTCATGTCGATGCGGTGGTTTTCCCAGACCGCGCCGATGCCCTCGATGCCGGTGCGCGGAATGCCGAACAGGCCGTTTTCCTCATAGAGCCAGATCGACGCGCTTTCGCGCATGTTGGGATCGCCCGGCTTTTCCGGAAGCATGTAGTCGTAGTGCGGCGCAAGCCCGCCACGCCATTCGTCTTCGGTCATCGCCGCTCTCCCGGAATCATCAATGCCAAGACCGCGCAACCTTCACGGCTGCGCGGCCCTTGGCAAGCGGGAGTTGCGCCGTGGGCGCGATCAGAAGTCGAAGCGCAGTTCGCCGCCCCACATCCGGGGCAGGCCCGGATTGACGACATTGGTGTTGCCGCCATTCGAAGCCGCATTGCCGCCGGAAAAATACTGCTTGTTGGTCAGGTTGCGCACGAACAGCGACGCCTGAAGCTTTGTGCCCATGATCTCGCCCCAGGTCAGCCGCATGTTGATCAGCGTATAGGCCGGCAGGGTGGTGTTGGGGTTCACTGTACCCGAGACATTCGAAAAATTCATCTCGCTCTGGCTGTAGAGATCGCCGCGCAGTGTCACCCTGCCGGCATCGCCCAGTGGCAGAGTGCCTTCGGCAAAGACCGTGCCGCTCCACTTGGGTACGTCGGCAAACGGGCCGTAGTTGAAGTCGAAGCCCAGCACGCTGACCCGGCCATCGGTATAGCGGGCATTGGTGTAGTTCAACGAGATCGGAAGAGCGCGTGTAGG
>JBFWSE010000165.1:0-6711 GCA_050248535.1 Novosphingobium sp.
TACACTATTTGCGCACCGGTATAAACTTAACTGGCGTTGCTGCCAGGCGTTTCCTCGAACACAAGTTCAATCCCTATCACGACTCGGAGAATGGCCAATTCACCTTTGCTCCCGGTGGCGCCGGTTCAGGCAATCGAGTTCCACTTGCATCGAGGCGGGCAAGAGCAGGGGCGGCACAGTACCCTGTGCGTGTTGAGTTGCCGTCGAAGCCGTATCCTGTGCGCATCGAACTGCCCGAAAGTAAGCCCTTGCAGCCCAGGCCCAAACGAACCGTTGCGGCGGAGATGCGGCCGAAGCCGCCACGCATTCGCTTTGCTCGCAATCCCGGACTCGATCTTGATGATCAAGTGATTTCCAAAGCGAATGCTTTGTCCGACGCTGTCCGAACTGCGACTGGACATCAAATTCACGTCACGAGCAGCAGACGCGGTCCGGGTCGGCAAGCCGATGCAATGTATAATAACTATCTGAACCGAACTGCCCCGAGATATGCGAACAAGGTTGCCGAAGCGGAAGTCCACCGGGCATACAATGAGGGGATACGCATGGGATTGAGCCGGGATCAAGTCATCATGGCGATGGCCAATGTTTTGAGCAGGCAGAACAGGCGTGGAATTTACATTTCCCGGCATATGCGGTCCAACGCTATCGACATTCGGACTCCGCCTGCCAGTGTCTTGCGTGCCATTCGCAATCATCCAATGGTCCAATCGGTGCTTACCGAAGATGACCACATCCACATCCAGTTCAAATAGCATGCCGTCGCACCGGACGACTTTAGTATGTTCTGCGATTTTGCTTCTGGCGGGCATCATGACGTTAGCCCTAGCTGCAATTTATGCTCGGCGTCCGGCGACTCTACTTGAGACCTTGCAAGCAAATTTCGACCGGGCGGCGAGGGGCGAACGCGCTGCGTCCAGCCGTATGATCGAAATGCCGCGGAATCCTTCTGCGGGGCTCGTTTGTTATCCAGCCCAGCTTGATGGCAGCGCATCCCGGTTTGAAGTCATACTGCCTCAACACATTGCCGATCGGTTTGGCACGCTTGCTGTCATCGCGCCCAATGGCAAACTGCGGTATGTCTATATTTCATACGGAATCGATACGGACCCGGAAGACTTGATCATACCGTCAAGTTCAATCGATTGGGAGCGTGCCCGGGTGCGACATATCTTCGACGTCGATGCCAAACTGTTCGACGCGCTGGTGCCAGATGCGAGTGCGCCGGAACTTCTGTTTCGCGAAACTGGAGTATACCAATTTGCGCTCCTCAACACGAACGATCGATCCTTGCTTGAATTCAACCGCCCGCCTTTTCGTGTAAAGGCGGGCTGCGTCGTCCATTGGCAACCGTAAGGATTTTCCGCTCGCTCGCCTTGGCACTCTACAATCGCGTGATAGCAAACCTACTCCGCCGCCTCGCTGACTTCCTCCACCTCGCTCGCCTGCCGTGTCCACATCTCGGCATAGAGGCCATCCAGCCGCAGCAGCTCATTGTGCGTCCCACTCTCGGCCAGCTTGCCCTGGTCGAGCACGAAGATCCGGTCGGCGTCGGCAATGGTCGAGAGCCGATGCGCGATCGACAGCGTCGTGCGCCGCGCCGAGACCGAGTGCAGCACGTCGAGGATTTCCTGTTCGGTGCGGGTGTCGAGCGCGGAAGTGGCTTCGTCGAGCAGCAGGATCGGCGGGTTCTTGACCAGAGTGCGGGCAATGGCGACGCGCTGTTTCTCGCCGCCCGAGAGTTTCAGACCCCGCTCGCCGACTTCGGTATCGAAGCCTTGCGGCAACCGCCCGATCAGCCCCATCAGCGCGGCAGACCTGGCCGCCCGCTCAATATCCTCCTGCGTCGCGCCGTCGCGGCCATAGCCGATGTTGTAACCGATGGTGTCGTTGAACAGCACAGAATCCTGCGGGACAATGCCGATATGCGAGCGCAGTGAGACTTGCGTTACGTCGCGGATGTCCTGTCCGTCGATCAGCACGCGGCCCGACCAGGGATCGTAGAAGCGGAAGATGAGGCGCGCGATGGTGCTCTTGCCCGCACCCGACGGGCCGACCACCGCGACCTGCCGCCCGGCGGGAACCTCGAAGCTCAGGCCATGCAGGATGGTCCGGTCCTTCTCGTAGCCGAACACGACATTGTCGAACACAAGCATCGGACGATTGACCACCAGCGCCGGGGCGCCGGGCTTGTCCTGCACTTCGATTTCGGTGTCGATCAGCTTGAACATGGCGGCCATGTCGATCAGCCCCTGGCTGATGGTGCGATAGACCATGCCGAGCATGTCGAGCGGACGGAACAGTTGGGTGAGGTAAGTGTTGACGAAAACCAGGTCGCCGATGGTGTAGAGGCCTTTTGACCAGCCCCACACGGTATAGCCCATGGCGCCTGCCATCAGCAGGTTGACCACCAGCGCCTGGGCGATGTTGAGCGCGGCCAGGCTGTTCTCGCTGGTGACGGCGGCATCGGCATAGGCGCGGGTGGCCTGGGCATAGCGCGCCTGCTCGCGCTCTTCGGCGGCGAAATATTTGACCGTCTCGTAGTTGAGCAGCGAATCGACCGCGCGGCCCAGCGCCTGCCCGTCGAGCTTGTTCATCTGCGCGCGCAGGGCATTGCGCCATTCGGTGATGGTGCGCGTCACCCAGGCATAGACGACCACCGCCAGCGCGGTGGCCAGCACCAGTCCGATTCCGAAGTGGAAGTAGAAGATCACCGCCACTGCCGTCAGTTCCAGCGCAGTGGGGGCGATGTTGAACAGCATGAAATAGAGCATCACGTCGATGCTCTTGGTCCCGCGCTCGATCACCTTGGTCACTTCGCCGGTGCGGCGGCCGAGGTGGAAGCGCATCGACAGGCGGTGGAGGCGCGCGAAGACATTTTCGGCAAGCGCGCGGGTGGCATCCTGACCGACCCGTTCGAACACCATGTTGCGCAGGTTGTCGAACATGACGCCGGCGAAGCGGCCCAGCGCATAGGCAAGAATGAAAGCGAAGGCGATCGTGAAGGCGGCATTTCCCTTCAGCGTCATCGCATCGATCGCCTGCTTGTAGGCGAAGGGCAGGAGCAGGGTGACAGCCTTTGCAGCGACGATCAGCAGCACCGCACCGACGATACGCCAGCGCAGCGCGGCATTGTCGCGCGGCCAGAGATAGGGGATGAAACGCCGCAGCGTATCCCAGCCTTCGTGGCGGGCGTCGGGATCGTTGACGGCTGTGTCGGGCGGCATGGCGGGCTATGTAGGCCCTAATGTGGGAAACGGAAGCCCGCAGATCAGTTGAATTCGCGTCTGTCCATTTCCGGCAGGTCGAAATAGACCTTGCGCGAGTTGAAATCGATGGCGATCCGCTTGAACAGGCGCAATTCGCGCATGCCCAGCATCAGCGCCGGCCGCTTGTCGAGATCGAGAACCGCGAAAACCGGGGCATCGGCATAGGCGACCAACAGGTTGGTGATATCGATATCGCTGATCGTCAGCTTGCGAGGGAAGCCCAGTTCCGCCGATATTTCCTGGCCGGTGGCGCTGAGCAGCTTGACCTGGGAATTGCTGTTACGGTGACGCAGGGCCTGCTGCAGGGCCAGATTGCCGACCGATGTGTTGGCGCCGGTATCGATGATGACCTGCGTGCGCACGCCATCGACCACGGCATTGGTCATGATCAGCTGGCCCAGCCGCCTTCGCGCCGTCACAACGATTTCGAACCCGCTGTTCCCACCCAGCGTCCTGGCGTCGCCAACGGCCATGGTGTTGCGCTCGAAATCGAGCAGCACGCGCTGGCGTTGCAGGCTGTCGATCCCGACGATGCCCTCGGCGCCAATATGGCGGGCTTCAAGCAGCGCCACTTCCAGATCGCTGTAGGATCGCCGGCCCAGGCCCAATTCCGCGACCATGGCTGTATCGACAATCTCCGTGCCGCCGACACCGACAATACGCGCCTTGCGGGCGGGCGGCAGGGCGAGCTGTTCGGCCAGTCTGGTCGAAACAACAGTCGATTGCGAGCCGGTGTCGATGACGAAGCGAAACGAGCCGTGGTGGCCGATTCGCACGGGCACTGTCATGCGGTCGTCGGCGTCGGCCTGAGTCTTGAGCACTTCGACCATGCCGGCTTCCGGCAGGGTAGCGGCAGGAATGCCTTCCGCGGCCAGCAACAAGGCCATCACCGGAGATGCAAGCGGCATGGCGGTTCCTCCTCGAACGCTAGCCAGGCGGCCTGCATACCACACGGCCAGCCGTCGCGCCATCGGCTAGCCATGGCGCTGATTCAGAGCGCGGGTGCGGGAGACGCCGGCTTGCGTATCCGCGCCAGGTTTTCGCGCAGCATTTCGGGCCAGAAGAGCCACAGCGTGCCCAGATAGACAAGGCCGCCGCATCCGACGAAGGAAACCAGTTGCGTGACCGGCAGCTGCCTAGGTGCGAAGAAATCGAGTCCCTTTATGGCTGCGGCCATGGTGGCGCAGGCCATGACCGGCGGCAGCATGGCCGCGGCGAGATCGCGCAGACGCGCGCCGATGGCCGGCAGAGTCAGAGTCAGCGTGAAGGCCAGTAGCGCCGGCGCCGCGATCTGCCAGGCGGAGACCAGCCCCATCGGGCCATACCGCACGCCATAGAAGAAGCAGGCGGGCATGAGAATCGCCCCGGCAATGCTTGTCGCGAGGTAGATCCCCGGACGGCCCAGCCCGTTGGTGGCGGGCGAGCAGACGAAGTGTAACGCCATGGCGGGCATGGCCAGGGCGAGGCCGGAGACTATGGGAATCATCTCCGCCCATTTCTGGCCGAAGAAAGTCAGCACCAGCGGTCCTGACACCAGGCTGAGCCCGACATAGAACGGCAAGGCCACCAGCATGATCATCCGCGTGCCGGCGATAAAGGCCGGCGCCAGCGGCTTATTGGCGTTCTTGAGCTCGGAATAGGCCGGAAAGGCGACTTCGTTGAGCGGCGGCAGGAAGCGCCCGGTAAAGATCAGCGTAAGGAACAGCGCCTCGGAATAGAGGCCCAGATGGTGCGGATCGAACATGCGGCCCGCGATAACGATGTCAGACTGGCTCTGGACGATCCAGAACAGCTGGCTGAGCGTGAAGGCCGTGCCGAAACCCAGCAGTTCCCCGCAACCGCGAAAGTCGAAGATCGGTTTCACCAGTCCGCCACAGGCTATCGTCAGGCCTATCGCGCGGCTGGCGAACAGGGTGATGGGCGCCCAGACCAGAGCCCAGAGGCCATAATCAAACCAGGCCAGGCCCAATCCGACGGCGGAGCCGGCGATAGAGGAAACCAGATTGACGACGCCCTGCCGGCGGAAATCGAGCTGGCGTGCCAGCAGCACGGAGGGCAGCGAAATGAACGGGGTGGTGAGAAAGACGATTGCCTGGACCCGCAGGATACTGGTGACAATCGGCTGTCCATAATAGGCGGCGACCAGCGGGGCGGCAAGGAATTGTGCCGCCGCCAGCCCCAGATTGGCCAGGATCAGCAGGCCGAATGTCTGGCCGATTCGCCGCTCGCTGACTTCGCGGGCCTGGATCAGGGCTGTGGCAAAGCCATAGCCGTTGAGGAAGTTGAGTGCGGTCAGCACGGCCTGCGCCATGGCGAACAGGCCAAAGTCGCGCGGATCCAGCAGACGCACGATCAGGATCGTCACGGTCCAGGTAATCAGCTGTGCGACGACCTGGCTTCCCCAACGCCAGATGACCGCCGAGCGCACGCGCTCGGCGAATCCGCCGGCCAGGTCGGTTTCGGTGGACCCCGATGTCATGCCTGGCGTCATAGCCGGAAGGCGTAAATTAAGCTTAACCATGCCCGGCGGCGGCGAAGGCGTGGCGAATCCGCATGCCGGATTCGGGTGCTAGTGACTGATAGGGCCGGGTGCCGGAAAAGGCAGGGCGGACGGTGTGACGTTGCCACGTGCGGAAATCCGGGATTTTTTGCATCCGCGAAATAAAATTGCAAAAAGTCGTTGACCGACTCAATTCGTCTCCATATAGGCCGCTCCACCGCAGCGAAGCCGCCCGTCAAACGACGGCATTTGTTGTGGTCGCCAACCAGACCGGACATCAGTCCCCCGGTATCATCATCGGGGTTCCATTGTTGTCCGCGTTTTCCGTTGTGTGGCTCTTTGACATTGTTGGTTTAGATGAAGGGACATGTGGGCGACGGCGCCCGGTCCGGGGATCTTCGGGTTCCGGATACCGGTTTAAATATGCCGATGCCACATCCTCGCCGGCTCCACAGCTGGCGTTGGGTGATACATGTCCTTCGTATCCATTACGTTTGACAAGTGCAGGTATCGGCTCCCGAAGTTCGATATCGCGGTTGGCTCCGGATCTGATCCGGGGTGCCGTGGTTTCGTGACACAAACTTGAGAGTTTGATCCTGGCTCAGAACGAACGCTGGCGGCATGCCTAACACATGCAAGTCGAACGAACCCTTCGGGGTTAGTGGCGCACGGGTGCGTAACGCGTGGGAATCTGCCCTTTGCTTCGGAATAACAGTTAGAAATGACTGCTAATACCGAATAATGTCGCAAGACCAAAGATTTATCGGCAAAGGATGAGCCCGCGTAAGATTAGCTTGTTGGTGGGGTAATGGCCTACCAAGGCGACGATCTTTAGCTGGTCTGAGAGGATGATCAGCCACACTGGGACTGAGACACGGCCCAGACTCCTACGGGAGGCAGCAGTGGGGAATATTGGACAATGGGCGAAAGCCTGATCCAGCA
>JBFWSE010000166.1:0-6485 GCA_050248535.1 Novosphingobium sp.
GGAGCGGGTCCAGTCGACGGTACGCAATGTTCGCTGGTTCGAAGTGACGGGGCAACGCGGTTTCGTCGAGACCGATGGCTCGGTCCAGTTCCTGGTTACCCTGAAAGTCGGGTTCAGCCTCGAAGACTGACCGGCGCTATTCGCCAGGATAGGCGGCTGCGACAAAATACAGCCCTTCCGCAGGCGCATTGAGCCCCAGCATGGCCCGATCTCTCGCGGCCAGCGCTTCAGCCACCTGGCTCTCAGGCCAGCGCCCCAGACCCACCAGTGCGAGGCATCCCACCATCGATCGCACCTGGTGATGGAGGAAACTGCGCGCTTCCGCTTCGATCAGGACCAGTTCCCCCTCTCGCCGCACCTCCAGCCGGTCGAGCGTCTTGACCGGGCTCGCGGCCTGGCAGTGGACCGAGCGGAAGGTAGTGAAATCGTGGTGGCCGACCAGCGCCTGCGCCGCACGGTGCATCGCCTCGGCATCCAGCGGGCGATGGACATGCCAGGCGCGGCCGCGATCCAGCGCCAGCGGCGCACGGCGGTTGACCACGCGATAGAGATAACTGCGGCCCAGGCAGGAAAAGCGGGCGTGCCAGTCGCCTGGCTTTTCCTCGCAGGCGATGACGGCAATCGGGGCAGGGCGCAGCAACGCGTTGAGCGCTTCCATCAGGCGGAAGGCGGATAGGGTCTTTTCGATATCGACGTGCGCCCGCATGGCGAGCGCATGGACTCCCGCGTCGGTGCGCCCGGCGGCATGCATGGTCACTGTCTCGCCAGTGACCTTTTGGACAGCCTCCTCAACGGCCTGCTGCACCGATGGCCCATGCGCCTGGCGCTGCAGGCCCATGAAGGGACCGCCGTCGAATTCCAGCGTGAGCGCGAAGCGAGTCATGGCTTCACTTCAAATACCATCCGGCCGGTATCGCATTGCCCCGCAGGAAGGTCTCCAGGTCCATTGCCGGCTTGCCCTGCCGCTGGATGCGGGTGGGCCGGATGGCGAGCTTGCCGCAGGCCACTGTCAGCCGGTCGTCGAGCACCTGGCCCGGCCAGCCGCCCCTGTCGGAGACTAGTTCCGCGGCCAGTATCTTGTAACGTTCGCCTTCGTATTCGAACCAGGCGCCAGGGGCAGGCGCCATGGCGCGGATATGGCGTTCGAGCTGGATCGCAGGAAAGCTAAAGTCCAGTTTAGATTCCTGTTTTTCTACTTTCTTGGCGTATGTTATACCATCTTCCGGCTGTGGATTCTCAGGATAGGCAGGAAGGTCCGCCAGCACTTGCACCAGCAGTCTCGCGCCCATCTCGGCAAGCTCGGCCGTCAGCTCCCCGGTGTTCTTGCGCTCGATCGGCGTGCTTTCCAGCGCCAGTACCGGCCCGGTGTCGAGCCCGGCCTCCATGCGCATGATGCACACGCCGGTCTCCACGTCGCCCGCCATGATCGCCCGCTGGATCGGCGCGGCCCCGCGCCAGCGGGGAAGCAGCGAGGCGTGGATGTTGAGACAGCCGTGCCTGGGTGCATCGAGCACCGCTTGCGGCAGAATCAGGCCATAGGCGGCGACAATGGCCAGGTCGGCGCCCAGCGCGGCAAATGCCGCTTGCTCCTCGGCGCCCTTGAGCCGTTCGGGATGGCGTACGGGAATGCCCATGGACTCTGCCTCGCGCTGCACCGGCGAGGGCGTCAGCTCGCGCCCGCGCCGCCCGCCGGGGCGCGGCGGCTGGGTATAGGCGCAGATGACCTCGTGCCCCGCCGTGTCCAGTGCTTTGAGCGCCGGTACGGCAAAGTCGGGGGTTCCCATGAAGATGATGCGCATGCGGCTTTCCCAATCCTGCCCGAGGCCCTATCGGTCCCGTCATGGCATCGCAAGAGATCGAGGCACTGGCATCCGCGCTCGCCCGGCTTCCCGGGCTGGGCCCGCGTTCGGCGCGCCGCGCGGTGCTGTGGCTGATCAAGCGGCGCGAGACTTCGCTGGTGCAGCTGCTTGGCGCGCTGGAGGCCGTCAAGGAACGGCTGGTCGAATGCCGGACCTGCGGCAATGTCGATACCCGCGATCCCTGCCAGATTTGTAGCGATCCTCGCCGCGACAGCCGTGCGCTCTGCGTGGTGGAAGACGTGGCTGACCTCTGGGCGCTCGATCGTGCCAAGCTGTTTACCGGGCGCTATCATGTGCTGGGCGGGCGGCTGTCAGCGCTGGACGGGGTGCGCCCGGAAGACCTCACCATCGCCCGGCTGATCGAACGAGTCGCTGCGGGCGGGATCGACGAAGTGGTGCTGGCGATGAACGCCACGCTCGAAGGCCAGACCACCGCCCATTACCTCGCCGAGCGGCTGGAGCATTATCCGGTGCGGATTACCCAGCTGGCGCACGGCCTGCCGGTGGGCGGCGAGCTGGACTATCTCGACGAAGGGACTCTGGCCCAGGCGCTCAGGGCACGGCGGCCGGTGGGCTAATTCCCCTCCCGCTTGCGGGAGGGGTCAGGGGTGGGCCAGTCCGTCCATGCCCGCGCAACGATACAGTCGAATCACCCACCCCCAGCCCCTTCCGCAAGCGAGAGGGGAGTAGGCGGATCCGGCCGGCTCTTATCCTTCGACCTTGTCTTTCTCCGTGCCAACCTCTTCGGGCGCCACGACATGCGGATCGACTGGGGCATCCTTGCCGAACATGATAGAGCCGCTTCCCGGTCCGCTAGCGGGCAACGGAACCTCGAGCCGCGCCGGACCCGCGACCACCAGATGGCGCATGTGGCGCAGCAGGTTGGGCGATGCTGTCTTGGGCCGGCGCTGCACATCCCAGGCAAGACCCAGCGCTTCCATGGCGTGAATGGTCGAACCGTTGAAATCGAATTCCCACCATTTCACCTTGTTGCTGGCGATGCGCGCGGCGGCGTGGTGGGCATTGTGCCAGCCATCGCCGAAAGTCAGCAGGGCGGAAAACCAGTTGCTGGTGGCGTTGCTCGATTCGTCGAAGTGGCGATAGCCGAAGGTATGGGCGATGGAATTGTTGAAGGCGACGCCGTTTGAGAAAATGAAACAGCGCAAGGATCCGCCGATCAGGATCGTGCCGATCACGTGGTCCCAGCCGCCCCAGGCATAGCCCCACAGGCCCGGCAGCACGACGATCGAAAGAATGCACAGCTCGTAGCGCCACCGATGGCAGAACAGCATTAGCGGATCATCGACCAGCCCCTTGCCATAGACCTTCAAGTCAGTGGTAGTGTTGTCGTGCAGCCAGCCCAGGTGGCACATCCACCAGCTCTTGAAGCCGCTCTGCGGCCGGCCGTAGCCGTCGACCTTGGGGCCATAGGGATCGCCGGGCACATTGGCGAAGGCATGGTGGCGGCGGTGATCGGCCACCCAGTTGATGATCGATCCCATCGAGGCCATCTGGCCGGTGATCGCCAGGATCGTGCGCATCCACTTGCTGGTCTTGAACGAACCGTGGCAAAAATAGCGGTGGTAGCCCACGCCTACGCCGAAATTGATCATCAGGTAGCCCCAGGCGAAGGCCGACCATTCGATCCATGTCGAACCGCGCGTCAGCATCCACCAGACGGCGAGGGCCGAGCCCAGCCCCTGCATGATGTAGAACACGAAGGTATATTCGATGTGCTTGGCGCGGGCCTCCGGTCCCCCGACGAGGACACCAACATGCGGGCTGCCCTTGCCGGCGCGGTCCCACGCGCGGTCGGCAGGGTAGAGCGCCGTGCTCCTGAATTTTGTTTGCTGTTCCAAGGGCGACCTCCGGATGCAATCCTGTTGCGGCCATACCGGGCAAGCCCGGCATGGTTAACAAAAAGATAATACCTCCTTTTTGCGCTTGAAGTCAAACTGTGAAGTGTCTGAAAATAGGACACAATGAATGCTTGCCTTGTTGCGAATCCGTCGCATCCGCGCCAGCCGCGCCGTGCCGTTGACCAAGGCGGGAGCGCACCTTACCTAGCCGTCCATGGCCATACTTCCGATTGTCGAGATTCCCGACCCGCTGCTCAAGCAGGTTTCCACCCCGGTCGAGAGCTTCGACGCGGCGCTCAAGGCGCTGGTCGCAGACATGTTCGAGACCATGTACGATGCGCCGGGCATAGGCCTTGCCGCCGTGCAGGTCGGCGTGCCCAAGCGTCTGCTGGTGATCGACTTGCAGCCCGAGGACGAGGATGCAGAGCCGGAAGTGTGCCACCATCACGGCGGCGAGGAGCACACGCACCAGCCGCTGAAGATAGAACCGCGCGTCTTCGTCAATCCGGAGCTGTCCGAGCCATCGGAAGAAGTGACCATTTACAACGAAGGCTGCCTGTCGGTCCCGGAAATCTACGCCGAAGTCGAACGCCCTTCATCGGTGCGCGCGCGCTGGCAGGATCTGGATGGGAACTGGCACGACGAGCGGATCGACGGGTTCCTGGCGACCGTGCTGCAGCACGAGATGGATCACCTCGAAGGGATCGTCTTCATCGACCGCATCTCGCGGCTCAAGCGGCAGATGGCGATCAAGAAGCTGGAGAAGCAGCGCAAGGTTGCGTGATTTTTGAATCGCGCAAAGGCGCGAACCCAATTGTCACCACTTGTGGAATTCACAAAACCTCGGCTTGTGTTCCATATCTGTTCCATGTAGCCTTTGCCGAATGGAGCCGCAACTCTTCGCCATCCTGGCCCTGATTTTTGGCCTCGCCGCAGGCGCCGCGTTCGGCTGGTTTTTCGGCTCGCGGCCTGTGGCGGATTTGCGCGCGCGGTTCGAAGCGCGCGATGGCGAGGCGAGGGAGCTGGACGAGAAATTCCGCCGGGCGATTGCCGAACTGGCGGGGGCGAGCGAACGGGCCAACCGGGTCGATGCGCTGGGGGCGGAACTTGCCTCGGTGCGCCAAGCCGGGGAGGCGGCGCGTTCCGAACTGGCGACGCTCAAGGCCAATGCCGCCCATTTCGAGGAGCAGAAGCGGCTGCTGCTCGAAGCGCAGGAGGCCCTGAAGAAGGAATTCGAGGCGGCCGGGGCCAAAGTGCTCGAAGGCGCGCAGGAAGCCTTCCTGCGCCGCGCCAGCGCCCGTTTCGAGGAAAGCGAGAAGGCCAGCGCCGAACGGCTCAACACCCTGCTTGCGCCCGTGGGCGAACGGTTGAAGAGTTACGAGGAGCAAGTGGCGACGCTGGAAGCCAAGCGAGTCGATGCCTTCGGGCAGCTTACCGGGCTGATCGAAGGCATGCGTGTGGGGCAGGAGCAAGTGCGCGCCGAGGCGCAGCGCTTGGGTAATTCACTGACAAATGCCCCCAAGGCGCGCGGGCGCTGGGGAGAACGTGCGCTGCAGAACGTGCTCGAGCAATGCGGCTTGGCCGAACACACCGATTTTCATCTTGAGCAATCGATGGATACCGATGATGGGCGCCTGCGGCCCGATGCTATCGTTCGTGTACCCGGTCAGAAGAAGTTGGTGATCGACGCCAAGGTGTCGCTGAATGCTTACCAGGCGGCGTTCGAATGCCTGGATGATGGCGAGCGCAGTCGCCACCTCGATCTCCACGCGCGTTCGATGCGCAATCACGTCCAGGCGCTTGGCGCAAAGGGCTATCAGAGTCAGTTCGAGGAAGCGCCGGACTATGTTGTGATGTTCGTGCCGGGCGAGCATTTCGTCTCCGCCGCCCTCGAACACGATCCGGAGTTGTGGGACTTTGCTTTCCGAAATCGTGTCCTTTTGGCGACGCCGACTAACCTTGTCGCAATTGCCCGGACGGTCGCGATGGTTTGGACACAGGACAAGCTGGCGCGCGAAGCGGCGGAAATCGGCCGGCTTGGTGCGGAGATCTATGACCGCATGGCGACCGCTGGGGAACACCTGAAGGGCGTCGGCGCCGGGCTTGAACGGGCGGTGCGCAAGTATAACGATTTCGTCGGCAGCTACGAACGCAATGTCCTGTCGTCAGGCCGGCGGTTGCGCGACAAGGGTATCGAGATTGGCAAGCGCGAGATCGAGGAAGTGCCTCTGGTCGAAGCCGTGCCACGCTATGGCGCGGACGAAGCTGAGGCCATGCCCGATAAGCCGGAACCACGCATGCTGGAAGCCGACGGGAGTAACAAGGGGGATTAGAAATGAAGCGGAAGGTGTGTGGCCTTGCAGTAATGACCGCTTTGGCAATGGCAGTGACTGCCATGTCCACCCAAGCCATATCCAGCATCCCGGCCAACCCGCCCGGCCGCTACGCCCCGCGCGACGAATGTGCGCGGCTGCCCGGCGCTGCGGCGTTTCGCGCGCGGCTGGTGCGGGCCATCGCGCGCCGCGATGCTGCGGGTCTGACGGCGCTGGCCGCGCCGGACATTCGCCTCGATTTCGGCGGCGGCGGCGGGCGTCCGCTGTTGCGGCGCCAGCTTACCGGGCGTGTGGGCACCAAGCTGTGGCGCGAACTGGACGAGCTGGTGACGCTTGGCTGCGCCAACGACAAAGGCAGCCTGGTCCTGCCCTGGTTTTTCAATCAGGATCTCGGCGAGCTTGATGCCTACACGGTGCTACTGGTGACAGGCGCG
>JBFWSE010000167.1:0-6269 GCA_050248535.1 Novosphingobium sp.
GTTATGGCCTGCTGATCGTGCTGATCGCCCTTGCCGCCCGCGCACGCTGGCGGGCGGGGCCGGTTGAAGCGGCGGCCGTAAGCACGACGGACGATGGCGCGGGCGAGGAGCACATTGGCGCCAAACTCATTATCCACTGGCTGCTGCTCTCCGCCGTGCCTTCGGGGCTGTTGCTGTCGACCACCTCGCATCTCACCACCGACCTGGTCGCCATGCCGCTGCTCTGGGGGATTCCGCTCGGCCTCTATCTGCTGAGCTTCGTCGCCGCTTTTTCGGACAAGCGCGAGATCGCCAATGCCGTGACCATGTCGGCGCCGCTGATCATGCTGCTGGTCGGCGGCACCTCGATGATTTCACGCAGCACCGGAACGATCATGCCCGCCGTGGCCAGCGCCGTGCTGCTCTATGTCGTGGCGGTTGCGCTGCATGCGCGGATGTATGAGCTGCGCCCCTCGCCATCGAAACTGACGCTGTTCTATCTGACCATGTCGGCCGGCGGGGCGCTGGGCGGGTTGTTCACCGCCCTGATCGCGCCCTTGGTGTTCGACTGGATCTGGGAGCATCCCATCCTGGTGCTGGCGGCGGCGGCGCTGATGCCGCTGCCGCAGCTGATCAAGTGGCAGAATCTGCGCGGCCTCGATCCCGAACTCGCGCGCATCGCGGCCTTCGTGCTGATCGGCCTGGCCGCGCTGCTGGCCTACTGGCTCACGCCCTACGACATTGTCGAAGGCCCGAGCTGGCAGCGCGATGGACTGACTTTCGCCATTGCGCTGATCGGCATGCTGCTGGTGCGCTGGCGGGCGATGTATCTGGCCGTGCTGGTCATGCTGATGCTGGCGCGCGGCGGCGTCGACACCATCGGCACTTCGCTCGACGGTGCGCGCACGCGCAGCTATTTCGGCATCTATACGGTGCGCGACTATCCCGACACCAACCTGCGTTCGCTGGCGCACGGCACCACGCTGCATGGCTGGCAATCGCTCGATCCGGCCCGGTCGCGCGAGCCGCTGACCTATTACGGGCCGGAATCGGGCGCAGGCCTGGGACTCAGCCAGGCGCAGGCGCTCTATGGCGAGCATGCGCGGATCGGGGTTGTCGGTCTCGGCACCGGTTCGCTCGCCTGCTACCGCAAGCCGGGCGAGGACTTCCGTTTCTTCGAAATCGATCCGGCCGTTCTCAACCTCTCGCGAAACGGCACTTTCACTTTCGTCAAGCAATGCGCGCCCGACGCCAAGGTCGTGATCGGCGACGCACGGATCGAACTGGCGCAAATGCCGCATGGCAGCCTCGATGTGCTGGCGATAGACGCCTTTTCATCGGACGCCATTCCCTTGCATTTGCTGACCGACGAAGCTGTCGGCGTCTATCTCGATGCTCTGGGCCCGCGCGGCCTGTTGCTGGTGCACATATCGAACCGGTTCATCGAACTGGAGCCGGTGCTGGTCGCCATCGCGGCCAAGCGCGGCCTTGCCGTGGCCAAGCGAGACGACAATCCACCCGAGAATACCAACCTGACGGCATCCACCTGGGTGGCCTTCAGCCGCGAACCGGCTGTGATCGAGACGCTGCGCAAGGCGCGGCCCGATGCGCCGTGGGATAAGCTGGTGGCGCCGAAGCCCCGCCTGTGGACCGACGATCACGCTTCGATTACCTGCTGTGTCCGTTGGAAGTTCTTGTTGAACAGGCCGTCATGACAGAAAACCGGCAGGACATTTCGCTGATCCCGATAAATGGCAAGGCGCCGCGCATCCATTCGAGCGCCTTCATTGCCCCAGGCTGCCGCATCATCGGCAATGTCGAGATCGGCCCGGATGCCAGCATCTGGTACAATTGCGTGCTGCGCGCCGATGTGCACCGCATCGTCATCGGCGCACGCAGCAACATCCAGGATGGCACCATCGTCCATTGCGACAGCCCCAAACCAAAACGCCCGGACGGTTTTCCGACCATCATCGGCGACGACGTGCTGATCGGCCATCTGGCCATGGTGCATGGCTGCACGCTGGAGGATCGGGCCTTCGTCGGTCTGGGCGCAATTGTCATGGATGGAGCGAAGATCTGTTCCGGCGCCATGCTGGGCGCGGGCGCCATGCTGACTCAGGGCAAGACCATCGAGAGCGGCCAGATGTGGCTTGGCCGACCGGCGGCCTATGTGCGCGATCTCACCGAGGCGGCGCTGGCGGAAATGAAGGCCGGAACCGAGGGCTATGTGAAGAACGCGCAGATTCACGCCGCAGCCGTGCGTGCCGCGGCCCAGGGTTGACCTTCCGCCTGCCGAGGCGATTCGTGCCATGCTCGACCAGGAAGGGCGTGTTGCCGTCCGCGCGACGCCCGGCGCAAGCCGCGAAGCCGTGACCATCGCAGAAGGCAGGCTGACAGTGCATGTTCGCGCAATTGCCGAGGGCGGCAAGGCCAATGCCGCTGTGCTGGCCCTGGTGGCGAAGGCCGCTGGCGTCGCCCCTTCGCGGGTGACGCTGCTGCGCGGCGCGGGATCGCGCGAGAAGTTGCTGCTGATTGAAGTTTGATCCTGCGCGCGCGATGTGCGGTTTGCCCGTCACGGGAATCGACAATCGCCTGTGATCTGCCTAAGGACTGTCGCCGAACGGGGCGCGCCCTAACGGCGCGCCCCCTTTCGTGAATTTTGGGCTGCGATTGCTGGAAGGGAATGCACCGTGTGGAATGAAGGGTACACTTCGGAGATCAATTATACTTCGGGATACTATTCCGAGCTGTCGCCCACGCGCATCCGGCTGGCTCTGCTTTCCTGCGGCATTGAGCATTCTGTTCCCGAGGATCCGGATTATCTAGAGCTGGGCTTCGGCCAGGGCTTTTCGCTCAATGTCAATGCGGCGACCAATTCAGGCCGTTATTGGGGCACCGACTTCAATCCCGGACAGGTCGCCAATGCCCGCCAGCTTGGCAATGCCATGGGCAAGCCGCTGACTCTGTTGGAGGACTCCTTCGAAGAGCTGGCCGCCCGTAACGATCTGCCCCAGTTCGACATCATCGCCCTGCATGGCATCTGGTCGTGGATCAGCCTGGGCGCGCGCAAAGCGATCATCGAGATTGCCCGCAAGTCGCTGAAGCCCGGCGGCGCGCTCTACACCAGTTACAATGTCACGCCCGGCTGGTCGCCAGCCTGGCCTCTGCGCATTCTGCTGTCGGAATATGCCAAGCGCGAGGGTTCGGGGCCGATCCTCAACAAGGTCGAGGATTCGATCCAGTTTGTTGAACGGGTGATCGGCGCGAATGCAGCCTATTTCATGCAAAACCCGCAGCTCGCCAACAGGCTCGAACAGATCAAGAAACACGACCGCAGTTACATCGCGCACGAATATTTCAATGCCCACTGGGATCCCATGCCGTTTTCCGCGGTTGCCGACCAACTGGCCGAAGCCAAGCTCAATTTCGCGGCCTCGGCCTCGATTCTCGACAATGTCCAGGCCATCAGCATTCCGGCGGCGGCCATCCCGGTGCTGCAGTCGATCAAGGATCCGGTCATGCGCGAGACGACGCGTGACTATTTCGCCAATACCCAGTTCCGCCGCGACATTTTCATCAAGGGCGGCCGGCCGATGGCGGTCTACGATCTCAATCGCCGGATTGAGAGCACACAGTTCATGCTCATCGGCAAGGCCGACCAGTGCCCCGAGAAGATCAATACTTCGGTTGGCGAAGTTGCGCTCAAGACCGAAATGTACAAGCCGGTCGCCGAAGAACTGGCCAAACTCCCGTCCGCATCGGCAACAGTCGGCGAACTGATGGCGGCAGAGGGCACCAAGCATCTCAACCGCGGGCAGATCTGGGAAATCATGCTGGTGCTGACCGGAGCCGGCCTGGTCGCGCCGGTCTCGACTTCGGGCACGCCCAAGGAAGACGAAGCGGCAGCGCATTCGCTCAACCGCGCGCTGATGGACCGGGCTGAAGCCGGTGTCGGCGTCGAATTTCTCGCTGCCCCGCGGCTCGGCACTGCGACTACGGTCTCGCGGATTGATCAGATGCTGATCAGGGCGATGCTGAATGGCGAAAAGGACCCGGCCGAAGCAGTGCGTAAAAGTCTGGAGAGCCAGGGCCAGTACCTGATCGTCGAAGGACAGGCCGTCCAGGACCAGGCGGCAGCGCTCAAGGAACTGAAGCGCATTCTTGGCGAATTCAACAAGACCCGCGCGCCGCTGCTCCAGCAATTGGGCGTTTATTAGAGTATTTCTGTTTCAGCCGGCACCAGCCCGCTCCCCCTCCCGGCCACCCAAACCATTATACCATTTGGGTGGCCGGGAGGGGGAGCGGGCTGGTGCCGCACCGATGTCAATCGGAAAAACTCTAGCGCCCCATCCCTCGCGCCAGATCGCCCAGCAGCTGAGTAAGCTGTGCAGCCAGATCGGCGCGGGCCGGAGCGACATCGGCAATCGCGTGCGTCATGGCGTCGGCCCATTGCCCGGCAACCTGCTGAGTGATTGTATAGGGTTTGTGCACGCTCATCATGCAGCGGCCGGGATTGTCCTCGAACCAGTCGCGCGGGCCACCGGCCCAGCCGGTGAGAAACCGGGTCAGTTCCGTGCGCATCCTGGTTAGATCCCCCGCATGCATGGCGCGCAATTCCGCATAGGCGGGATCGCTGTCCATCAGGTCGTAGAACCGGTCGACGATGGCCTGGAACGTGTCGTGCCCGCCCAGCAAGTGGAACGGCGTGTTGGGAACAGTTTCGGCGGCGGAAGCCAAGGCGCAATCTCCGGTAAGGCTAAGACAAGCCTGTCAGTAGCCCGGCCGGATGTCTTGCGATTTGACTCGCGTCAACCCGCTTCGTCGCCATCCGGCGCGGGCTGAGTCTTGCCCCTGGAGGCCGGTTTGCGCCCGGCCTTGGCCGCCGGATTGGTGACTTTCGGCTTTTTCACCAGTTTGGGCGGCGCCGGCGTCAGCACGAAATTCAACGCGCCGTCCTTCACCGCAACCTGCACTTCGCCGCCATGCGCCAGTTTGCCGAACAGCAATTCCTCGGCGAGCGGCTGCTTGACCTTTTCCTGGATCAGCCGCGCCATCGGCCTGGCGCCATAGAGCTTGTCATAGCCGCGCTCGCCCAGCCAGGCGCGCGCATCGCTGTCGAACTGGATGTGCACGTTCTGCTCGGCCAGCTGCAGTTCCAGCTGAAGGATGAACTTGTCCACCACCCGGCTGATCACTTCGGTCGGCAGGTAGGAGAAAGGCACGATGGCGTCGATCCGGTTGCGGAATTCGGGGCTGAACATCCGCTTCACCGCTTCGTCGCCCGCATCTTCCTTGGAAACGTCGCCGAAACCGATGCCCTGCTTGGCCATGTCCGAGGCGCCGGCATTGGTCGTCATGACCAGCACGACATTGCGGAAATCGACGGTCTTGCCGTGGTGGTCGGTCAGCTTGCCGTTGTCCATAACCTGCAGGAGGATGTTGAACAGGTCCGGGTGCGCCTTCTCGATCTCGTCGAGCAACAACACGCAATGCGGCTGCTGATCGACTGCGTCGGTCAAAAGGCCGCCCTGATCGAACCCGACATAGCCCGGAGGCGCGCCGATCAGGCGGCTGACCGAGTGGCGCTCCATATATTCCGACATGTCGAAGCGCTGCAGCGGAATGCCCATGATCGTCGCCAGCTGGCGGGCGACTTCGGTCTTGCCGACGCCGGTGGGGCCGGAAAACAGGAAGGAACCGATCGGCTTGTCCGGATCGCGCAGGCCGGCCCGGCTGAGCTTCATGGCCGAGGATAGCACTTCGATCGCCTTGTCCTGCCCGAAGACCACGCGCTTCAGATCGCGATCGAGGTGTTCGAGCGCCTGCCGGTCGTCCGAACTCACCGATTTGGGCGGGATACGCGCCATGGTGGCGACGACAGCCTCGATCTCCTTGGGCGTGATCGTCTTCTTGCGGCGCGAGGGCGGCACCAGCATCTGCATGGCGCCGACTTCGTCGATCACGTCGATCGCCTTGTCGGGCAATTTGCGGTCGTTGATGTAGCGCGCCGACAATTCGACCGCGGTCTTGATCGCGTCGGGGGTGTAACGCACCTTGTGGTGCTCCTCGAAGGCGCTTCTGAGGCCCTTGAGGATCTTTATGGTATCCTCGACCGTCGGCTCGTTGATGTCGATCTTCTGGAACCGGCGCAGCAGGGCGCGGTCCTTTTCGAAGTGGTTGCGGAATTCCTTGTAGGTGGTCGATCCGATACAGCGGATGGTGCCGCCGGACAGCGCGGGCTTAAGCAGGTTCGACGCGTCCATCGCCCCGCCGCTGGTGGCACCGGC
>JBFWSE010000168.1:0-6073 GCA_050248535.1 Novosphingobium sp.
AAAGCGGAGCCGGCGCGTGCCACGCGCGCCTGCTTTGATGCGGGGGTTGCCGCCGGCGTGACGTTTTCCTTCGGCGACCCCGTAACCCGCATCGACACCGCGGGCGGCAGGATCTCGGGTGTTGAGGTTGGCGCCCGGTATCACCGCGCCCCGGTCGTCATCACCGCCGCCGGCTCCGGCAGTTCCGCGTTGCTGCGCAAGGTTGGTCTTGATCTGCCGCAGGAACGGATCCGCGCGACGGTCGCCCGTACGGAACCGAGGCCAGACCAGGTGATTCCGGCCTGCGTCTCCGCTCAGCAGACAGGCATCCGGCAGGACGTCGAGGGCGCCTTCATCCTTTCCGTGGCCGGCGGCGAATACGACCTTCGCCTCGACTCCTGGCGCCACAAGCGCTGGTACGATGCAACGCGCAAATCCAATCCCGACGCCGCGCGAATCGACTATATGGCGCCGCTGAAGCGGCTCGCGCCGCGTCGGTCCTCAGCGCCGTTGGCCGACTTCCCGCCAAGCCGCGACAACCCTAGGCCGGAGACGTTCCGCGTCGAGCAGGCCCGGCTCGAGTTCGCACAGCTCTTCCCAGTTCTCGCCGACGTACAGATCGAGACATCCTGGGCCGGCATCATCGATACAATGCCGGACGTGATCCCCGTCCTCGGCCCGGTGGATCATCGGCCCGGGCTGCTCGTCGCGACGGGCTTCAGCGGCCACGGCTTCGGACCGGGTCCTATGGCTGGCAAGCTTGTTGCAGAACTTTCGATGGGGAGAAAATCGTCGCTAGATATTTCAGCTCTGTCCCCAATGCGCTTCGGTAATTTTTGAGCGCAGCCTAGCCTTTTGTCGTCTCGATCGCCACAGTTGCGCGTGGCTCACATCATGCGAAACGTCGGTGCAATCACCTTCAAGGGCAGGGTTAGCTTGTACGAGCCGACGTGATCCCACAGTGGCCGAATGAACGTCGCGCGGAAGCGCCTTTCGCGTTAGATATGGCGACGAAGCCGGGGTAGTCGATGCTTCAGGAACTTGGTCAGAACCGATCCGAATAGGGGTCGATGGCCTCGCGGTATCGGGCGAGGCGTAGCGTCTAATCGAATGCCTATGAAATTCTGACATGGTGGGAGCGGAGCGCGACGCGTATGCAGGCAAGCCGGTGCTTGTCATCGGCAGCGGGAACTCGACCGTAAATGTAGCGATCACAATCATCGAACTACAGGCAAAGGCTCCGGACACCGAAATGCTACGAGCTCTTCGGCGCAACCGAGCCAGAAACCGCTCGGCGAGGGATCGAGCGACCAGCTTCCAGCCCGCGAAGCGCTAGGCCTTGCGGCCGTGGCTGCCATCAAAGCGAGGCGGCCGAGTTGCCTCGATATTCCGGTCAAGGGAAGGGCGCACCCCCCCGAGAAACGAGAAATCCTGCCGAAACCCGGTAGCGACCACAATACGTCCACTTCCACGGTAGTGACACCTACTCGGATGACATCGCGCGCCGAAAGGCACCGGTAGGGGCGCGCAGAGGCGTCACGGCTGACATTGTGGTTCGGGTTCGCCACGGGCGCACACCTGATTGTCTTGCGCGCAAGAAATCCATGTAAATGTTCAGTGGTTCGGGTATGGGTTCAATCAACTATTACCGACAAGCGAAACGGGTCGAGCGACTGGCAATGGTCGGTTAGTCGCCGCACAATCAGCCGGACAACACTTGAAGGCTATTCCAGAACGCTTCGACAGCTGGGGTGACGGGGCGCGGAGTCTGGCGAATCTTCATCAGATTGCGATAAGCGCAAGGGTCGCGCGGCCGCACGAATGACAGTGCGCCGCCCGTGACGAGAATCGCGCTTTCTGGCAGGATCGTGGCCCCGAGCCCTGCCTGAACAAAGGCCAGCAGCGCCGTGGTATTGCGCGATTCGAGGCCTGCGTGTCCAAGCAGCCGTTCGACGGAAGGGCTTTTGACCATCGCGCAAAGCGGGTTGGCGATCATCGGTTCAAGTTCAAGCAGCGACCAGCTCAACTGCCCAGCCTCAGCCGCGCCGGCGATGGCGCCGCCAGCGCGGCAGACAATGCCCAGGGGCGTCCGTTCGATGAGAAATCCTTCGTTCGCATTTTCCGGCGCCGCGGAGACGATGCCGATATCAGCCTCGTCTCGCTCGATACGCCGGCGCACGGCGGCGCTATCCACGTCGTTGATTTCCAGTCGGACGTCGGGTCGCTCGCGGCGGAACTGGAGGATGACCGGGGGCAGAAGACTGATCGTTGCGGAGGGTACGGCCGCGATCCGCACGTACCCGCCCGTTGAAGTCGCATAACGGCGGATCGCTCCAACGCTACGGTCAAAGGCTTGGTTCGCACGTCGGCTTTCCTCCAGCACCAGAAGGCCCAAGGGTGTCAGGCGGCTCTTGCGGCCCGCTTCGAACAGGGGTCCCCCAACCTCCTGTTCAAGTTGCAATAGCATCATCGAGACAGCTGACGGCGTCCTCCCCAGCGCCTCGGCAGCGCGCGAAAGCGTGCCCTTCTCGGCGGCAGCCTGGAACACGCGCAGCATCTCGAGCTTCATTTCAGTTTCCCTGAAATTTTCTACAGAACTTTAAGATTGCCTGAATTCTTACCGCGCCCTACACGACATGCATAGGAAAGAATGTGGCCATGACCCAGAATCCACATCTGTACATCGAGGGCCGTTGGCTTCCCGGCAGTTCGAGGATCGAGAACCGCAATCCTTCGGAGTTGTCGGACCTGATCGGCGACTACGACCAGGCCAGCGCCGATCAACTGGACCAAGCTCTGCTGGCTGCACGGCGGGCGCAACGGATCTGGTGGGCGGCAGGCATCCAGAAACGGCACGACGTCTTGATGTCAATCGGCACCGAGTTGATGGCGCGCGCCGAAGAGATCGGCCGCATCATCGCCCGCGAGGAGGGCAAGCCAGCGGCCGAAGGCAGGGGTGAGGTCTATCGCGCCGGTCAGTTCTTTACCTACTTTGCGGCGGAATCCCTGCGCAATCAGGGCGATCTGGCCGAGAGTGTGCGCCCCGGCATCGAAATCGATGTGCGCCGCGAACCGGTGGGCGTGGTGGCGATTATCAGCCCGTGGAATTTTCCGGTGGCCACGCCTGCCTGGAAGATCGCCCCGGCGCTGGCCTTCGGCAACGCCGTGGTCTGGAAACCGGCCAACCTGACTCCCGCCAGCGCCGTCGCCCTGACTGAGATCATCGCGCGTCAGGACATCCCGCCGGGCCTGTTCAATATGGTACTCGGGTCCGGGCGCGATGTCGGGCAACGGTTGGTCGAAAGTTCCGCGGTGGACGCGATCAGCTTTACCGGCTCTGTCGGCGTGGGCCGTGGCATCGCGGCCTCGGCCATGATGAACATGACCAAAGTGCAGATGGAAATGGGGTCGAAGAACCCTATGCTTATCATGGAAGATTGCGATCTGGACCTAGCCGTGGCCCATGCGGCGAACGCGGCTTTTGGCGGCACCGGGCAGAAATGCACCGCCGCCAGCCGCCTGATCGTGCATTCCGCCATTCACGATGCCTTCGTCGAACGGCTGGTCGCTGCGGCCGAGACGCTGAAGGTCGGCCATGCGCTGGCGGACGGCACCCAGATCGGCCCGGTGGTCAGCGACACCCAGCTTACCCAGAACCTGGCCTACATCGCCAAGGGGCGTGCCGAAGGCGCAGAGCTTTTGTGCGGCGGCGAGCGGCTGCAGCGCGAGACTGAAGGTTTTTTCATGGCCCCCGCCGTCTTTGCCAGCACGCGAAACGACATGACTGTCAACCGCGAGGAGATGTTCGCGCCGATCACCTGTATTATAAAGGCCGACAGCTACGCCGAAGCGCTCGCCATCGCCAATGACAGCCCGTTCGGTTTGACAGCTGGGATCATGACCCGCAGCCTGGCACGCGCCGGCCATTTCCGCGCAAATATGCGGGCCGGCTGCGTGATGGTCAATCTGCCCACTGCCGGCACCGATTACCATGTGCCTTTTGGCGGGCGCGGCGCATCCAGCTTCGGCCCTCGCGAACAGGGGCGCTACGCAGCTGAATTCTACACGAGCATGAAGACCGCGTACGTCGCGGCGGGGGCACCGGCATGAAGCCGCTGATCGACGGGTTGCAATACGCGAACTGGTCCGAGAAGATCTTCCGCCAGCTGCGCGCGGGCGGCGTGGATGCGGTCCACGCGACCATCACCTACCACGAAACCTTCCGCGAAACCGTGCAGGTGATCGAGCGCTGGAACCGCTGGTTTGAGATGTTCCCCGACCTGATTTTTCACGGCCGCACTGCCGCCGACGTACAGCGTGCCCGCGACACTGGCCGCACTGCCGTCTTCTTTGGTTCGCAAAACCCGTCTTGCATCGAGGACGATATCGGGCTGGTCGAGGTGCTGCACACCCTTGGCCTGCGCTTCATGCAACTGACCTACAACAACCAGTCGCTGCTGGCCTCGGGTTGCTATGAGACTGTGGACAGCGGCTTGACCCGCATGGGTCGGGTAGTAGTGACCGAGATGAACCGCGTCGGCCTGGTGGTCGACATGAGCCATTCCGCCGAGCGCTCGACGCGGGATGCGATCGAACATTCGACCCGGCCGATCACCATCAGCCACGCGAACCCCTACAGCTGGCATCCGGCGCTTCGCAACAAGTCCGACACGCTCTTGCGCGCACTGGGCGCTTCGGGCGGTTTTTTGGGCCTGTCGGTGTATCCTCATCACCTGAAGGACGGCAGCGCCTGCACGCTTCAGGACTGGTGCGATATGGCGGCACGGGCGCTGGATCTGGTCGGGCCGGGCCAGGTAGGGATTGGCACGGACCTCTGCCAGGATCAGCCGGACAGCGTTGTCGAATGGATGCGCATCGGGCGCTGGACCAAGAATGTTGACTATGGCGAAGGCAGTGCCGAAGCAGCTGGCTTTCCACCAATGCCTGGCTGGTTCAACGACAATCGAGATTTCGGAAACCTGCGCGCCGGGCTGAAGGCTGCCGGTCTGGACCCGTCCACCATCGACGGCGTGATGGGCGGCAATTGGCTCCGCTTCTTCGACATCAGCTTCGGTCCGGCCGAGATGCCACGGACAACCACCCGTTTCGCCGCAAGCTAAGCGGCGCGGCCCCCAATTTGACGTTCAGGGAGGAACGACATGACAGACATTTCAATGGAAGAGAGGCGCGGCGCATTGCACCGGGTCAACAGACCGCTGTTCGCACTGTCCGGCGGGTTCATCCTGATATTCTGCCTTTATGCGCTGATCGATATCGACGGGCTTTCGGCAGCGGTCGATTGGGGTTTTGCGGTCTCGGCTCGCTATTTCGGCCTTTACTGGCAGATTCTGCTGCTTGCAACTTTCTTGATCAGCCTCGTCCTCTGCGTCCTACCCGGCGGCCGTGCAAAACTTGGCGGGCTGCCCCTGCCTGAGTTCAAGACTTTCAACTGGGCGTCGATGATTATGTGCACACTGCTGGCAGGCGGTGGGGTGTTCTGGGCGGCGGGCGAGCCCATCGCGCATTTCCTGTCTACACCGCCACTGTTCGGCGATGCGCCAGCCGATCTGCAAGCGCGTGCAAACATCGCCATGGCGCAGAGCTTCCTGCATTGGGGGTTTCTTGCCTGGGCAATCCTCGGTTCGCTCTCGGGCGTGATGCTCATGCATTACCACTACGACAAGGGCCTGCCGCTGGCACCGCGCACGCTGCTCTATCCCGTGTTCGGCGACCGTGCGATCAACGGTCCGATCGGGCTGATTGCGGATGCAAGCTGCATCATTGCCGTGGTCGCGGGCACCGTCGGGCCGATCGGCTTCCTCGGTCTGCAGATGTCCTATGGCCTGAGCGCCTTGACCGGCATCCCCGATAATTTTGCCACACAGGCCGTGGTCGTCATGGCGCTTGTCGCGGTCTATACTCTGTCGGCCGTTTCGGGCTTGGCCAAGGGCATTCAAATGCTCTCTACCCTGAACGTGGTTCTGGCGCTTGGCCTGCTGGTGTTTCTTCTGGTGTTCGGCCCGACGTCGGCCATGCTGACCAGCTTCTTTGGCGGCATGGGCGTGTACTTCGAGAACTTTTTCCAGATGTCCAT
>JBFWSE010000169.1:0-6013 GCA_050248535.1 Novosphingobium sp.
CGCCTCGCCTTCCTGATCGCCGGCAAGGCTGGGCAGGATCGGCTTGCGCTTGGGCGGCGCAAAGGCGCAGCGCTGCGCGATCACCAGCGTATTGGCGAGCGCTTCGGGCAAGTCGGCAAACAGCTCCTGCATCATCGGCCCGCTCTTGACCCAGGCCTCGCGAGGCGAACGCGGGCGGTCGGCCGCATCGATATGCGTCGAATGGGCGATGCACAGCATGGCATCGTGCGCGGCGTGGAACTGGGGTTCGGCGAAACAGGCCGGATTGGTCGCCACCAGCGGCACGTCCGCCGCATAGGCCAGATCGATCAGCCCGTCCTCGGCCGCCGAGGCAATGGCATCGTCGCCACGGGACAGTTCGATATAGAGCCTGTCGCCGAACAGCGCCTGCAAACTGGCAAGGTAATCCCGTGCGGCTTCGGCCTTGCCATCGGCCAGCAGCCTGGCCAGCGCCCCTTCTCCCGATCCGGTCAGCGCGATCAGACCTTCGCTGTGGCCCGCGAGACTTTCAAACGGAACATGCGGTTCCAGTTCCAGCGGCCGGTCGAGATGCGCGCGGCTGACAAGGTCGCACAGGTTGAGCCAGCCCGTCTCGTTCTGGGCGTAAAGCGCCAGCCAGTCGATAGGCCCGCCCGCCTCCGATGCACCGGGCCTCGCAACCGCCAGCATGACGCCGATTAGCGGCTGAATGCCGCTGTCGCGGCAGGCGGAGGCAAAGGCGACCGAGGCATAAAGACCGTTGCGATCGGTGATGGCGATGGCCGGGAAGCCGCGATCCCTGGCCAGCTTGGCAATCGCCTTGGGGTCGATCGCGCCTTCGAGCATCGTATAGCTGGATGTGACTCGAAGCGGGACGAAGCGGGAAAAGGCCATGCGCCAAGGCTAGCCGTCTCGCCCGTCGCCGATCAAGCGGGCGGTTTCGGGCAGCTGGGGAAATCAGGGCATAAAACTTGCAATATTTTGCTATTATGCTCCAATCCGCCGCCTCGCGGAAACATAGGAGCACCGGGACAATGGACCCCAATCTGGAAAACGCCGCAAAGGGGATTTTCGAACGCGCAAAGTCGATCATCCTCACCCCCAAGGATGAGTGGCCCAAGATCGAGGCCGAGACCAAGACTCAGGGCGAAATCCTGATGGGCTATGTGCTGCCGCTGGTGGCTCTGGGGCCGATTGCATCGCTTATTGGCAGCCAGGTCTTCGGTTACGGGGCCTTTGGCTATAGCTACCGGCCGCCACTGGTCGCATCGCTGGTAACCGCTGTAGTGAGCTTCGGCGTCGGCGTGGCCATGGTCTTCATCCTGGCCTTCATCGCCGACTGGCTTGCGCCCAAGTTCGATGGACAGGCGAACAAGGCCAATGCCTTCAAACTGGTCGCCTATGGCGGCACTGCGGCGTGGGCCGTGGGCATTTTCAGCCTGGTTCCCATGCTCGGCGTCTTCGGTATTCTCGGGCTGTACAGCCTCTATCTCTACTACACCGGCGCCGCTCCGATGATGAAAGTCCCGCAGGAAAAGTCGGTAGGCTATGTGGCCGTGATTATCGTCTGCGCCTTCTTCGCGGCTATCCTTGTCACGCCGATTACCGCCGCGATCACTGGCGCTGTCGGCTATGGCGCCATGTCCGGGATGGGGCGGATCGGCAGCAACGATACGGGTGGCGGAACGCTTACCCTTCCCGGCGGCACCAAGATTGACACCGGCAAGATCGAAAAGATGAGCAAACAGGCCGAAAATTCCTTCAACGGCAAGACCCCGCCGGTCGATGCCGCCAAGATGCAGGCGCTGATGCCGCCTGCCATCGGTTCCTATCAGCGCACCGCGCAGGAAACCGTGGGCGCGGCAGTTGGTGGCAGTCAGGCAGAAGGCACCTACACTTCGGGCGACAACAATTTCAAACTCCGCATCACGGACATGACAGGATTCGGGGCGCTGGCGGGTGTCGCCGGCGCCCTGGGCGTCTCGCAGAGCCGGGAAGACGCCGACGGCTATGAGCGCACCGGCACGGTCAATGGCCACATGCAGACCGAAAAATGGAACAAGTCCTCCAACCGCGGCAAATTCGGCGTGGTCGTTGCCGACCGATTCATGGTCGAAGCCGAAGGCAAGGCGGCCAGCATCGACGAACTCAAGGCCGCCGTCGCCACGATCAATCCCGACGATCTCTCCGACCTCGCCGGCTGACCGGGCCCGCTTCACCACACCATATGCCCGGCTGTCCTGAGCTCGTCGAAGGACTGCTTCTTTCTTCAGACGGTTGCGCACCAGACCAGAAGTAAACAACGATGCTTCGACAAGCTCAGCACAGACGGATGTGGGTCAGACAATCGGAACCCTGATCGCCAGAGTGTTGTAGCTGTCGGTCTCATAGAGCTTGTAACTCTTGTCGCGAAGCAACTGCCAGGCAGCGATCCGCTCCGGCACGGCAAGGTGCAGCGTCTCGTAGTGAATGAGTGCGGGCCGTTGTGACCAGTCGATCATTTTCAGGATCTCGTAATCGAATCCTTCGGCATCGATCTGGATGAGATCGGGCGCGCCGATCCCGTGCTTCGCCTGCAATGTTCCCAAGGTCAGCGCTGGCAGGTCGTCCCAGCGAAGATAGGCCTCCTCGCGCGAAGCGAGCCGCTCGCCCCCAAACTGCGCGACATGACGGCGCACATGGCCCGGATCGAGCGAGGCCACTTCGCCGCCGCTGCCGCCCAGCTTGATATGCTGCCGCCAGAAGTCCGGATCGGCGCGATAGAACCGGGCGCTACCGTCCTCGGCGGCAATCACCGCGCGTTCGAAGGCCAGTTGCGGCTGATCGGCATAATGGGCCCGAAGCGCGTCGAACGCCGCCTGCTGAGGCTCGACCAGCACGCCGCGCAAGCCGAGCTTACGGATGCATTCGCCCAACGGATCGCCGGATTTTCCGTCGTAGGCGCCAATCTGGACGAATGTGAAATCGCTCTTGATAGCGGCACAGGCATAGATTGCCGCGGCCAGGTCCATCCGCTCTACCCCGCCCAGCTCTTCCTGCCTGGCATCGAGAAAGGCGAACGTGCCATGCCGTGCAAAAGTTCGGCCAATAAAATCGAATCCGCCGGCGAAAAAGTCGGCGGCCTTTTGCAGCAGAGTCATCGCGCCCGGCCGTCGCTCACAGCAGCGCTTCGATATCGCGTTCCAGCTTCGCCGGCTTGTCCGTAGGCGCATAGCGGCGTACGACCTTGCCATCGCGACCGATCAGGAACTTGGTGAAATTCCACTTGATCCGCTGCGTCCCCAGCACCCCGGGGGCCTGCTCCTTAAGCCAGCGGTAAAGCGGCGTCGCGCCCTCCCCATTCACCTCGATCTTGCCCATCACCGGGAAAGAGACATCGTAGTTGAGCGAACAGAATGAGGCGATTTCCTCAGCATTGCCTGGCTCCTGCCCGCCGAACTGGTTGCAGGGGAACGCGATGACCTCGAAACCCCGGTCCCGATACTTGCGCCACAGAGCTTCCAGCCCCTCGTATTGCGGGGTGAAACCGCATTTGCTGGCAGTATTGACGACCAGCAGCACCTTGCCTGCTTTATCGGCCAGGCTAGCGCTTTCGCCATTGGGCAAAGTCGCCGTGAAATCGGTTATTGTTGGCACGCCAGGTCAGCCCGGATAGTCCGGCCGGGCGGCAAGCTCGGCCACTTCTGCCCAATCCAGCCGGTGATCGCCGGCTTTCTCGATGACGTAGGATCTGCGATCCGCTTCGGGCAGCAACATGAAATGCCGCACTACTTCGGCCAGAGTCCCCCGGTGGACCGCTTTCATATCGTAAAGCAAACCGCCGCCATCATCGCGGCGATGGAGTGCGGCAGCGTCATCCCAGTTCACTTCGCCGTGCAGGCTAGGATCGGTGCCGAATGTGGGAGGCGATCCGCTCATGAGCGCATCCTTTCCGCTTTGCGTTTCGATGCTTGCGAATATGGGTACATTTTCAGCACTATTCAATGCGAACCGGCAGAAGGTATCTATTCCAGCCTGCCTTCGTGCAATCGCACCACCCGGTCCATCTTTTCGGCCAGCCGCTCGTTATGCGTTGCAACCAATGCAGCGGAACCCTCGCCGCGCACCAGCTTGACGAATTCTCCGAATACCCGGTCAGCCGTCGCCTCGTCGAGATTGCCGGTGGGTTCGTCTGCCAGGACGATATCCGGCTTATTTGCCAGCGCCCGCGCTACGGCCACGCGCTGCTGTTCGCCGCCGGAAAGCTGGCTGGGCCGGTGATCGAGCCGCGCGCCAAGGCCGAGCGCCTCCAGCAGTTCGCGCGCGCGCTGTTCCGCCTCCATCCGGGGGTGCCCGGCAATCATCTGCGGCAACACCACGTTTTCGAGCGCATTGAAGTCGGGCAGCAAGTGATGGAACTGATAGACGAAGCCAACATGATTGCGCCTCAGCGTTGTGCGATCGTCGCCGTTCAGACTGGTTGCGTCGGTTCCCGCCACTTCGATGCTGCCGCCAAATCCGCCTTCGAGCAAGCCGATCGCCTGCAACATGGTGGACTTGCCGGAGCCCGAGGGTCCGAGCAAGGCAACGATCTCGCCCGGGCGGACCGCGAAATCGATTCCGCGCAACACATCGATAGTGACGCCGCCCTGTTCGAAACTGCGCGTCAATCCGCGCACGCGGACCACCGCGTTGCCAGCCATGTCACTCATAGCGCAACACCTGCACCGGATCGGTGCTCGCCGCGCGGAATGCCGGGTAGAGCGTGGCGAGGAAACTGAATGCCAAGGCCATGATGGAAATCGTCACGATCTCGACGGGATCGCTGCGGCTGGGCAATTCGGTGAGAAACCGGATTGAGGGATCCCACAGGTTTTGCCCGGTTACAATTTCCACGCCGCGCACAACGGACTGGCGGAAGAACAGGAAGACGAAGCCCAGCACCAGCCCCGCCGCGGTACCCAGCGCACCGATCAGGAAGCCCGCGGTCACGAAAATCTTGAGCAGCGACCGCCGCGTCGCCCCCATGGTGCGCAGGATGGCAATGTCGCGCGTCTTGGCGCGCACCAGCATGATCAGCGAGGAAAGGATGTTGAACACCGCCACCAGCACGATGATCGACAGTACTACGAACATGGCAACCCGCTCGACAGACAAGGCCTCGAACAGTGAAGCATTGATTGTTTTCCAGTCGGAAATCACCGCCCTTCCCGCCAGCTTCTGCGCGAGAGGCGCGAGCAATTCGGAGACATTATCGGGGTCGTCCGTCTTCACTTCGATCATGCCGATCGAATCGCCAGTCAGCAGCAAGGTCTGTGCGTCGGGGATCGGCATGACCACGAATGCCTGATCATAGTCGTAGACGCCGATCTCGAAGATGGCCGAGACATGATAGGCGACCTGGCGAGGCACCGTGCCGAATGGGGTCGATTGGCCCTGCGGATTGATGATAGTGAGCGTATCGCCAACCTCGACCCCGAGATTCTCGGCAAGCCTGGCGCCGATTGCGACATTGCCGGCATCGGATTGCAGTTCGGCTATGTTGCCGCTCTTCACTTGCGGTCGCAGTCGCTGAATGTCGTCCTGGGTATTGCCGCGAGCAAGGATTGCTTCCACCCGGCCGTTGAATGTCGCGAGCAGCGGCTGCTCGATCAAGGGGCTCGCGCGCACAACGCCCGGCGTCGCCTTTACGTCCTGCAGGACTTCCTGCCAGTTCTCCAGCCTACCGCCATATGCCTGGATGATGGCATGGCCATTCAAACCGACGATCTTGTCGAACAGCTCGGCGCGAAATCCGTTCATCACGCTCATGACGATGACCAGCGCCGCAACCCCCAGCGCCACCGCCACCAGGCTGATGCCCGCCACCAGTGCTATGAAGGCCTCCCCGCGACCCGGGAGCATGTATCGCTTGGCGATCATCCATTCGAAAGGCGTGAGAAAGGGCAAGCGCGGACTCTGTCTGCTTGGTTGAGGAATTGCGGCGGCTTACGGGGACAGACGGGGACTGGCAAGCGCCGCGCCCTTGCTTTCAACCGCAACACACGCCAAAGCC
>JBFWSE010000170.1:0-6008 GCA_050248535.1 Novosphingobium sp.
TCACGCTGGCGATCCAGCGCGAGACCGGTGGTAACCTGGCGGAAACGCTCTCGAACCTGGCCGACGTGTTACGCAAGCGCGCCCAGATGAAGCTCAAGATCAAGGCGCTGAGCTCCGAATCCAAGGCCTCGGCCTATATCGTCGGTGCGCTGCCGTTCGTCGTCTTCGGGATGATCTACTGGATCAACCCCGCCTACATCGGCGGCTTTTTCGAAGACGAGCGGCTGATGGTCGCTGGTCTGGGCGGGCTGGTCTGGATGACGATCGGCGCAGGCATCATGGCCAAGATGGTCAGTTTCGAAGTCTAGGCGGGGGAAGCAGATATCATGATGAGGACACCGCCCGGACCAACCATTCTCGGCTTCGACGTCATTGCCGTCGGGTCCGTGCTGGCAGCCGTTGCCGCTTTTGCCGTGATGTTCGCAATCTATACCGCGATCACGGTTCGCGATCCCATGGCCAAGCGCGTCAAGGCGCTCAACGCCCGGCGCGAACAGCTCAAGGCGGGTATCGTCACTTCGTCAGCGAGAAAGCGGGCGAGCCTCGTCCGCAAGAGCGAGACGACCGACAAGATCCGCGACACCATGGCCAAGCTCAAGGTGTTGCAGGACAGCCAGCTCAAGATGATCCAGCAGAAGCTGGCGCAGGCGGGCATCCGCCAGAAGGAATATGCCTTCTACGTATTGCTGGCGCGGATGGTGCTGCCGATTGCGCTCGGCCTGATTGCTGCGCTGGCGCTGTTCGTATTCAATGTTTTCCCCGATTGGGGCAGCATGAAAAAGGTCTTCGCTTTCGCCACCATGCTCGGCGCGGGCTACAAGGGACCGGAAATCTATCTCGGCAACCTGATCGGCAAGCGCACCAAGGGTATCCGCAAGGGCCTGCCCGACGCGCTCGACCTTCTGGTGATCTGCGCCGAAGCCGGCCTTACCGTCGACGCTGCGTTCAATCGCGTCGCCAAGGAACTGGGCCGCGCCTATCCCGAACTGGGAGACGAATTCGCGCTGACTTCGATCGAACTGTCATTTCTGTCCGAACGGCGCATGGCCTTCGAGAATCTTGCCCATCGTGTCGATTTGGAATCGGTGCGCGGCGTGGTCACGACCATGATCCAGACCGAGCGCTACGGTACACCGCTTGCTTCGGCGCTGCGGGTGCTCTCAGCCGAATTCCGCAACGAGCGCATGATGCGCGCCGAGGAAAAGGCCGCACGTCTGCCCGCGATCATGACCATACCGCTGATCCTGTTCATTCTGCCGGTGTTGTTCGTGGTCATTCTCGGCCCGGCGGCCTGTTCGATCAGCGACGCCTTCGTTAACAACAAGGGCGGCTGAGCCAGCCTGCCTGCAGCGTACCAAAGCGCCCGTCCAGCCACACCGGTTGGGCGGGCGTCGCGCATTGGAGCAGGCCTTCAATCCTGTCCCGGATTTCCCCGCGCCAACACCCTGCCCGCCACCGCATCGAGCATGGCGGCCAGCCGCGGGTCGCGCGCATCGGGAGAGGTGGCGAAAGCGTGGTCCAGCGCGTGGTCGATCGGGCTGGCCTTGCGTTCGCCAGGCAGCGCCGCGGCAAGCGCCCGCACGGCGGCGCGGGCAAGCTCGGCATTGGCATGCATCACGGCAAAGACGTCCGCGGCTTCCACGCCGGCCTCGTCTTCGCGCCAGCAGTCATAGTCGGTGACCATGGCCAGCATGGCATAGGGCAGTTCCGCCTCGCGCGCGAGCCGCGCTTCGGGCATGGCCGTCATGCCGACGACATCGGCGCCCATGCTGCGATAGAGGTGGCTTTCCGCCCGGGTCGAAAACTGCGGTCCTTCGATGGCGATGTAGCAGCCCGACTTGTGCACTTTCGCGCCGACGCCCTTCGCGGCTTCACTCGCCAGCTTGCGCAGGCGCGGGCAGACGGGATCCGCCAGCGAGACATGGGCCACCAGGCCGGGCCCGAAGAAGCTTCGCTCGCGGCCCTGGGTGCGGTCGATGAACTGATCGACCGCGACGAAATGCCCCGGCGCCATTTCATCGCGCAGCGAGCCAATAGCGGATATCGCCAGCAGATCGGTGACGCCGCATCGCTTGAGGACATCCACATTGGCGCGGTAGTTGACTTGGCCGGGCGGAATGCGGTGACCTTTGCCGTGGCGCGCGAGGAAAGTGAATTTGACACCCCCCAGCCGGCCGAGCACGACCGGCCCCGAAGGCTCTCCGAAGGGGCTGGAGACCTCGATCTCCTGCGCATCATCCAGCCCGATGCCTTCGGCCAGGCCCGATCCGCCGATCACGCCGATATGCCAGTCAATCGGTTTTTTAGTGCGCAAGGATGCCAGCCATGATGATGTCGATGGTGTGCTCGCGATAGCGGTCGCGCAGTTCCTCGGTCAATGTGTCCTGGCCGAAGCAGTGGCGCAGCACCAGACGGGCGGAAAAGAACCGGTCGACTGCGCCAGTAACAGTGAAATAGAACAGCTGCGGGTCGACCGGGCGGAATGCACCGGCCCGGACGCCATCGCCGATCAGTTGTTCGTAGGCGCGGTACATGGGCGACAGGTAGTGGTCGGCGATGCGCCGCGCCTCTGTGTCGTCGCTTTCGCGCACCAGGCGCATGGTGAGGCGGTTGAGGTAGGGTACGGTATAGAAGGTATCGACCACCTTGGAGATGTGGCGCCGCAGCTTGGCTTCCGGATCCCAACCGTCTTTCGCCACCAAAGCATCGACAGAGCTGACTATGGCTTGCCAGTCGCGGTCGAGCAGGGCCTTCAGGAGTCCCGCCTTGTTGCCGAAGTAATATTTGACCAACGCCGAATTCAGCCCGGCGCGCAAGCTGAGCTCCGACAGGGAGATATCGACAACGTCGCCCTCGCGCATGATCGCGCTTGCTGTCTCAAGCAGCTTGTCGCGCGCGCCGGGCGGAGCGGTGAGGTCGGCTTCCGCCATCTACTCCCCTCCCGCGTGCAGGGAGTCGCAGGCGGCGCGAAGCGCCAGCGGTTGGGGGTGGGTGTGCCGGTCTGGCGTAGCGCCGTGCCGACAGGATTCGCCCACCCCTGGCCCCTCCCGCAAGCGGGAGGGGAACAAGGTGTGAGCTTCCGAAAGCACGGTCAGCGCGGCGCCATGCGGATTGCGCCGTCGAGCCGCACGTCTTCGCCATTCCAGTAATCATTCTCGATCATGGCCAAAGCCAGGGCGGCATATTCCTCGGGCTTGCCCAGGCGCTTGGGGAAAGGGACGGAGGCGGCCAGCGACTCCTGCGCCTTTTCGGGCAGCGCGCGCATCAAAGGCGTTTCGAAAATGCCGGGCAGGATGGTGTTGACGCGGATGCCCTCGTTCATCAGGTCGCGGGCGATAGGCAGCGTCATGCCGACCACACCGCCCTTGGAGGCCGAATAGGCGGCCTGGCCGATCTGGCCATCCTCGGCCGCGACCGAGGCGGTGTTGATGATCACTCCGCGCTGTCCCATTTCGTCGATCGCATCTGCCGTCACCATGCCCGCCGACGACTTGGCGATGCAGCGGAACGTGCCGATCAGGTTGAGATTGACGATGAAAGTGAAGGCATCGAGCGGGAAATGCTTGACCGCGCCGGTTTCCTTGTCGCGGCTGATGGTCTTGATCGCATTGGCCGTGCCGGCGCAATTGACCAGGACCCGTTCCTGTCCATGCGCCGCACGCGCCTTTTCGAGACCCGCATCGACCGAGGCATCGTCCATGACGTTCACTTCGCAGAAAATCCCGCCGATTTCCTGGGCCATGGCCTCGCCCTTCTCCTTCTGCAGATCGAAGATGGCGACCTTGACGCCCTTTGCCGCGAGTGCGCGCGCCGTCGCCGCGCCCAGACCGGAAGCCGCGCCGGTAACCACGGCGGCGATGGAAGAATCGAGTTTCATGCTGCTTGCCTCTTGCTGGAAAATGGGAATTCGCGGTTGTTCCGCGAGTGGTTTAACCATCCGATTAAACCCGAGGCAAAGGCCGGTCAATCGGGTTTGACGGGCCGTCTGCCCGCATTTCCGGCTTCGGCTGGACCATCATCTTGTTGCACAACCTTGACTTTCTGACTTCATGCCCTTTCTGCGACGCGGAGACGAACGAGAACATGACAAGTAGGTGGATAGTATATGTGTTGTAGTATTGCCACAGCATCGAGAAAAATCTTTCCGTGGAGCAATTTCAATTGTTTTTGCCTACAGGGGTGTCAATAGGGGGTCATGAGCGGGCGTGGCGGCGCTAAGTCGCTGTGCTTGCCAGGGGCTGCCATCACTTTCCGATGACGGGAAAGGGTGCGCAGTCCGGCACCAGACAAGGGACTGAAAAATGAACTCCAGCAAGATAAAGTCCGCCTTGCGCGGGCACTCCGCAATTGTTCCCGCCGCCATGCTGGCGGCCACTGCGATTTCCGCGCCCGCCTTGGCGCAGGACGCGGAATCGGCGGCATCCGACTCCGAATCGGCGGAGAACATCATCGTTGTTACCGGCACGCGTATTGCCCGGCCCGATCTGGCATCGACAGTGCCGATCATTGCGATTTCGCAGAACACCTTCATCGAACAAGGCCACTCGAACATCGGCGATGCGCTCAACGACATGCCGCAATTGCGCTCTACCCGTGGTCAGCAGAACCCGAACCTGGGCGTTGGTATCTCGGGCCTGAACCTGCTCGACCTGCGGGGTCTGGGCACTATCCGTACGCTGGTCCTGGTCAATGGCCGCCGTCATGTCGGCGCCGATATCCTGAGCAATGCCGTCTCGGTCGACGTCAACACGATCCCGGCCAATCTGGTCGATCGCGTCGATATCGTTACCGGTGGCAATTCCTCGATTTATGGTTCGGATGCTATTGCCGGCGTGGTCAATTTTGTCCTGCGCAAGAATTTCGACGGGATCGAAGCCAACGGAAAATTCGGCGTCTCGACGCCGGGCGGTTATGGCAAGAATTACAATCTTGATGCCATCTGGGGCAAGAATTTCGCTGACGGACGCGGCAATATCACGCTTTCGGTCGACTATGCGCACCAGAACCGGGTCTATGCCTCTGACGCTCCCTGGGCGCGTCAGGTGGATGGCTTCTATACCAACGACCTGGATCCTTCCGGCAGTGATGGGATCTTCGATCGCGAATATGGCCTAGACTTCCGTCAGTCTTCGATCCACGTCAATGGCCTTGTGCCGATTACCCAGCCCGGTATCGGCGCCCGTTGCGGCATCGGCACCAGTAACGGTGTTGTGGCTGGGACTCCTTACAATTGTACCTATATCTTCCAGAACAATGGCTCACTGGTTGAACAGACCGGTACGCGGCTCGGGACCGGTGTGATCGGCTCGATTCTCGGTGGCAATGGCCAGACCGGTCGTGAAGGCGTATTGTTCACGGCCTTGCCTAGGCAGGACCGCTACAATTTCAATATGCTCGGCCATTATGAATTCTCGGAAGCCGCCGACCTCTTCTGGGAAGGAAAGTACACCCGGATCGTATCCTTCGGTGGCAATGCCGGCGCATCGGCCATCCAGGGGACTTTTACCCAGTTCGACCTGCGCGAGCGCGTGAGGCTCGACAATCCCTTCCTCTCGGCGGATGCGCGCACGACGCTAACCAATGCCATTCTGGCCTCTGGCTGTAACACCAGCCTGACCGTAGCTTGCAACGCAACACGAACGACACGAGAAGGCCAGGGCACGGGCGGTGTGCTTACTGCGGCTGACATTACGCAAGTTCTCAATGGTTCCTACCGATTTGTCATCGCCCGCAACCTCAGCGATCTGGGTGCGCGCGACGAACGCTTCCTGCGCCAGACCTACCGTGCAGTCGTCGGATTGCGCGGCACTTTCATGGATGACTGGAAGTACGAAGTGGCCTTCAATTATGGCCGCTTTACTGAAAACACCAACGCTTCCGGCTACGTCGACAAGCAGCGCTTCATGCTGGCGCTCGATGCGGGCAAAAATCCGGTCACTGGCGCTATCGAATGCCGTGCCAAGTTCGATTCTGCCGCAGCGATTGCCTTCCCCAACAGTGCGGCCAAT
>JBFWSE010000171.1:0-5847 GCA_050248535.1 Novosphingobium sp.
CGGTCGCCGCCCGAGCGACCGAAGACGCCTCCGCCACCGCCGCCGCGAAACGGCAAGCGAGCCAAGCAGCGATCTCGGCTGGGCCGGTTTTTCCGGCGGCTGTTTGTCTGGGGTTTTGCCCTGTCGCTGCTGGGTGCGATTGTGCTGGGGATCACGGTCGGCGTAACCGCGCAGTCCTTGCCCACTTACGAACAACTCAAGAGCAGTCCGGCTGGCCAGCAGATGGTCGTCGTCCGCGCGCGCGATGGCAGCGAACTGGTCACCCTGGGGCCAAGTTACGGCAAGTGGCTGACCTACGACGAAATTCCGAGCGTAATGAAAGACGCGATGGTCTCCGTGGAAGACCGGCGCTTTCGCTCGCACCCCGGCGTCGATCCCATTGGCATTGCCCGTTCGTTTTTCGTGCGGTTTCAGAGCGGCCGCTTCAAGCAGGGCGGTTCGACCATCACGCAGCAGCTGGCACGCAATATCTTCCTCAACAACAGCAAGACTCTTGACCGGAAACTGCGCGAGGCCGTGCTGGCCATGGCGCTCGAATGGAAATTCTCCAAAAACCAGATACTCGAACTCTACCTGAACAAGGTCTATTTCGGCGGCGGCGCCTATGGTGTGGATTCCGCATCGCGCAAGTTTTTTGGCCATCCAGGCACTGCCATCTCGCTTCCCGAGGCGGCAATCATCGCAGGCCTCGTCAAGGCGCCTTCGCGTTTCTCGCCGACTGCAGACGCCAAGGCGGCTGTCGACCGGGCGAAGACCGTTCTGGAAGTCATGCAAACCAATGGCACGATAAATGCGGAGCAGGCTGCATCCGCCGATCTGGCATCGGTCCACCTGGCAGCTGAATCGAGCCAGAACGCCGTGCGCTATTTCACTGATTGGGCCCTGCCGCAGCTCGATCTGGTCGTGTCGGACACCACCGATCCGATCGAAGTCTGGACAACGCTGGATCCTGCCATGCAGCGTGCGGCCACTGCGGCGATCAAGGCCAATGTGCCAGCCGGCGCCCAGGGCGCGCTGGTCAGCATGGACCGCGACGGTGCGGTCCTGGCCATGGTGGGTGGCACGGACTATGTCACGTCGAACTATAACCGTGCCGTCAATTCGGTGCGCCAGCCGGGATCGGCATGGAAGCTGTTCGTTTACATCGCGGCGCTGGAAGCTGGCTACAAACCCGGCGACAAGGTGGTCGACGAACCTGTGACGATCGGAGACTGGAGCCCGCGCAATTCGGGCGGATCCTATGCGGGTGAAATCGATGTGCGCACTGCATTCGCCTATTCGAAAAACACGGTCGCGGCGAAATTGGGCAGCGAAGTCGGTTTCGGCGCGGTTGCAGGCGTTGCCCGGCGGTTTGGCATCACTACGCCGGTCAACACCTTGCCGTCGATGGTGCTGGGCACATCCGACGTGCGGCTGATCGACATGACACGCGCTTTTGCCGCGGTTTCGGCCAAGGGCAATGCTATCGAACCCTATGGCATTGCCAAGGTCACGACGACAGACGGCAGAGTGCTTTTCACCCGTCCGACCCCGCCGCAGCAATTGCTCGTGCCCCCCTATGTTGCAGCTGGAATTACCGACCTGCTGCAGAGCGCCGTGGCGACCGGCACGGGCAAGGCGGCGCAAATCGGCCGGCCGGTTGCCGGCAAGACAGGCACGACCAGCTCCAACAAGGATGGCTGGTTTCTCGGTTTTTCGAGCGGGATTACCACGGGTGTTTGGATGGGCCGTGACGATGCGAAGCCGGTTGCGGGTCTGCAGGGCGGCCATGCGCCGGCCAAGGCCTTTGCCTCCTTCATGCGCGTTGCCGTCGCATCGCGGCCTGTCGAAAAGTTCGATACCGATCTCAAATTGCCGGATTGGCAGCTCGAGCCCGACGACGAAGCCAATCTTGGAGGCAATCCCGACGACTATTACTACATGGACGAAAATGGCAACATGGTGGGACCGGGGCGTGGCCGGCGCGATACCGGGCCGGGTGAACCACCCTACGAGCAAGTGCCCTTCGATAACGGCGGCCTCGAACCGGCCGACCCGCAGCCAGATTTCGGCGGTGAAGAGCCCGACCGGCCCACCGTCCGGCGCGGCGGCTCCACAACCAAACGCGATCCGCGCTCCGATTTTTGATTTAAGGCAAGGTACCGGAAGGCCCAAACCACTCTGCTCATCCTGAGCCTGTCGAAGGATGTCGCGCCACGCCCTGTCGCTGCGCAGTACGCTTCGACAGGCTCTGGGTGAGCGAGTGCTGGGGTGATTCAGAAAATTGGCGTTTTACTCTAAACGCAATTCAGCGAATCCGGATCGGCACGTAAGTCGCCGGCTGGCCGCGGCGCTGGATGCGTAGCAATACTGCCGAGCGGCTCGAGCTCTTGGCGGCGTTGATTGCTTCCTCCAGCCCGGCAACTGTGCTGATGTCGCGATAATTCGCCGAAAGGATAATGTCGCCGCGCCGCAGCCCCTTGGAACCGGCATCGGAGGACGGATCGACAACAGTAATCACCAGCCCCTGTGTGCCTTCGCTCGCGCCAAGCTGCCGGGCGATTTGTGGCGTCAGGGGCAGGACCGACAGGCCAAGCGTCTTTTCGGCAAGGCCTTCACCCTGTTTTTGCGGCGTCTGGTTGTAGGCATTTTCGTCCTGATCCTGGTCCTGGCCAAAGGTGTTCTGTGCCAGTTCCTCTTCGGTCGGTCGTTTGCCGACAGTCGCCGTCACAGTCATGCGCTTGCCATTGCGCACGATTTCGATGGGAATGCGGCTGCCCGGTGCAGTGTTGGCGACGAGGTAGGAAAGGGATTGCTCGGGGCTGACTTCCTTGCCTGCGACTGTAAGCACGACATCGCCGGGCTTGATCCCGGCAGAGGCTGCGGCGCCACCGGGTTCCACCGCCTGGACGAATTCGCCCTTGTTGTGGGGGATGCCCAGCGAATCCGCGAGGTCCTCGTTGAGCTGCTGGATGCGCACACCCAGATAGCCGCGTTCGATCGACTGGCCATTCTTGAGCTGTTCGACGATGGGCGCGGCAATCTCCGCGGGAATGGCAAAGCCAATGCCGACGCTGCCGCCGGTGGGCGAGAAGATGGCATTGTTGATCCCGATCACCTGACCTTTCATGTCGAACATCGGGCCACCGGAATTGCCGCGGTTTATCGATGCGTCGGTCTGCAGATAGCGGTCATAGGCTGTGCCCGAGCCGGTGTTGCGATAGACCGCCGAAATGATGCCCGAGGTGACTGTGCCATTGAGGCCGAATGGATTGCCGATGGCGATCACCCAGTCACCCACTCGGGCCGACCGCGAGTCGCCGAATTTGACGTAAGGCAGAGGCTTGTTCGAAGCGATCTTGAGCACCGCGAGGTCCGATGCTGCGTCGCGCCCGATAAGTTTGGCGGGATATTCGGTGCCATCGGTGGTTTTCACCGTGATCGATTCGACTTCGGCCTGGCTGGCCGCGGCAATCACGTGGTTGTTGGTCACAACGTAGCCGTCAGCGGAAATGATGAAGCCCGAGCCAAGCGATTGCGCCTCGCGGGTTTGCGGGCCTGGATTACCGCCGCCGAACATATCCTCGAAAGGCGTGCCGGCGAAGGGATTGCCTGAGGAAACCTTGACACGCTGACGGGTCGAGATGTTGACCACGGCGGGCGCGAGCTGTGCGGTGAGATCGGCGAAACTCGCAGGAGCGCCCGCGCGCGGGGCGATGCTCTCCATCTGCTGGGAGTCGTTCTGGGCGACTTGCGCGCCAGCCGGAATTCCGGTGATCAGGGATACGGCTGCTCCACCGAGCAGCAGTGCGCTGGTGATTCCATAAGCATATCGCACGGGCTTCACGTCCTTCGGTTTCCTTGTCTTGGTGCGCACCATGGCGCGCAATGGGTTTCCCGATTCAGGCCCAGAAGGCTTAACCGGGATTGAATGAACCGATCAGCGCCCCTTGAACTGGCGCAGATATTCGTTGTCCGGCGAAAGCAGGATGGTGCTGGCCGACTTGTTGTCGGGATTGCCCAGCGAGGTCTGATAGCTCTGCATGGCCCGATAGAAGTCGTAGAAAGCCGGGTCCTTGTTGAAGGCTTCGGCATAAATTTTCGACGACTGGGCTTGCGCCTCCGCCTGGATGATCTGCGCCTGCTTCTGGCCTTGCGCGCGGATAGTGGTGGCTTCTTTCTGCCGCACGGCCTGCATGCTGGTGAAGGCGCTTTCCAGCGGGCTGCCTTCGGGCAAATCGGCGCGTTTGATGCGTACGTCGATCACCTGGGCGCCATATTGCCGCGCTTCACGGTCAAGCCCCTCGCGTATCTGAAGCATGGCCGCGCCGCGATCGGCTGTCAGCAGCGACTGGAAGGTGCGCTTGCCCAGTTCCTGGCGCAGCACCGAATTGAGGATCGGCTGCAACTGTTCGACGACCCGTTCGGTGGTGCCTGCTGTCTTGACCATTTTCACCGGATCGATGATGCGAAAGCGCGCATAGGCATCGACTTCGAGGCGGCGCTGATCGCTCGACAGGACCTGCTGTCGCTCCATATCGACCGCCAGCACGCGCTTGTCGATCATCACCACTGTTTCGGCAATGGGAAGCCGCAGAGAAACGCCGGCGCCGGTCTGGCCGTAATCGACATTGGGTTTGAAGCGGTTGATGACTCGAACCGGATCGCCAAAACGGACCACAACCGCCTGCTTGGTTTCGGGGACGATAATCACGCTCGACCAGATCAATAGCAGCAATATGGCCAAGGCAATCAGGCTGCCCCTATGGTCTTGCAACAGGTTGGGCATGGTTATTGTCCTCCCTGCGCTGAGGGCGCCTGGACCTGAATTTCTTCGTTTGTTTTTCTGCGCACTTCGGGGAGCGGCAGATAGGGCGTGACGCCATTGGCCTCGACAATCACCTTGTCGTTGTTGGCCAGAACACGTTCCATGGTTTCGTAGTACATGCGCCGCCGGGTCACTTCCGGTGCGAGCCGGTATTGCTCATAGACCTTGTCGAAGGAGGCTGCGCTGCCCTGTGCCTGCGCCAGCAACTGCTGCGCCACGGCCTGGGCATTGCTGATATCGCGCTGGGCATCCTGCTGTGCCGCGCTGACTTCCTGGAAAGCGGCGACCACCTTTTCCGGCGGGTCGGTCTTCTTGATGTCGACACCCTGGATGACCACGCCGGATTGGTAGGCGTCGAGAATCGCCTGCATGCGCTGGCGCACGTTCTGCTCGATCTGCGCCCGGCCCGTACCATTCATCACATCGTTGAGCGAAACTTCCGCCACGGACGCCCGCATGGCCGCTTCGGCCACTTCCTTTACCGTGCTTTCGGGATCTTCGAGCCGGAATTTGTAGAGCTTGAGATTCTTGATGTTCCAGCGGACCAGATAGCTCAGATCGACCAGTGACTGATCGCCAGTCAGCATCAGCTTTTCGGTATCGGAATCGGGAATGCTGTCACGCCGGATCGACGTGACATCTTCGACATCGACGCTCTGGAGCGGCCAGGGCAGGGTGAACGAGCCACCCGGCAGCAGCGTGCGCGAATATTTGCCGAAAAAGGTGACAATGCCTTGTTCTTTGGGGCCAATCTGGTGGTACGATGTCATAAAGAGCCAGGCCAGCAAGATAGCGCCGGCAATTGCTGGAACCCAGCTGCGGCCGTCGGCGCGCCTGGGAAGCTTCGGAAAACCGCTACCACCACCACCTCCACCGCCGCCGCGCCTGCCGGGATCGCGATTGCGGAAAATGTCCTCGATACTGGCAGAGCGGCGTGGCGGTTCTTCGCCTGAGGGCAGCCAGGGATTGCGCGGCCCTTTTGGCGAGCCGGACGGTTCGTCGCCTCCGGACGCATCGCCGCCTTCCGATTCAGGCTGATC
>JBFWSE010000172.1:0-5735 GCA_050248535.1 Novosphingobium sp.
TCCGATCTCCGAGGTTGGTTTGCGCCATATTGATTCCTCTCCAATTTGCTGGCTGCCCGGGCCTTGTTCGCCCCTGGCGTGATTCGTAATTTGGATATCCGGTTTAAGGCCGCAAAGGGCAATGGCAAAGTTTCATGCCGGTGCGCGTTGTGCCTGCAATTCGATAACCTGGCCCAAACAAAACAGTCCGCTTGCGATGATGTCGGTGTAAACGAAAGCTTGCACCAGATCATTCGATAACGCGCGCGGATCGTCCGGGCGCAGCGCCATGACAGTGAAGCGGCCCTGCATGGCAGGGGCTGTGCAATTCTCCAGGGCCTGCAGAACCGGTTCGATGCTTTCGAAGCTCGGAAAGCGCAGGCCGAAATGGGGGATACCATATGGTAGGGTTTTAGCCTTGTTGCGATAGGAATCGACGACTCGGCCCAACGCCTCGTCCGCATCGATTGCCCGCTTCAACTGCGCCTCGAGATCGGCTTGCGCCGGGCGAATTTCCGAGAGGTAGAGTACATTGTTCATCCCGTCGCGATCTTCGTCGTCGGGATGAACACAGATATAGGTGCTGCCGGTCTCGTTTACTTGCGGTGTATCGATCGGTGTGCACCCGAGCATTTTGGTAAAGGCAATGGCTAGTTCGCGTTCGCCACGCTGGTAGAGCGTTTCTACGTGATTGAGCCCCTTGCCATTATAGCCAGTGTAAAGCCCCATGGCCTCTCGCTCCCGCTGTATTTGCTAAGCAAGGTTAGGGAATGAAAGCGCGTGGCGCAACTGTTTGCGGCAATTTCAAAAAAAGGGCCGGAACTGGTCCGGCCCTTGTAAGTCTTGGGAGAGGATGCCTGAAAGGCACAGGGAAAATGGGTTTGTTACGCTTTAATTACAAGTACGGGCTATACCGCAACTGTTGATAAGGCTGGGCGCGTTGAATCAAATATTTGAAAATATGATGGTTTAATACGCTGATTTGACCGTAGGAATGGGTGCAGACGCGGGTGGGCGAGAAGTCGCGCCGGGCTTGTGGCCTGGCTCAATTCCGCCGAATTACACCAAACAGGTCGTGCGCATCGGCATCCTCGATCCGCACTTCGACCACGTCTCCCGGCTGCAAGCTCACCGGCACATTCCGCAGCAATACCTGTCCATCGATCTCGGGTGCATCGGCCTGGCTGCGCCCGGAGGCGCCGATGTCGCCGTCTTCGTCCGGTTCACCGATTGCGTCGATAATGACGGGGACCGTGCGGCCTACTTTCGCCGCGAGCTTGGCCGCGCTGATCGCCTCGCATTTCGCCATCAGCCGTTCATAACGTTCCTGCTTGACTTCTTCAGGCACTGGGCCGGGCAGTTCGTTCGCCGCTGCGCCGGCCACAGGCTCGAAACGGAAACCGCCGACCCGGTCGAGTTGCGCCTGATCCAGCCAGTCGAGCAGGTACGCGAAGTCTTCTTCGGTTTCACCTGGGAAGCCAACTACGAAACTGGAGCGGATGGCGATGTCGGGGCAGATTTCGCGCCATATGGCGATCCGCTCGAGTACGCGCGCTTCATTCGCCGGGCGTTTCATGGCGGCCAGTACCTTGGGGCTGGCGTGCTGGAAGGGGATGTCGAGGTAGGGCGTGAGCAGGCCTTCGGCCATCAACGGGATCACTGCATCGACATGCGGATAGGGATAGACATAGTGCAGCCGCACCCATGGCCTCGTGCCGTTCGGTGTGGCCAGGCCGCCCAGTTCGCGGGCGAGGTCGGTCATGTGGGCGCGGACCTGGCGGCCATGCCATTCGCGTGCCTCATGGCGGACATCGACCCCGTAGGCGGAGGTGTCCTGGCTGATTACCAGCAGTTCCCTGGTGCCCGCTGCGACAAGCTTTTCGGCCTCGCGCAGCACTGCGTCGATCCGCCGGCTGGCCAATTTGCCGCGAAGCTGGGGGATAATGCAGAACGAGCAGGTGTGATTGCAGCCCTCGGAGATCTTGAGATAGCTGTAGTGGCGGGGAGTTAGCTTGATGTCCGGCTGGGGGATAAGATCGACGTAGGGACCTTGGGCGGGCGGCGCTGCCTCGTGCACAGCCTCGACCACGGCCTCGTACTGGTGCGCCCCGGTGACGGCGAGCACTTCGGGAAATTTCGCGCGGATGGCCTCGGCCTCATTGCCCATGCAGCCGGTGACAATCACCCGCCCGTTTTCGGCAATCGCCTCGCCAATGGCGGCCAGGCTTTCTTCCTTGGCGCTGTCGAGAAAGCCGCATGTGTTGATCAGGACGACATCCGCCCCGCCATAGTCGCCCGACATGGCATAGCCGTCGGCCCGCAGCCGGGTGAGAATGCGCTCGGAATCGACCAGCGCCTTTGGGCAGCCCAGGCTGACCATGCCGACCTTTTTCTGTTGGGGAATCGCAGTGCCCATCGCCGCGCCCCTACACTCAAGCCCGGCGCAGCGCTACCTCGCAGGGTGAGCGCCTTCAGGCTCGCTGCGGCGTGGGTACGATCTCGACGATCACATCGCCGGATTCGATTCGGCGAGCGCCTTCCTCCCAGAATCCGATGGCCTTGTCGTTCCGATAGATTCGCAAGCCTCGCGCATTGCCCTCAAGCCCATCGAGAGACTTGCCTATTTCGTCGTCGCGCGCCTGCCGTTCGACCAGTTGAACCTTGCCGTTGGCAGAGGCCAGATCGGCCAGATATTCCGCGACATGCGTGCCATGCGCGGATCCGGCCAGCAACAGCCCGGTAAACCGCACCGGATTGATCACATTGTCGCCGCCGGCCTGCCTGGCCAGGGTCTCATTGTCCGCCGCACGTACTACCACGCTTATCGGCACTTTGGGCGCCAGATGGCGTACAGTCAGGACGATCAGGATCGATGTGTCGTCACGACCGGCGGAGACCAGTACGCCGTCTGCCTTGTCGATATGGACGGCGAGCAGTGTCTCGTCGCGGGTCGCATCGCCTTCCATGATGTTGCACCCATAGGTTTCGGCTTCCGCCAGTCTTGCCGGATCCCGTTCGATCACAACGATCCGCCTGGGATCCGTGCCTCGCTCGATCAGTTCGCCGACTGCCTGGCCGCCGCTGATGCCGAAGCCCAGCACGACGATGTGGCCGGAAAGCTGCTTTTGAATGCGCGCCATGCGCCAGTTCTCCCAGCTGCGTTTGATGAGGAAATTGTAGGCCGTGCCGACGAATATGAAAATCACGGCAAATCGTATCGGCGTGACGATCACCGCCTCGACCAGTCGCGCCCGGTCGCTGATCGGGGCGATGTCGCCAAAACCGGTGGTGGTGATCGAAATCATCGTGAAATAGACGATGTCGAGGAGGCTCACCTGGCCATCATGGCTGTCCTTCAGCCCCGTACGGTCCATCCAGTGGATCAGCACGACAATGGCAAGTAAGGCGAAAACCGCCCCCATCCGCAAGGCAAGGTCCGCCCAGACGGGCATGCGGACAGCTCGGCGCAGCGGCTTCTGGCTGCCCCGGCCAGCCAATCGGCTGCCTTTCCCTCCGGATGCGGGTCCGTTCATCGAGCCAGCCCTACACATTTGCATTCCTTGCCGCTACCGCCACCTCCAAATGGAGAAATATGCGTGGGACCGATAAACTGGATTGCAGTGATCCTCGCTGCCAACCTTGCTGTGGGTGTGGGGATTGTCTGGAACGGCCCCTTGTTCAGGACAGGCAGGGCGCTGCTGGAAGGGGACGGCGCCGGACCCAAGAATTACGGGGTAAGCGTGCTCATCATGGTGCTGGGTTCGGCGATGTTGGGGCACAATTTTGCTCGCATTGGCGCCGCAACACTCGAAGCAAAACCGTGGCTCTATTTCATGCAATCGGGCGGGATCGCGATCGCCTTTGTCATCCCGGCAACCTGGCTTGCGAACTCAAGGCAACGCGTGGACCTGAAGGGCCGGTTTGTCGATGCCGGATTCTGGCTCGCGGCCTACCTTGCCATGGGCACGGTGTTCTGGGTCCTGGGCTGAGTATCAGCGCCGCGGCAATTGCACTTGCGGATCGACCGGACGATTGTCGCGCCGCAGTTCGAAGTGCAGCTCCGGTCCGCGCGCCCGTCCGGTGCGACCCGACAGGCCGATCCGTTCGCCCTGCCGCACGTCTTCGCCTTCCTTCACTGTGATCCGGCTGAGGAAGGCATAGGCGCTCTGCCAGCCGTTGCCGTGGTCGATCACCACCAGCTGGCCGAATTGCTGCGGCTCATTTCCGGCGAAGGCGATCTTGCCGGCAGCTGTTGCGCGAACGGCGGTGCCCTCGGCCGCCCTGATATCTATGCCGTCGTGGTAGTTCGAAGTTTGGGCGCGCGCCGCGTAGCCTCTGCGAACATTGCCGGAAAGTGGCCAGGCAAATCGTGCTGCGGGCGCCAGTGCCGCTGGACCAGAACCGGCCTGTGGCGCTGAGGATGCCGGAACCGGGAGAATCGTCGGGATCAGAAGCTTCTGTCCGGCCGAAAGCGGTGCATCGTCGCTCAGGCTGTTGGCGACGGCAATATCTTTCCAGGGAACGCCGTAGAGATAGGCAATTGTGAAGGGGGTATCGCCACGAACGACGGTGTGATGGCGCGTTCGCGGGATTACCAGCAGTTGCCCGATGCGCACCAGATAGGGCGGCTCAAGGCGGTTGGCCTCTGCTATCAGGATCTGCGGCACTTTCGCCCGCTGGGCAATCCCACTCAGCGTTTCGCCCGCTTTCACGACGTGTTGGGTTTCCCGGTCTGGCGGGAGCACCGGAGTGGTCTCCGCCATAAGCATCAACGCTGCGGCGACCAGGACAAGACGCTTCATCGATACCGCTCCACCAGCCCGCGGAGCGAGGCTTCATGTGTGAAATCGAGCTGGAGCGGAGTCACCGAGACAAATCCGTCGGCGATCACCTCCAGATCGGTGGCATGGCCTGGCGTATGTTCGATGCCATGCAGTCCGAACCAGTAATATTTGAAACCACGCGGATCCCGGCCTTCGACAACCGAGCCGCGCGCATAATCGTGAAAGCCTTGGCGAACCACGCGAATTCCCCTCACCTCTTCGGCTGCGACCGGCGGGAAATTGATATTGACGAGCGTGCGTGGCTCGAAGGGCGCGTCAAGCAAAGGGGCGAGAACCCGTTCTCCCCAGAATTCGGCGGCCCCGAAAGGGACTGCATCGCCCGCCCCCTCGCGCGCATAGACCTGGCTCAGCGCGATCGAACGCACGCCGGCCAGCGCGCCTTCGAAAGCGGCGGAAACCGTGCCCGAATAGGTGACGTCATCGCCCAGGTTCGCGCCGCGATTGACGCCGGACAGAATGACGTCGGGCGGGGCGGGCAGCAGTTTCTTGAGCGCCATGGTCACCGCATCGGTTGGCGTACCAGATATGGAAAAACGCCTGGCATCGTGTTGGGTAAGGCGCACCGGCCTGTTCAGCGTCAGCGAATGGCCGGCGCCGCTCTGTTCCTCGGCCGGGGCGCAAATCCAGACATCCTCGGAGAAACGCGCCGCCAGGCGTTCGAGCACAGCCAGGCCTGCCGCATTGATGCCGTCGTCGTTGGTCAGCAGGATTCGCATCAGGCCGATGGTACCAGCCGCGTTACGCCGCCCATATAGGGATGAAGTACTAGCGGGACGTCGACCGAGCCATCTTCCTGTTGATAGTTTTCGAGTATCGCCACAAGAGTGCGCCCCACCGCGAGGCCGGAGCCATTGAGTGTGTGGACGAATTCGGTGCTTTTCGCCCCATCGGGCCGGAAGCGGGTATTCATCC
>JBFWSE010000173.1:0-5676 GCA_050248535.1 Novosphingobium sp.
TCATCGCTGAAATTGGGCTTCCCCATCATCGCCTCCTGTCCTCAAAATTAGGATCGAAGGCGTCCAGAAATCTAGGGGCTATTCAGTCCTCTCGCTGTTCTTCACCCGCGACATGCGGTTCGAGGTGGCTGCCGGCGTGCTGCCACAAACGGTCGAGGTCCGAATTTCCGAGCCTGGATCGGGTGCGGCCTGTTCGGCCGAGGCTAATGTGCAGTCGCGGCCGGTATCGCCGGAGGTGCCGCCGCCCCCGGCGAAACCCGACATCGCAATTCCCGCGGGCCTCTATACCGTCAACTTGCTGTCGAGCCCGGGCGAAACAGGCGGACTCAACGACGTGCAAAGGGCCACCCTGGAAGGCAGCATCGCCTATGAGACCCAATACGAGCGCGAGGGGCAGCACTGGCACCGGCTGCGGCTGGGATTTTTCGAAACACGCGAAGCGGCGGAAGCCGAGGTGACCAGGCTGGCCGCCCAATTCCCGGGTGCCTGGGTGGTCAAGGTAACTGCACAAGAGCGCGCCCAGGGCGTTGCAACCCGTATCGATACTGGAGCCCCCGTAAAGAGTACAGCGCCTCCCACCACTGCCACTCTGGCCACACCCGAAGAGCAAGCGGAAACCGCCAGTCTGATTAACACAGCAGAAGAAGCGATTAAGAACGGCGAGAACGACCGCGCCGTCCAGCTGCTGACCAATGCGCTGGCTAAGCCGGAAAACGAGAACACGCCGCGCGCGCTCGAACTGCTCGGCCTTACCCGCGAACGCAAGGGCCAGCTTGCCCATGCCCGCGCCGAATATGAAGAATATCTGCGCCGCTATCCGAGTGGAGAGGCTTCAGACCGCGTTCGCCAACGGCTCGCAGCTGTCATGACCCCAGGTGCCGGACAGGCCACGCCCGAATTGCGCCAGGCTTCCGGTCGAGTGCGGTCAGCTACGGCCTGGAAGTGGGCAACGCGCGGAAGCTTTTCCGAATTCTATTTCCGCGACCAGAGCACGACCAAAAACATCGACGCCTCCCGTCCTCCCACCGACCAGACGGAACCGGAAAACTCGATCAACCTCAACCAGTTGCTGAGCAGCGCCGATCTTACCGTGACTGGCGGCAACGACCGGCATCAGATTCAGATCCGTGCGGCCGGCGCTTACACAGCGGATTTCCGACCAAACGGCAAGGACATCAAGTCCCTTACTGCATTCTATCTCGATTACACCAACAGCGCGATGGGCTTTTCGACGAGGATAGGCCGGCAAACCCGCAATTCCGCTGGCGTTCTGGGCCGCTTTGACGGAGCACTGGTGGGCCTCCAGGCCCGCCCGAACCTGCGCCTAAACGCTGTTGCCGGTTTTCCGGTGATTACCTCGCGCCAGCTTTACATCTTGCGCGACCGGTTCTTCTATGGCGCAAGCGTCGATTATGGCGGCCGGCGCGATGCCTTTCAGGCAACGCTTTACTGGTTCGACCAGCGCGCTCGCGGCGGGTTCATCGACAGGCGTTCGGTAGGGCTGGAGGCGCGCTTCCTCAAACCGAGGTTCAATGCTTTCACGATCGTTGACTACGATGTAAAGTACAAGAAGTTGAATCTCGGCTTGCTGACACTCAACTACTCGTTCCCGGACAATTCCAACATCAGCATCACGGCCGATTACCGCCAGTCGCCGCTTCTGACTACGAGCAATGCCCTCATTGGTCTGCAGGTTGCGCCGCTGGACCAGGGCACTGGCTTGCCGATCTACTCGCTCGATGCAAATGGCAACCTTGTCCAACGGCTCACTTCCGCCGCACAGGTACAAGACCTGCTACCCTACCATTCCAAATCCGAAATCTACGATCTGGCGCTCGCGCGGACCTATTTGACGAAGTCAATCACGGCCACTTATTCGCGACCGATAACCAAGAAACTCCAGGCCAATTTTGATTTCACCTTGACCGACACCGGCGGAACCCCGGCGATCCCGGCAAAGTTCTATCTGGATGTCAATGGCCAGCCGCTAGTGCCCAACCCGGCGAACCCGGACCAGAAGGTGTTGCTCGTCCAGGAAATCGGAGCGGTAGAGCCTACCGGTAAAGAATATTACTATGGCGCACAGCTGGTCGGATCTGGCCTGTTCTGGCAGAACGACATTTATATCCTGAGTGGCCGTTATGCCAATTCACAGCGCTCGCGCACCTACACCATCGATTTCAATGCCCGCGTGCCGATCACCAACCGCTTCCGACTGAGCCCGCGGCTGCGCTACGGTTACCGGACCGACAAATTCATGGACAGCACCTTCCGGCAGTTTCAGCCGACGTTGCGGTTCAACTATTACCCGATGCGCAATTCCGAGATTGAAATCGAAATGGGCGCCAATTTCAACCGCCAGCGCAGCGTATTCAACGGCGCGCTCAACACCACGCGTGAAACCGGCTACGTGGCCAGCGCCGGCTTCCGGATCGATTTCTAGGAGCGTGTTTAAAGACATGCCAATTTGCAGGACTTTTTGCCGATGATCGCCGAAGCCGGCCTTGCCGCATTATGGCTCGCCGCAACATTGGCTCTGCTGCAGTTGGCGCTGGGTGCGCTTGCCCTGCGGCCGGCTACCCAGGGCGTCGCCACGGCAATTGCCCCAGTAACTGTCATGCAGGCGCTGCTGGTGTCGGTGGCCTTCGCCTGCCTGATCGCGCTTTTCGCCCGGTCCGACATGTCAGTTCTGCTGGTCGCGATGAACAGCCATTCGGCCAAGCCCATGATCTACAAGATTGCCGGAACCTGGGGCAATCACGAAGGCTCGATGCTGCTGTGGGTGACAATCCTTGGCCTTGCCGGGGCGACGATTGCCTTGCTCGAGCGCAAATTGCGGGCCGACACCAAGGTTGCGACATTGGCCGCGCAGGCGGCGATAGCACTGGGCTTCTATGCCTTCCTGCTGTTCTCTTCCAATCCCTTTACCCGGATCACTGGCGTCGCGGATGGTCAGGGACTCAACCCGCTGCTGCAGGATCCTGGCCTCGCCTTTCACCCGCCGACGCTTTACGCCGGCTATGTCGGCATGTCGGCAGCTTTTTCCTTCGCTGTTGGTGCGCTGGTTACCCGCAATGTCGGCCCGGATTTCGCCCGCGCTATGCGGCCCTGGATCCTTGGCGCCTGGATCTTCCTGACGGTCGGAATTACGGCCGGGTCCTACTGGGCCTATTACACACTCGGCTGGGGCGGCTGGTGGTTTTGGGATCCGGTCGAGAACGCATCGCTGATGCCCTGGCTCGCGGCGACAGCCTTGCTGCATTCGGTGACGGTACTGGCTACACGTAACGGCCTGCGCGCCTGGACAATCATGCTTTCGGTCCTGGCATTCTCGATGTCGATGGTGGGAACATTCCTGGTGCGTTCGGGCATTCTCACGAGCGTTCACAGCTTCGCTGTCGATCCCGAGCGCGGTATCTTCATTCTGGCCCTGCTCGCCATCTACATTGGCGGTGCGCTGGCGCTGTTCGCCATGCGAATTAGCACAGTCAGCGAAGGCAGCCGTTTCGACATGTTCAGCCGCGAGGCGGCGCTGGTGATCAACAACCTGCTGCTTACCGTGATCCTGGTTATCGTCATGGCCGGGACGCTCTATCCGCTGGCACTCGAAGCCATTGCCGGTTCGAAAATCTCTGTGGGCGCGCCCTATTTCAATGCCACGGCCGGGCCGCTGGCGCTGGCTCTGTTGGTCGTGCTTGCCGCAGGACCGCTGCTGCGCTGGCGCAGCGACCGGCCGCGCCAACTCATGGACCGCATGGCTGTGGCCATTTTCGCCGGCGCGGCAGTTCTGCTGCTGTTAGCCGCCTTTTCGCGGAACATTGGCGTGCTGCCATTGCTGGGCCTGGTCATCGCAGCGGTGGTCGCCATCGCCAGCCTCGCGCCGTTGTGGAAGCGAAATCTCACGCGTACGCCAATCTTCACTTACGGCATGGTGATTGCTCACCTCGGCTGCGCGGTCAGTATCGCCGGTATGGCTTCTGATAGCGCGTTTACCGTGGAAAACATGGTAGCCATGGCGCCGGGAGAGCAACGTTCTGTCGGGCCATTCAAGGTCATGCTGCAAGGCGTGCGTGACCGGCAGGGGCCCAACTACGCTGCGCTCGAAGCCGTACTGTCAGTGCAGCGGAGCGAGGGGGTGCCCTTCGAGATGTTGCCGCAGCTGCACCAATTCTCCGATCCGCAAATGCAAACCAACCAGGCTGCCATAAGGACAATGCTCGACGGTCAGCTCTACCTCGTGGTCGGCGAACCCGCCGATGGCGGCAAGTGGCTGATACGCATGTGGTGGAAGCCCTTTGTCACTCTGATCTGGCTTGGCGGTGCGATGATTGCGCTGGGCGGCCTGCTGTCGTTGCTTGGCCGGGTCAAGCGCGATATTTGGGATAACCGCTGGCCCTGGGCACGCGGGAAAGCGGTGGCATGACGCGCAAGCTTATCTTCTGGCTGCCATTCGTGCTCGGCATTGTGTTGTTCGGCGTCTTTTACTTAGGGCTGCGCAAGCCTGACGACCACGTCATCGCTTCGCAGATCGTCGGGCAGAAGCTGCCCGAATTCGACGCGCCTCCTGCTGTGGCGGGCCAGCCGGGTCTTTCCAGCGCGACCTTCAGCGACGGCAAGCCGCGCCTGCTAAATGTCTTCGCCAGCTGGTGCGTGCCTTGCGTCCGAGAAGTGCCGGTGTTGATGCGGCTCAAGGCAATGGGTGTCGAAATAGACGGTATCGCGGTGCATGACGCTCAGCCCGATCTCGCCAAATTCCTTGCCGACAATGGTAATCCCTATGCCCGGATCGGACTCGACGAGGCCGGGCGCGCGCAGCTGGCATTCGGTTCATCTGGCGTTCCCGAAACTTTCGTGGTCGATGGCCAGGGCAAGGTTATTCATCAGCACATTGGCGTGATCGAAGAGGACGACATGCGCAATCTGTTGACCATGCTGGGGCGCAAGCCATGATGCGGCTGCTCTATGCTCTTGCGCTGATGATCCTGGCCGCGCCCGCGTCGGCGCAGGACTACGCGCAGGAAGCGCTGCCCGATCCGAGGCAGGAAGCCCAGGCCGTGGCGCTGATGGACACTATCCGTTGCGTCGTTTGCCAAGGCCAGCCGATCTCGGGCAGCAATGCCGGACTTGCCGGCGACATGCGCCGGATCATCCGCGAGCGGATCGCCGCGGGCGAGAAGCCCGAACAGGTCCGCGCCTGGCTGGTCAGCAAGTATGGTGACTGGGTGAGTTTCAAACCGCAGGTGAAGCCAGCGACCATGCCGCTTTGGCTGATCCCCTTGCTCGCGCTTGCCGGCGGCGGCTGGCTGGTTTCGCGGCGGCTCAGGAAGAGGTCAGGGTAATGGGCTGGATATTCGCTATCGGGTTTGCACTTCTGACCATGGCCGGGCTCTGGTTAAGCGGCCGGTGTTCGCGCCTGGCGCTGGAAGTTGCCGCAGCCGCGCTGCTGATCGGTGTTGCCGGTTATGGCTGGCAAGGCAGCCCGGACATGCCCGGCCATCCCGTTTCCGCCAGAACGAATTGATTGGAGAGGACATTTCGCCATGTTGCGTTACGATCAGATTTTCGACGCGGCGATCGGGCGGCTGCATTCGGAGGGGCGTTACCGCGTCTTCATCGACATTCTGCGCAACAAGGGCATGTATCCCAATGCGCGATGCTTTGCCGGGCACAACGGGC
>JBFWSE010000174.1:0-5652 GCA_050248535.1 Novosphingobium sp.
CCCGAAGATCGTTCGAATAAGGTCGCGCCATAGCTGCTGGCCTCCAACCCCAGCCAGCAGCTTGAATCACAAAATCACCCGCTCGGGAATCCCTCCCGATTCAATCAAACCGAAACAAACTCTAGTCATCGTGATTTTAACCATTTTTCCGTGCGCTGACGTGTGCGACGCCCGTTCACAGACGTGCATCAGCAGCGTTGTCATGTGATGACCTTTATTTTCCCCCGCATCCAGAACGGGGTTAATGAGAGCGACATATTCCTGATAACGAGTTTGGTACGTTGCAAGAGAGCTCTCAAAATTTCGCCGTCCAGTAGTGATATCATCAACTATCTGACGATGGAACTGGTCAAGCACTACGTGATTGGGCTGCTTCGGGCCAAATAGTAAGTAACAGTAAGTCACAACTGACGCACAAAACATTAATAACTCGGAAACATCAATATCGTCGCAACCTATGTTGTCCTGCAAGACGGAAATAATGGGATTTAGCAGCTTATTTTGCGTCCACGCTCGAAAGATGGTCGCCTGTATGTCATCCCCATCCGTCGTCGAACTTTCCAATCCCAACGCTTCAATCTCGGAGACGTGATGCGCCGGTTTGCGGAAAGACTCCACTTGGACCGCGTCCCGTAGTCCCTGCCCCACCAATGGAAATCCGAGTGTTGCTTTGCACCAGTGTCTGATGGCCTCATGCAGCCCTACCGGAAAATTGGGTACGTGCTGATTCGTCGCCAATACGCCGCGAACTCGTGGAGATTTGCGGAAGCGAAACCCCTTCGGAACCAACCTCGATTTGCGAGTATGGTACGGCGTCAAATACAATAGCCACCAGTCTGCCCCGTCGTCAGACACGATTTCGAAAATATCGACACGATCAATCGAACCCAGTCGATGCGCCCAAACGTCTCGTCCATCGGACGTAGTTAATGCAGAGAGATAGGTGACCTCGCCAATGGGGCCGTTCACTGGGATAGGATTGGAGACAGATCGACCAAACTCGCCCGTTGCACCAGCGATGGAATCCACCCCACCTCCCACAAAGAGGGTCGCCTTCAATTCCTCCGGCAAGGCCGCGTTTTGGGCTTCATCAATGTTAAGTAAATCATTCAATTTTCCGAGAATCAGTTCAGCTTCATCCCGACGATCTCCGCCACCGAAAATTTTTCTGAACCAGCCCATTAGCGCCCCCTCGGCATACTAATACTGTATCCTAAGCCACTTTGCGCACATTTACCGGCAGCGAGCTCATCAGCGGCATGGCGTTGATCGGCTGGACGTCCTTGTCGCTGGCGATCAAGAGGTTGGTGTTGGCACCATTGCCGGTGCCCTCCTTGTCCGGCAGCCCGCCCCAGCAGTGCGAAATAGACACCACGCCCCTGCGCAAGGTCTTGTCGGCCTGGGCGGTGGTGGTGATGCGGCCGTGGGCGGAGGCGATCTCTACCGCATCGCCGGGGGCGAGTCCGAGGCTCTCCAGCTCTTCGGGGTGGAGGTAGGCGGGATTGCCGGGATCGTGGCGCAGGGTCGCCTGCAAGTTGTTGCCCAGCGTGTTCATCACCCGGTTCATCCGCCGCGAGATCATCAGGTGCGAGAAGCCGTTGGCGGGCCGCGAATCCTTCGCCCATTCCGACACGAGGAACTGGCGCAATTCTTCCGCCACATCGTTTGGCATGACATCGAAGCGCCCTTGCGCCTCCGGCCGCGCCGGCAGTACTTCGAGTGAGGCGTGGTCATAAAACCGGCCGGACGGCTGCTCCGCCGTGTCGGCCTTCAGCTGGTCGAAAGTGATCCGCCCACTGGCGCAGCGCAGCCGCAGCATGTCCTCGGTCGAGGGAGGGTGGTTGACAGCGAAATCGAGTTCCTGCCCGGAAAACTTCATCGCCAACCCCAGCCGTTTGGCCAGGCCCCAGTAGGGATACCAGTCGGGCACCAGGTCCGAGCCTTCGGGCACATCGATCACCGGCGGCGCATGGGCGGCCCAGGTGGTGGTGCCGATGTTGAAATTGGGATCGCTGATCGGCAGGTCGTGCCGCTCGTACATCATCTGCGGCGGCAGCACGTAGTGCGAGAGCTGCGCCGTATTGGTCATATAGGGATCGACTGTGACCAGGAGGTCCAGCGACTGGAACGCTTCTACCGCCTTCTTCTGATCGGGCAGGCAGCTCGCCGGGTTCGAGCCATTGACCAGAAGGGCGCGCACCTGACCCTCGCCCGGCGTCAGGATTTCCTCGGCGAGAGTCGAGGCCATGCGGTCGAAGCCCAGCATGCCCGCGCCCCTGATCCGGCTCGGCGGCGCCTTGGCATAGCCGCGCTGCGGCGGGATGACTTCGGCGTGGACCGGAAAGGCGGTGTTGATCATGTCGGCGACGATCTTCTGACCCGCCCGGCGATAGCGGCCGCAGACGATGTTCAGCGTATCGACCATGTGCTGCATGGTGTTGCTGAAGGCGGCCATCGAGGGTCCGGTCGCGGCGAAGGCGCCGCCGGTCTTGTGATCATGCGCAAACAGCTTGGCAGCCGCCCGGATCTGTCCCGGCTCCAGCCCCGCTGCTTTCTCGGCCATTTCGGGGGTGAACGGCTCCAGTGCTTTGCGCAACTGGGCGATCCGGTCTGCGCCGACCCATTGCGCCACGAACTCCTTGTCCTCCCAGCCTTCGTCCAGCACCAGGCGCACCATGGCGGCGGCGATTGCCGTGTCGCGTCCGGGCATGGGCTGGAGGAACAGGTCCGATTCCTGCGCGGTCTCGGTGTGGCGCGGGTCCACGACAATGAGCTTGAGGCCGCGCGCCTTGGCCTTCCTCAGCGTGCGCAAGGGGTCGGGCCCCATCACCGGCATGGTCGAATGCGAAATCACCGGGTTGCAGCCGAAGAACAGGATAACCTCGCTCTGGGTCAGGTCCTGCTGCCCGGCCATCCAGCCGCCCTGCCGCTCGAAGCTGACCAGCTTGGCCGACTGATCGATGGTGTTGACCGAATAGAACTGGTCCGAGCCCAACGCCTGCATGAAATCGAACTGGATCATGTGGGTCGTAACATTGACGCCTGCCGTCCCCTTGAACGCCGCCACTGCGCGCGGGCCACCTTTGGCGACGATCTGCTTGAGCCGGTCGGCAATCTCGTCGAGCGCCTGTTCGGAAGGTATTTCGGCGAAGGAACCGTCGGCCATGCGTTTCAGCGGGCGCAGCAAGCGCTGCGGGCCGTGGTGGAATTCCTCGGCCTGTAGGCCCTTGAAGCAGACATAGCCCTGGCTGACCGGGTTGTCCTTGTCGCCCTTGACGCTGAGGATGGCCTGGCTGGCCGTGTCGATGGTCAGCACCACCCCGCAGTTGGCGGCGCAAATGCGGCAATAGCTCTTGGCTGTTCTGGTCGCCACGGCTGTCTCTCCCGTTGTTGCCGCCATTCAATCACACCCGGGCGCGCACGACAAACATTGTTATCCGCGCCTCCGGGATGCAGGATCGCCCGCAAGGAGAGTCGCATGGGCGAAATGGCACAGATCGACGCGGCGCGGGACGTGGAAGTCGAACGCAAGGCGCTGGCCTGGATGGAAGACCCGTTCGGCGCCTTTGGCCATTCTGTGACGGCGATCCATTCGGTGCCGCGCGAGGAGGCCGAAGCAGTGCAGCTCGCAGGCCTCAACCTGCGCCTTGCCCAGCGGCGCGATCAGATCCAGACCCTGGCGAAATTCGTCGATGCGCAGGGGATCGGCACAATCGACACGCTGGATGACGGCGCACGGGTGCTGTTCAACCACGATGTCTACAAAAGCTATCCGGTCTCGCTCTTGGCCAAATCGCGCTTCGACCAGCTGACCAAGTGGCTCGACCGGCTGACGCCCTATGACCTGTCCGGGCTCGATGTCTCCGCCTGCCAGTCGATCGATGACTGGCTGGTATTCCTGCGCGACAATACCGGGCTCGACGTCGCGACAAGTTCGGGCACCAGCGGCACCATGTCGTTCTTCCCGCGCTCGAAGCAGGACTACTGGATCGCCGCGACGGCGATCAAGGTGCAGCTGTTGCAGAAATTTGGCGAGCCGGTGGACTGGGAGGCCTTCGAAGCCCCGCGCCATGCCCTGACGCCGTTCTACAACGACGGGCACAGCACGGTCGCGCGCATTCCGGTCTATTTCAAGGAGCTGTTCTGCAAAGGCGATGACAGCCTGCTCCACACCGCCCTGCCGTTCAAGGCCAGCGCCGATCTGATGTGGCTTGCGGCGCGCGTGCGCGCAGCGCAGGCCATGGGCGACGGCGGGAAAGTCGACGTGCCCGACAGCCTCTTGGCGCGAAAAGGCGAGTGGGAGGAACTCAACCAGAAGATACCGCAGATGCAGGCCTCCTTCATCAGGAAACTGATCCCCGAACTGGCCGGCGAACGCGTCATTGCACTGGGCATTACCGCCATGTTCTTCGAAATCGCCCGCGACGGGCTGGCGCTGGGAGCCAAGGCGGCATTTGCGCCGGGTTCGGCAGTAATGGGTGGCGGCGGCGGCAAGGGGATCGTGCTGCCCGACGATTATGAGCAGGTGATCTGCACCTTCTTCGGTGTCGAGCGGCTCAACGACGGCTATGGCATGACCGAGCAGAACGGCTTCATGGTCAGCTGCGAAGCCGGCCGCTTCCATGTCGCGCCCTGGGCGACCCTGTTCCTGCTCGATCCGGAGACCGGCGCAGTGCTGCCGCGCGAAGGCGAGCAGGCGGGCCGCGCCGCCTTTTTCGACATGACGCATGACGGATCATGGGGCGGCATCGTCTCGGGCGACCGCATCGAGGCGAGCTACCAGCCTTGCGAGTGCGGCCGTTCAACGATTCACCTCAGCCGCAAGATCCAGCGCTTCAGCGAACTGGGCGGCGACGACAAGATCACCTGCGCGGCGACACCCAGCGCACAGGCCGATGCGCTCGATTTCCTGACGCGGCTTTAGCGGGGCTGATAGAATGGTGAATCAAACCCTACTCCGCTCGTCCTGAGCCTGTCGAAGGACGCTGGCACTCCCGTTGCGCGAGCACCCTTCGACAAGCTCAGGGTGAGCGGGGTTGGTGTGGATGCCGCTCGGGACACCGCGCGGGCTCAGCCCGCCAGACGCAGTCCTGTTTCGTCGGCACCTGCGGGCTTGGGCTGATCGGGCCAGATGCCGCGCGTATCATAGACCAGCTTGTCCGCGCGCTCGGCCAGCGGGACCGAGCGGAACACATCATGGTCGACCAGCACGATAAGAATATCGCATTCCTCAAGCGCCGTATCGATGTCGATCAGGCGGGCGCCCGTGTCAGTATATTCGATCGGCAGCTCGCTCGCATAGGGCTCGACCACGCTGATGCGTTCGCCGAACTTGCGCGCCAGCGTGCCGGCAACAAGCCGCGCGGGGCTTTCGCGGAAGTCGTCGATGTTGGCCTTGAAGGCAAGGCCGAGGCAGGCGACCCTGGCCGCAGGATGCGCCGCGACCAGCGCTTCGGCGCGGGCGATGACGTGGTGGATCTTGCCGTCGTTGACCCCGCGGGCCGTGCGGATCAGCGGAGTGTCTTCCGGCGCGCCGTGGACGATGAACCAGGGATCGACCGCGATGCAATGCCCGCCGACACCGGGGCCCGGCGATAGGATGTTGACGCGCGGATGGCGGTTCGCCAGCCGGATCACTTCCCAGACATCGAG
>JBFWSE010000175.1:0-5514 GCA_050248535.1 Novosphingobium sp.
ATGGTCGTTTTACCCGAACCGGTACCGCCCGAGATGACCACGTTCATCCGGCATGCGCCCGCGATCTTCAGCGCGGTGCACATCTTCTCGTTCATCGAGCCGAATTCCTTGAGCATGTCCAGGGTGATCGGCTTTTCCGAAAACTTACGAATCGAGATGGCAGTGCCGCGCAGCGACAGCGGGGGCACGATGACGTTGACGCGGCTGCCGTCCTTGAGGCGGGCGTCGGCCAGCGGCGTGGTCTGGTCGACACGGCGGCCGACCTGGTTGACGATGCGCTGGGCAATCTGGAACAGGTGTTGTTCGTCGCGGAACTGGATCGGCGCGAGCTGCAGCTTGCCCTTTTTTTCAATGTAGGTCTGCAGCGGGCCGTTGACCATGATATCGGAGACGTCCGGATCGCTGAGAAGTTCCTCGAGCGGGCCGAAGCCGAGCAATTCGTCGATCAGCACCTTTTCCAGCGCGAACTGTTCGCGCCGGTTAAGCGTGACTTTGAGTTCCGCCAGCACTTCGAGGATGATCGGGCGGAATTCCTCGGAAAGTTCGTCCTTGGTCAGGGTAGCGGCGGCTTCGGGGTCGACGCGTTCGAGCAGGCGCGGCAGCACCTGTTCCTTGATCTTGTGGACCGAGGCTTCGAAGCCCTGGGCTTCGGCGGCGGCTTCGTTGACGGCATTGGCGCGATCGGCCAAACGAGTCATGGCGTCGGCGCGCAGCGAGGCATTGTCTACCGGACGATCCAGCACCTCGTCGCCCGGCAGGGGCGGGAACTGGTTGCCGCCGGGAATCGGCGCCTGCGGGACGGGGGCACTGCCTGACTGCGTGGCGGGATCGATCCCGCCCTTCATAGGCCGCGCCACCCCGAATGCGGGCCGCGCGCCCGGGGCCGTACCACCTGTACCTGTGCGTCGCCCAAATGCGCTCATAGTGAAATCAATCCCGTGCGATCGCGTGCCCGGCCATGGCTGACGCGGGCTTTTCTTGATTGAACATTAGGGTTGAAACTTTGATAACTTCCTAATGCGTGACGTCATTTTCACGGAGGAGCGCCACTGCTGGTTGTGCGCCCGGGAACTTGGCCGACGGGTGGAATGGCATCATCCCGTGCCAAAGAGCCGTGGCGGGCGCGAGAAAGTGCCGGTGCATGCGATCTGTCACCGCGTGATTCACGCAAATTTCTCCAACGCCGAACTGGCGCGGCTTGCCTCGGCTCCAGAGGTGCTGCGCGATCATCCGACATTGACCCGGTTTCTGCGTTGGATTGCCGGAAAACCCCCGGATTTTCACGCCCGGACACATAGCCGGCGCGGTTGAGTGGGCAATTGCCCGCCGGCTGCAGGGGTGCTTTATGGGCGCAAAGCGGGACTGGCTCGCGGCAACGGGAGAACGGCACTTGGATTTCAGGCAAAGCTACGGCCCCTGGGCGATCGTCGCCGGGGCCTCGGAAGGGACCGGACGGTCCTTTGCCCGCAGCGCGGCGGCGCGCGGGCTCAACGTGCTGATGCTGGCCAACGGCGGCCCGCTGGAGGAAGAGGCTGAGGCCGTGCGCCGGGATTTCGGGGTGGAAACCGCCACGGCTTTTGTCGATCTCGCCCGGCCCGAAGCTTTCGGACAAATCGTCGCGGCTTCCGGGGATCGCGAGGTGGGACTCTACGTGTCGAATGCCGGCACCGACTATTACGGCAAGCGTTTCCATGACGGCGCAGTGTCCGGCTGGCTCGACATGATCGCGGTAAACACCTCGACTCTGGTTCAGTCGGCGCATCACTTTGGCGGCCTGATGAAACAGCGCGGCCGGGGAGGCCTGCTGATGGTCAATTCCGGCGCCTGCTATGGCGGCGGCGGCAGGCTGGCGATCTACACTGCGTGCAAGGCATTCCAGCTGCGCTTTGCCGAATCGCTCTGGGTCGAGCTGCGCGACTATGGAGTCGATGTGATGAGCCTGGTTCTCGGCAAGACCGATACGCCCAATTACCACGCCTTGCAGCGCAAGAAGGGCATGCCCAGCGATCCCAACCTGGCTTCGCCCGACGACGTCGCGGAACAGGGGCTGAACACGCTTCATCTGGGGCCGGTGCAGCATGTCGGGCTGGAGGACACGGAACGCGGTTATTACAGCCAGTCCGGCGCGGAAGTGCGGCAGCGCGTCGTGGCCATGGACGCGGCGATTGCCGAGGGTTTCGGCAAGGGATGAGGCTGGCGCGCGGGCCTTTCCCCGGCTAGGTCTTGCCGCAAAGAGGAGAGAGCATGCCTGACAAGATTGCCTTTATCACCGGCGCGGCGCGCGGGTTGGGTCGAGAGATTGCCCTGGCTTTGGGCCGCGATGGCCACGCCCTTTATCTGGTCGATGTTCTGGGCGAACGGCTCGAAGCCACCGCGGAAGAGCTGCGCGCTGCAGGCCACAGGGTCGAGGCGCGCGTTGCCGACGTTTCCGTGCGCGAGCAATGCGACGAGGCCGTGCAGCACTGTGTCGCCAGCCTTGGCGCGCTGACAGTGCTGGTCAACTGCGCGGCGATCATGCGGATGAACCACTTCGCGGAAGTCACCGAAGAGGAATGGAACCGCACCCTGGCGGTCAATCTCTCCGGGCCGTTCTTCCTCAGCCAGCTGGCCCTGCCGCATATCATTGCCGCCAAAGGCAATATTGTGAATGTCTGTTCGTCCAATGGGCTGATGGGCACGCCCTACACCGGCCCCTACAGCGCGACCAAGGCGGCGCTGATCAATCTCACCAAGACGCTTGCCATGGAATATGTCGAGCAACCGATCCGGGTCAACGCAGTCTGCCCCGGGCCGATGGCGACCGAAATCGCATCGGGCATGCAGCCTCCGCAGAATATCGATCACGCCAAGATCGTGCGCTATTCCGGTCAGCGCGGGCTGGCCGACGCCGCGGTTGTCGCCAATGTCGTGGCTTTCCTTGCGTCCGACGCGGCGGCGGGGGTGCATGGGGCGGTGTGGACAGCGGACCTGGGCACCAGCGCCGGGTAAAGCGTTGGTCTCCAACAGACGCCGCGCCGCCCCGGATTCGGAGATGCATAGCCGCCTGCTCGATGCGGCGGAGGCGATCATTCGCGAATGCGGGCACAATGCCCTGACGGCGCGGACACTGGCTGATAGGCTCTCGCTCAAGCGGCAGATCGTTCATTACTACTTCGAATCCATGGATGAGCTGTTGGTGCAGCTAGTGCGACGCACGTCCGAGCGGTCGCTGGCGGCGTTCGAAGAACCCGAAATGCTGGCCGATCCGCTGCGTGCGATCTGGAGGATGAGCAACGACCGGGAATTTGCCCTGCTGTCGCTAGAATTCGCGGCACTGGCCGCGCGGCGGCCTGCCGTGCGCGAAGTGGTGCGCGAGGCGGCAGAGGTGGCGCGGGCGGCGCAGACGCGAATTCTGAGCGAACACCTGGCAAGCCGCGGAATTGCGCCCGCCATCGATCCAGAAGTTGCGACAATCGTGCTGGCGAGCCTGTCCTATACCATGGTGCAGGAAGATGCCGTGGGCATCACGGCCGGGCACGACAAGTTGCGCGCGCTGGTCGAAGCGGCCCTGCAACGGTTCGCCGCAACCGGAGAGCCGATGTTCCCCGCCGGCCCGCCGGGCAGTTGACCGCCTTCCACGAGAATCGCTATACACCTGTCTAGCAGATGCACGTGAGAGAGATTGCCATGAACGACCAGACCCCGATCGACTATGCCAAGGCCGATGTCTTCAGCGACTATGCAGTCACCGAAAACCCGTTTGCCTATTTCGAATATTTGCGCTCGCAGGGCCCGATCGTGCCGCTGGGTAACCGCAATGTCATTGCGGTTACCGGCTATGAGGAAGGCTGCGCCATCTTTCGCGACGATGAGAACTTTTCAGCGATCAACACTGTGTCGGGCCCATACCTCCCGCTCGCCTACGATCCCGGCCGGCCAATGGATGAACAGATCGAGACATGCCGCGCCGAAAACGGCTTTCTTTCCTCGATCATGTCCGAAGATGGCGAGGCGCACGAGAAATCGAAGGCGATCCTCAACGGCATCATCACGCCCGCGCGGATGAAGGCCAACGAGACCTACATGTACGAAGTGGCCGATCAGATCATCGACGAATTCATCGACGACGGGCATTTCAATGTCGTCACCCAGTTCGGCCAGCCCTTCGCCCAGCTGGTAATCGCCGAGCTGATCGGCGTGCCCGAGGAAGACCGCGCCATGGTGCGCGGCATGGCGGCGGACCCGGGCCAGATGCCGGGGAATCTGGGCGGCGGTTTCGACATGTCGGCCAATCCGCTCGCGCGCATGGGCATGCAGTTCTATGGCTATGTGCTCGATCGCCGCGCCAATCCGCGCGACGACGTGCTAACCCGCCTGTGCCAGCAGAAATACGACGACGGCACTCTGCCGCCGCCCGAAGCAGTGGTGGCGGTCGCGACTTTCCTGTTCGGCGCCGGGCAGGACACCACTGTCCAGCTGTTCACCGCCATGCTGCGCAACATTGCCAGCAGTCCGGGCCTCGAAGACCGGCTACGCGACAATCCCGCGCAGATCCCCGATTTCGTCGATGAGGCGCTGCGCATCGAAGGCACCACCAAGACCTCGTTCCGCTATGTCCGCAACCGGGTGACAGTCGGCGATTTCACGTTCGAGCCGGGCCAGCACGTGATGCTCAACATCGCGGCGATGAACCGCGATCCGGCCAAGTTCGACGATCCCCACCGGTTCGATCCGGAACGCAAGAACGTGCGCCAGCACGTCACGTTCGGGCGCGGCCTGCATGCCTGCGCCGGGGGGCCACTGGCTCGCGCCGAAGGCCGGGTCGCGATAGAACGACTGCTGCCGCGGATCAGGAACCTGCGGCTGGACGAAAGTAAGCACGATCCGGCGATTGCCCGCCCGTTCCAGTACCTGCCGAACTATTCGCTCTATGGCGTGCTCGAACAGCACATGCTTTTCGACCGCATCTGAAGGGCGCGCGCGATGGTCAAGATCACATTCGTCGAATTCGACGGCCGCGAGACGCTGGTCGACGCGCGCCCCGGCCTGTCGCTGATGAAGAACGCCGTGGCGGCCAATGTCCCGGGCGTGCTCGCCGAATGCGGCGGCAATTGCGCCTGCGGCACCTGCCGGATCTATTTCGATCCCGAATGGGGCAAGCTGATGCCGGCCCCGCGCGAGAGCGAAGTGGAGATGCTCGATTACTGGGAAGAAAAAGGCGACGGCGTGCGCCTGTCATGCCAGGTGCCAGTGGTGGAAGGCATGGAGGGCATGGTGCTGAATCTGCCGGAGGAGCAGAGCTAGCACCGATCCTCCCCGTTCCGTGGAGGATTTTCGGTTGCCGATCCTGGTTTCTCCCGCCTAACACACGGCAAAAATGGGAGAGGCTCACATGACACAAACCCCGGACTACGATCTCATTGTTGTCGGCGCGGGCGGCGCAGGCATGGCGGGGGCGATCTTTGCCGCCGAGGCCGGGTGCAAGGTCATCATCCTGGAGGCGGAGGACCATATCGGCGGCTCCACCGCGCTGTC
>JBFWSE010000176.1:0-5495 GCA_050248535.1 Novosphingobium sp.
TTGATCACCACCGCGGCGCCCTCGCGCACGAAGGCCTTGGCGATAGCATAACCGATCCCCTGGCTGCCGCCGGTGACGATCGCAACTCTTCCTTCCATTCTACCCATTATGCTTCCTCTCTCAGTCCCTCGCCTTGAGCGCCGGGATCACTTCTTTCTGAAACAGATTGCCAGCCTCGCCCCAACTTGCGGGATAGAAACCTGGACCCACCACTACGAACCGCTCAAGCCCCATTTTATGGAGGTCCAGCAATCGCTCTGTGACAGTATCCGGGTTGCCGACAATAGCAAAATTGCGGACGAATTCCTGCGTCAGGCCGCCGCCGACAATGCGGTCCTTGGCGCCATGCACCCCGTGCTTGTTCATGTCATAGCCGCTCTTGATCGCTTCCAGGTTCTCGCTCATCGCCTGGTCGGCAGGGCCGACCTGTTTGCCTTCGATTACCTGAAAGCGCGCAAGCGGCGGGGCCATGTGCATGGCGGTTTCCATCGCCACTTCCATATCGGGGTGGCAGACGACGACAAGCTGCGCGCCATAGGACACCGCGCGATCCCCCTGCGCCGCGCGCGCCGTAGCCAGGGCCCATTCCAATCGTTCCGTTTCCGCGCCGACGCTGAAAGTCACCCGCTCGGCAATCCTTGCGGCCATGGCAATAACTTTCGGACCAGTCGCCGCGACATCGAGCGGCACTTTGGGTATGTCAGGGGACAGCCAGCGCAGCCTGACACCTTCCGGCCTGCCACCGAGCGACAAGGCATGCAGATCGGGCGCGTCACCCGAAGAGCCAAACTCGGCAAAAGGGATCTCACCGCCACCTAGAAGGGTCTGAAGATGCCCTAGCGACACCTCGAAGCTCTTGGCGCTCACCGGAGCATGCCCGAGATAGGCGAGCGCCGAATCCCCCCGCCCGATGCCCAGAACTGCCCTTCCCCCGGACACCGCCTGCACTGTAGCCGCCGCACCAGCGGTCACAGCAAGATTGCGGGTGAAGGTATTGGTCACGCCGGTCGAGAGCTTGAGCTGTTCGGTCGAGGTCGCCCAGACGCCCATCTGCACCCAGGGGTCGGCGCTGAGGTTCTGCGAGCACATGAACATCTGCCCGTCCCAACCCTCGGCCTCGACCCTGCGCGCCTCTTCGGGGGTAGCGGAGGTATTCGACCCGCCGGCCCGCCATATTTCCAGCATTGCCCTCTCCAGATTGCATCTTGCTTTGCGCCAGATGGAAGGCAAGCTGCGGCAATGTCGAGTCTTATTCGCGGATAGGGGGCTTTATGATTCGCGGCGCCGTGGCCATGCTGGCCGTTCTCGCTTGTACCGCGGCCACTGCGCCGCCTCGGCAAAATTCTTGCGACCTCAAGGCCTGGGGTTCGAAACAGCACACCGTGGTTCGCGCCGCGCCCTCGCCCAACGCGCGGATCCTGGCATCCTTGGCGCAAAGAAAGCCAAAATCGGCCGAAGACTATGTCGATGGCCCCAGTCCCGAATTCCACATCAACGCCGCGCGCAGCGGCTGGTTCAGGATCGATCGCGCCTGGTACACCGGCTATGACGACCCTGCCGATGATCGCGAGCTCTTTTCTGGCCAGGGCTGGGTGCGCGGCGACCAGATTGGTGCGGACCTGATCGGGGGCGCGCGCCTCCATGCCGCGCCTTCCGATCGCGCGCGTTCGCGCCAAATTCCCCCGTCAGCCTTTGACTCCGGAATTGACCGTCTGCTGGACTGCAACGGCTCATGGGCCAAGATCGAAGCCAGCTACGGCACAGGCTGGGTGCATGGGCTGTGCAGCAATCAAGTGACGACTTGCGTCTGAGCAGGTGGCGGCGGAAAGGCATGGCCGGATGATCAAGCCGCAACTTGCCTTGGGACTGATCGTCCTGGCAGCGACAAGCGGGCTGTCCGCCAGCCCCTATCTGCCCAAAACCCAGGCCGAGGGAGAGGCCGTATCCTTCGACCGGGACGCAGGCGACGAATCGGTCGAAAAGCCCTTCATCGCGGGCGGGCGTTTCACACCGTTCGATTTGCTGGCGCGCACCTTCACCGATCTGACACCGCGCGGCGAATACCGCAAGGTCGAACCTGTCGGCCTCGTCGCCGATGCAGCCAGCTCGGAATTGCGGCGGGGCAAGGATATTCCCGCCGATCAGCCCGCGCTGACCATGCCCTCGCCTTCAAAGGCAGTGATCCGATCCGGCCCGAATACCTGGGGCTTCGTGCTGGGCGGCGATGTGCTGGTCGCGGACCGCCTGGCTCCAGCACCGGGCAATTCGGATGCGCTCTATGTCCGCACTGATAGCGAAGGCACGGCCACGGTGGTCGGCGCCATGGTGATCGGCGAGCAGACACCTGCCGCGCTGGTGCTGAACGGCCATAGCTTTCAGGGCGGCGACTATCAGTCCTATATGATCGTCGCCCAACGGGGCGGGCGATTGCAGGAAGTCTACCGGGGGCTGGAACTGCATTCGGTCACGCTGCCGGATGGGGATTGCGCGGGGCGGCGCCATTCGCAGGCGTTGACGGAATTGCGCCCGCTCAAGACCAGCCATTTTGGCTATGCCGACCTTGCCGTTACTGTCACCGAAACCAGCGAATGCGCCACCGACGCCCGCAAGGAAACACCGCAAGACAAGCTCTTCCGCTACACGCTCAAATGGCGGATCGGCATCGATCGCTATGAAGGCGGATCGCCGGAACTTGACCGGCTGAACAGCCAGCGGCTTGGGATGTAGGCGGGCCTGATGCTACGCTGGAAAATTGAGAATCACCACAACCAAAACCCGTCTGTCCTGAGCTTGTCGAAGGACTGCTCTTTCTTCAAGCGGTTGCACGGTACGCAAGGGGAAAAGGACAATGCTTCGACAAGCTCAGCATAGGCGGGGTTTGGTTCAGATGTTCGCGCAGCTGCTATAGCCATCCCAATCGAGCTGGCGCAGGATTTCGCCAATCGCCTTCGGATCGCTCGGAAAATTCAGGTGGTTGCAGCGCAGGGCCACGGCCCGGTCGCGTTCTTCGGGCCAGCCGCAAGCGGAGCGCGGGGAAACAACTCCGTCGCGCGGGCTCCACAGGGCTATCGTCGGCACTGGCGGCTTGGGTGAATCGCTGGCCTCGATGGGAGGCTGCGTGACCGGGTGGCCAGTGACCAGCTGATAGGCGCGCCAGGCATTGTTGGCATGGCGATCCCCGGAAAAGGGCGTACCCAGAGTTATGACGCAGCTTACCGTATCGGGCTGGCGGCAGGCGATCTCGCGCGCATAAATCCCGCCCAGGCTCCAGCCGACCAGTGCAATGGGTCGCCCATGCGCGCGTGACAGACGGCCGACGCGCGCCAGCAGATATGCAAAATTCTGCGGCGTGGGGCCGAGATTGAAACCGAGTCCCCAGTCGTGCGGCAAATGGCCTGCCGCGTCGAGCGCACGATGCAGGCGGCGCATGCGCATGGGATGCGCGCCGAATCCCGGGAGCAGCATGACCGGTTGAGGCTTGCTAGCCGCATATTCGGGAAGCTCGCCATTGTTGCGCCGGCCGATAACGCCAAGTTCACCCATCAGAAGATTGAGCCGCGGACCGCTGACTCCCTCAGGCCGCGACTCCCTTACCAGCCCCGCACGGCGGCTGGCCTCACGCCAAAACGCGCTTCCGGCGGCAATCGCATTTTCCCTGAGCGATTCGATAGAGGTCATACCCGAACCTTATTCAGGCGAGTATTACGCAGCCTGAACAAGATCATCCAATGGCACGCCAAGTCTTTCGCTGCCCATGATCGTCGTGCGGTGCATGGTGCGGCCCGAATCCTCATCATAGGGCACTACCCGGTGCATCAGTCCGCAATTGTTCCAGATAACGAAATCGCCAGGCTGCCAGTCATGGCTGTAGGTAAAATCGGGCTGCGCCGCCCATTCGGTCAGCCGCGCGATCAGCGAGCGCCCGGCGGATATGGACATGCCCATGACTTCGTCTGCATGCGTGCCCAGCACCAGCGACTTGCGCCCATCGGTCTGGGTCCAGACCAGCGGGTGGACCATGATCGATGCCATCGCGCGATAGCGCGCCAGCTGCTCGTCGGTCATGTCCTTGAACACCGGCCGCATCGAGGCTTCCATCCGATGGATCACCTTGAGCCCGTCGATTTCCTGCTTGGTCGCTTCGGGAAGCTGTTCGTAAGCCGCAAAGGTGCTGGCGAATTCGGTCTGCCCGCCGCTGGGCGACAGCTTGCGCGCCGACAGCATGGTCGCCTTGGGCAGCGGCTGATCGATGGTGACGCCGTCCATGTGCCAGAACCAGGTGCCCAGCACATATTCGGGTTCGAAGTTCACTTCCTTGTCGAGCGTGATCTTGTAGAGATTGTCGCCATCGCCTTCGCCGCCCGGAACCCTCCGGGTGAAGCTGACGCGTTCGCCGAACTTGTCGGTAAAGGCCAGCTGCTCGGCGTCAGTGAGATTAATCTGCGGGAAGACCAGCACACCGCGGTCCTCCAGCGCCTCGCGCACCGCGGCGACAACATCGTCGTCGCACAGGTGGGCTTTGTCGACATGGACTATGCCGCCAATGTAGGGCTTGATCTTGTCGATTGTCAGCTTGCTCATGGCCCTTGCATCTCCCTCAGCCTAATTTTCCGGGCAAACCTATCACGGTTGCGGGCGCGCCGCCAAGCGTGTGGTTTCTTTCGATTGGATAGACGCATCGTTCAGGTTTCGTGCATTTGTCATGAACCAGATTGCCCAAATCAAGTCCCTCCGCTTGCGAGGGGTCGCGCAACGATAACATGACGGGGCAAGACGCCTCGCAGGGTGGCGGGACATTTCACCAGGAAGTGCATATGTCCGCATACCGTTACCACAGCAGCCGTCCCGATACCTGGACCCAGCCACGCCCCTATTGCGACGCATCGCTGCGCTACATGACCTATGGTCCGATCAGGCCTATGGACGAAAAGCGCGGCCTGCTGTCGCGGCTATTCGGGCTTGGCTGACGCTCTCAGGATATCCCTTCGGTCCCCGCCACTGTCGTGCGGTGCATGCGCCGAAGCGAATCGTCCGCATAGGGCAGCGCACGGTGCAGCGTCGCGGTGTTGTCCCAGATGGCCAGATCGCCTTCGCTCCAGGTGTGACGAATAGTCAGATCCGGCTGTCCGGCCCATTCCAGCAACCGCGCGAGCAGCGCCCTGCCCTGCCCCTTGGGCATACCGACCACCCAGTCCGCATGGCAGCCGACAAGCAGCGCCTTGCGCCCGTCGGGCAGAGTCCAGACCAGCGGATGTTCGTGCGTCAGGTCGCGGCGGATCGGGTTCAGTTCCTCGGGGTCCATGAACGGCCGTACGGCCGCCTTGACGGTGTGGACCACCCGCAGATCCTTGAGCGCTTCCTTTTCCTTTTCGGGCAGCCGCTCCCAGGCGGCGACAGTATTGCAGAACTCGGTCTCGCCATCCTTTTCGGGGGGGACCCGGCAGGACAGAATCGTGTATTTGGGCGGCGGGTTGGGCGTAGTGATGCCGTCGCCG
>JBFWSE010000177.1:0-5492 GCA_050248535.1 Novosphingobium sp.
GCAGGTTCACCTATGTCGTCGCGCATGAGGACCCGGGCACGCACAACTGGATCGATACTTCGGGCCTCAGGCAGCTTGTTATTGGGCAGCGCTGGCAGGCATTCGGGCCGGAGGGGCCGAGCGAGGAGCCTTGGATTACATCGCGGGTGGTCAAGTTCGCCGATCTGCCTCGCGAACTGGCCGAAGGCACAGCAATGATCGACGCGGAAGGCCGCAAGTCCCAGATCGCGCAGCGGTTGGCCGGGTTTGAACGGCGGTTTGTTGATAATTAGAGCAACCCGAACCGCCTGCTGTAATCCGCAAACATCTCCTCCACTTCCTCCACACTGATCCCCAGCTCCTCATAGGAATAGGGATAGCGCCCGTATCGATCGACCTTGTTCTCCGGATCGTCCAGCCAGGCCTGCATCCGCCCCTCGAACTCGCTGCTGACCTGCCAGCCGCGCCGTGCATAGATCTCGCGCACCGCGCCGATGGGGTCGGCCGCCACATCCGCGAACCGCAGGTGCACCACGCGTGGATCATCGACCAGTTCGTTGGCCATGACATGGTCGAACCCGGCCTTGAGGATTTGCGCCAGCACCCGCCCTGCCCCGCCGGGATCGAGCGGCTTGCCCTGCACTGTCTCGAAAATGGTGTGCGACAGCCAGGCGATCGAGGCGAGGATGTCGGCAATGGGGCGATGCGTCCAGATGCACAGGGCATCGGGATAGACCTGCAAGAGAGCATTCAAATTGTTCTGATGGCTGGGGCCCTTGCAGGCCCAGCGGGTCTTGCCGGTGTTCCACTGCCAGTGCTGCAGCAGCTCGCGGTGAAACTCGAATGCCCCTACCGGATCGGCATCTGGCACTGCCATCGGTTCCAGCGTCGGCACGTGGTAGTAGTGGTAGACATAGGCGTTCTGGAAATCGAGGCTGAAGCTTTCCTCGTCCTCGATCAGCTGCATAGCGCCCTTGTCGATATAGGGGTGCATCGGCTTTTGCGCCGGGCAGAAATCCATCCATTCCTCGACGCGGCGCTGGGCATAGGCAATGCGCTCGGAGACCACCGGCCCTGCCCCGGGCGGCGGCGAGGGCGAATACATCTGCAGCGAGCGCAGGCTTTGTACGTCAGGGTCCTCGGCGATCAGCGAATGCAGCAAGGTGGTGCCCGAACGGGGAAAGCCCATGACGAACACCGGCTGCTCGATCTTCTCTGCGGCAATGCCGGGAAAGCGTTGGCGATCCAGCTTCAGCCGCAGGCGATTGGCAAGCAGCCGCTGCACCTGCACCCGCATGTTCCACACCTGCTCGGGCCGGTAGGGCCCGCGTTCATTGATCCAGTCGACCATGCCGGAAGCCCGCCGGATCAGCCCCGCGTCGGCAAGCCCGTAGGCCCCGGTCTCGCGCTCGGACATCTTGAGAATGTCGGCAAAGGATAGCAGTCCGTCCATTTCGTCTTTCCCGATCAGTGCAGCGGAACCGTCACTGTATCCTGACCCGATCTCAGCACCCGCCCCCCCAACCGCCCGGTCGGCGCATTGCCTTCCGCCACCGGCACGCCATTGGCAATGACATGGTGGACGCCGACAGAATCCCCGTAGAGCCGCATTTCCCCGCCCGGCAGGTCGCCGCGCATGGCGATCGGGCCGCAATCGATAGTGTCGGGGTCGAACACTACCAGATCCGCCGCCGCGCCCAAGGCAATGCGGCCCCGGTCCCTGAGCCCGAAGGCATCGGCCATTTCGCCGGTCACCCGCTGAACGCCGCGCTCCAGCGAATAGACGCCGCGTTCGCGCACCGCTTCGCCCATCAGCTGGGTAGTCAGCGCGAAAGTGTTGAACATGTCGAGATGCGCGCCAGCATCCGATGCGCCGATCAGCATGTGCGGATCGTTCCACACCTCTTCGCGCATCTGCCACGATGCCGCGTCCGCCCCCATCGGCGGGCCGGCGAAGACGAGGTCGAGTTCTTCCTCCACCGCCAGATCGAACAGCGCATCGAAGGCATTGGTCCCGCGCGCTGCGGCCAGTTGCCCCACGGTGCAGCCCTGCCAGCGCTGGTTGGCCTCGGTGCGCACGCCTTCGATGGTGTAGCTTTCGACATCCTGGAAGGTCTGGATCGGGTTGTCGGGATTGAGCGCCCCCGCCTTGAGCCGAGCGCGCTCGGCCGGATCGCGCATGGCAGCGATCTTGCCCATGTCGTCCAGTTGCAGGAACGGCTTCCAGCCATCGAGCATGGCGAAGGTAAAGCCGCTGCGGAAATTAAGGAAACCCTTGACCGGGGCTGCCGGGCACAGGCCATAGACCTTGGCTCCTCGCTCGGCAGCATAGTGCGCCATCGGGATCTGGCTATCGACCAGCGCCTTGCGCTTGATGTCGATGAACACCGCGTTCCAGTTGATCGGCCGCTGGGCGGCCAGCGACATTTGCGTGAGGCGTTCATAGTCGCGCTCATCGAAAGGGCCGACACCGGGGACAATTTCCAGCCAGGTGCCTGCAAAGTCTTTCACCGCGCGGCACAGCGTGAGCAGTTCCTCGTCGCTGGCAAAGCGCGAAGGCACCGGATTGCCAAGGTGGTCGCTGTGCGACACGCTGGTGCTGGTCGAAAAGCCCATGCCGCCCTCGCCCAGAGACTGGCGCAGCAGGGCCTCCATGGCCGCAAGATCGTCCAACGAAGCTTCCTCGGCGCAAGCCCGCTCGCCCATCACCGCGCGGCGCAGGGCGGAATGGCCGACCATGAAAGCCATGTTGATCGCGCATGCGCCTTCGAAATGATCGAGCATTTCGCCAAAGCCCGTCCACGTCGGCTTGACCGCTGCCTCGAGCGCGGCGATCGGCATGCCTTCGACCACCGAGAGCATGCTGAGCAGATAGTCGAAATCCTCTTTGCGGCCCGACAGCGGCGCGAGCGTGAAACCACAGTTCCCGGCCAGAACGGTAGTGACGCCATGATAGACCGAAGGCGTCAGCATCGGGTCCCAGCAGATCTGCGCATCGTAATGCGTGTGGCAATCGATGAAGCCCGGTGCAAGCACGGCGCCGTGGGCTTCGATCTCTTCCCGCGCCCTGCCCCCGGCCTTGCCTATTTCAACGATTCTGCCGCCCTCGACACCGACGTCACCCGAAAAGCGCGGGGCGCCGGTGCCATCGACGATTGTTGCGTTGCGAATTGCCAGGTCCATTCCGTTTCTCCCTAGGCCGGCGCCATTTTCCGGTGATCGGCAAGACTGACGCTCGGAACCCCATGCGTCATGATCCGTTCGACATAGCGCGGCCCGGCTTCGTCCTGCACGGCATAGTGCTGCACCGCCCGGTTGTCCCAGATGGCGATGGCGTCGTCGGTCCATTTCCAGCGCACCTGGTTTTCCGGCTTGTGAAAATGCTCGACCAGTTCGTGCATCAGCGCATCGCCTTCGCCCTTGGGCAAACCTGTGATCTCGAAGAAGTGAACCTCGTTGAGGTAAAGATAGGGCCGTCCGGTATCGGGATGGACGCGCACGACCGGATGTTCGGCCCAGTCCGGTATCCTGGGCCCCTCGTCCTTGTTGTAGAAATCGGGATCCATATCGTCGAGCTGCTTGACCTTGCGGATATGCGACATGCTCGATTTGGCCCAGAGCGGCGCGATGCGCTCCTGCATATCGGCGGGCAACTTGTCCCAGACCGCCGTCGCGCTGGAAAACAGAGTATCCCCACCCAGCGGAGCCGCCTTGTGGCAGCGCAGGACCGATACCGCAGGCGGAACCGGCAAATAGGTTCCGTCGCTGTGCCAATGCCCGCCGGCAGGATTGAAGCTTCCGTGGTCCGACTGAAGCGGCAGGACACAGGGCTTTTCAGGCAGCACGGCTTCCACCCAGACTTCGCCGAAAATCGCCGCCAGCGTGACGTGCTGATCGTAGGACAGCGGCTGGTCGCGGAAAAAGATGACGCCATGATCGAGCAGCGCCTGGCGGATGTCCGTCGCATGCCGGTCTGAAATCGGTTGGCGCAAGTCTATACCTTCGATCTGCGCGCCGATTGCCGGTTCCAATCTGCAAACGGTCAGGCCACCTGCCGTTACATAGCGCACGGGTATCTCTTCGGCCATTTCGCTCTCCCGCGGCAAGTCTGCCCGCTGAGTAAAAAAGGGCAAGCTTCAATTCGTCTCCGCCGCTTGCTCCCGCCTCCGCCGCCCGATACGGAAGCGGCAAAGGAGATAGTATGATGGCACGTTCGGTGGTTGTTACGGGCGGGTTCGGCGTGTTGGGTCAAGCCGTGTCCGAGGCTTTCGCCAATGCTGGCGACAAAGTTGCCCGGATCGATTTCGTCTCCAGCCCGGCCCATCCTGTAGCTGGCGCGCTGGATATCGGCGGCGTGGATCTGACCGATGCGGCAGGGACACAGGCCGCGCTGGACAAGGTTGCGGCGGTGCATGGCGGAATCGACGTTCTCGTCAACATTGCCGGGGGCTTCACCTGGGAGACGCTGGAGGACGGCAGCCTCGACAGCTGGGCGAGGATGCAGTCGATGAACCTGCTATCCAACGCGACGATCACCAAGCTGGCGCTGCCGCGGCTCAAGCAGTCGTCGGCAGGAAGGATCGTCAGCATCGGCGCGGGCGCGGCGATCAAGGCCGGGATGGGCATGGGCGCCTACACTGCGTCCAAATCAGGCGTTCATCGCCTCACCGAGGCGCTGGCCGAGGAACTGGGCGGCACATCGGTCACGGTCAACGCGATTCTGCCGAGCATCATAGACACGCCGACCAACCGCAAGGACATGCCCGATGCGGACATGTCGCAATGGGTCCTGCCGGAAACGATTGCCGACGTCATCCTGTTCCTCGCGTCGGATGCGGCGCGCGGGATTACCGGGGCGCTGATCCCGGTGACGCGGGGGGGATGAACCAGCCCAAAGGCCCAGTGTCCCTCTCCATTTTCACGAAGTGCAAATGGAGAGGGTCCAGCAATCGTTCAAGCCTGCTCAAACACCGGCAGGCTGAACACCCCTGCACTATCCTCGCACTCGATGAAGGCTACTTTCACATCCATGAAAGGCGTCAGGTCATCGCAGCCGAAACCGTTGGGATTGCCCATGAATGTCGGCCCTTCTTCGAGCGCCACAAGGATGCAGTCATAGGGTAGCGACATCATGCCGTGGTAATAGTCCTGAACGAATCTGTTCCAGCTGATCACCTTGCCGCGGCCCGACAGCTTCTCCCAGGTCATCTCCGGTTCGCCGCAGGCCTCGCACTTTTGCACCACGGGAAAGGCCAGGTGGCCGCAAGCCGTGCATTTCTGCACCCTGAGTTCGCCCTTGGCGCACCATTCCCAGAAGGTGTCGTGATGGCGGCCCAGAGTCCGGTCGGGTCGTTTCTCGGCCATGATCATGCTCCCCTTTCATAGACAATGGGATGCACCTGGTCGGTCTGGGTCAGGCAGCCCAGCGATCTGCCGATGCCCGGCACCTGGTATGTCCCCGCCTGATGCCGCAACTGGCGCACGATCTCGGCGACCTGGCTCCATCCTTGCAT
>JBFWSE010000178.1:0-5483 GCA_050248535.1 Novosphingobium sp.
AAGGAACACCGAAAGCACGTCGCCGGCGAATTTCTGCGCTTCCTCCTCGCTGCCGCCTTCGCCCTCGTGCCCATAGAGCGCGCGCGAATACATGGGCACGAAGGCCACACTGAAAGCGCCCTCGGCAAAGAGACGGCGGAAGGTGTTGGGGAGCGTGAAGGCCAGCTGGAAAGCATCGCCCACAAGGCCCGCCCCCAGCACACGGGCCAGCAGCATGTCGCGGGCGAAGCCGAACACCCGGCTGACCGCAGTCAGGCCACCGATCGTGCCGACATTCCTGACCAGGCTCATCGTCCCGATCCCTGTCGTAATGTCAGGCGTTGCCAGCCGGTTCGCCCTGTGCGGTCTGCTGGGCTTCGAGCTGCTGCATGTAGAGGCCGTTGAAATCGAGCGGCTCGAGCATCAGCGGCGGATAGCCTGCGTCGCGCACGGCATCGGCGATAACGCGGCGGGCGAACGGGAACAGAATACGCGGTGCTTCGGCATAGAGGAAGGCGTGCTGCGTCGCTTCGTCGAGATTGCGCATGCCGATCAGGCCGCAATAGGCGAGATCGACCAGATAGGCCGTGCCTTTGCCAGTCTTGGCAGTCAGTACGATCTTGAGTTCGACTTCCTCGACCTCGGTGTCGATCTTGCGCGCGGCTATGTTGAACTGCACGTCCATCTGCGGCGCTTCCTCCCACTGGAAGCTGTCCGGCGCATTAGGGTTTTCGACGGACAAGTCTTTCACATATTGCGAAATAACGCCGACGGCGGGGGCTGTATCCTCGCCATTTCCTTCCTGCCCGAGATTGAGATCGGTGATCACGTTGCCTTCGTCGGCCATGTCATTATGTCCTGAGGATTGGTTGAAATTGCGGCGCGCCTAGCACCGAGCCGGGCAAGCGGCAATGGCGCTTGCCGATTTGCGCGCCATGGGCGGACCACTGCCAGGGGTGCCATTTTGCATCGGCCTGCCGAAAAAAATGCACCTTATCACCCGTCCACGCGTTGTTCATTTGTCAAGCTTACCTATCTGGGTTTACAAGGCGGGTTCATTCGTTCCTGCGGAGCGATTCATTCGTGCTGTCAAAGGCGCATACAAGGGCATTTGCAAAGGCAAGGGCGTGACTGTTCAGATTGTAATTCTGGCCATGATTGCCGCGTTTCTGGGCTTGCAGCTCTATCGCGTGCTAGGCCGCCGGGCCGAGCATGAGGAAGAGCCCATCCCGGGCCGGTTCGAGGAAAAGCCCGGCGCACCGCCGGCTGCGGCGCCGCGTGCGCTCGATCGGCCAGGCGTCCAGCAGAACCCGCCGCGCCCGGATATGCCGCCGGCTACCCTGGCGGCCGAGCGCGGCATCCGCGAAATAGCCGCCGCCGACCGCCGCTTCGACATGCTGAGCTTCCTCGAAGGGGCGAAAGGCGCCTATCGCATGGTGCTCGAAGCCTATTGGCGCGGCGACAAGGAAGAGCTGTCGCAACTGTGCGATCAGGACGTTTACGATGGTTTCGCGGCTGCCATCGATGCGCGAACCAAAGCGGGCGAAGTGTTGGAAAACAAGCTCGTGCGGATCGAAGATACCGCGATTGTCGCTGCCAGCTACGATGCGCCGATCGCGCGGATCACAGTGCGTTTCACGGCCGATGTGTCGTCCGTCACCCGTGATGCCAAGGGCAATGTAATTGCCGGTTCGCTCGACGATGCGCTGGTTTCCAACGACGTCTGGAGCTTTTCGCGCAACCTCAATTCCTCCAGCCCGGATTGGCTGCTCGACGAAACCGACGAGGGTTGAGCGCGATGGGGCTTGCGCGCTTCCGCTCGCTGGCCGCGCTTGCTCTTGTTCTGGTCCTCGCCGCTTGCGGCAAACTGATCCCGCCCGCACCGGGGCCTGCGGCGCCTCCGGGTACTGCGCGTGCGGCGGGTGTGTTTCGTGGGCCGGCCATTTCCGAACTGCGGATTTCCAGTGACGATGCGGCGAGCGCGCTTGTTTCCTTCCGGGAAAGCTGCCCCCGGCTGACTACTCGAACAGATACGAGCGGGCTCACGAGTCCAGGCGATTGGAAGGTGGCCTGCGAGGCGGCGGCCTCCTGGCCGGCGAGTCAGGCGGGCAATTTCTACAGCCGTTTTTTCGAACTGGTCCGTGTCGGAGACGGCAATGCCTTCGCCACAGGCTATTTCGAGCCGGAGATAGCAGGTGTACGCCGGCGCCAGCCGGGGTTCGACGTTCCGGTCTATCCGGTCCCGCCCGACCTTGTTCGCGCCAAAGTGGGCGATGCGCCCGCCAATCCGGATGGCTCGCAGCCACGCGGCCGCTATGACAGCAGCGGAAAATTCGTGCCCTATTACGACCGTACGGCGATCGAAGAAGGCGCGCTGATGGGCAAGGGTCTCGAAGTGGCCTGGGCGGCAGACCCGATCGAGTTCTTTTTCCTTCAGGTCCAGGGTTCGGGCAGGCTGCGCGCGCCCGACGGTACGGTTATGCGCATCGGCTATGCCGGGCAGAACGGTCAGCCTTATACCGGAATCGGCTCGGTCATGCGCCAGCGCGGACTGATCGGCAGCGGGCCTGGGCAGGTCTCCGGTTCGATGCAGGGCATCGTCAAATGGCTGCGCGAGAATCCCGAAGAGGGCAAGGCGCTGATGCGCGAGAACAAAAGCTGGGTGTTCTTCCGCGAATTGACTGGCGACGGGCCGATCGGCGCTCTGGGCGTGCCGGTTCGTGCGCGCTCCAGCGTGGCGGCCGATCCCAAATATGTACCTTTGGGTGCGCCGGTGTGGCTGGCGCTGGACCGGACCGTGGCCAATGGCCTGTGGATTGCCCAGGATACCGGCGGCGCGATCAAGGGCGCCAACCGGTTCGATACCTTCTGGGGCGCGGGCAGCGATGCGGCCACTATCGCTGGCGGCATGAGCGGGCGCGGCAAGGCCTGGCTGCTGCTGCCCAAGGGCACGCTGGAGCGGCTCGGACGCAGGTGAGGCGCAAGCTTTCGCAGGATGAAGCCGCGCTCTGGGCGCGTGTGGCGGGGACTGTCGAACCGCTGCGAACCGCCCCCAATGGGGGCGGGGAACCACCCTTCGACTGCCTTGCAGGCGCTCAGGATAAACTGCGCCATGGGCGCAGTGGCGGAGGGGGGCTGAAACTCTCTGCACGCGGCAGCGTGCAAGCCGCTACCGCGGCTGTCATTGCCCGCCCCCCTCCGGCGACTCTGCGGGCCGCCACCTCCCCCAGTGGGGGAGCATCGGAATTGTACCAACACCGCACGCTCGATGCCGGCTGGGACCGCAAGCTGGCGCGCGGGCTGATCCATCCCGATTTCACGCTCGACCTGCACGGCGCCTCGCTCGACGCCGCTCATTCGCGGCTCGATCATGGCCTGGCTCTCGCCCTGTCGCATGGCGCGCGCGTGGTCTTGCTGATTACTGGCCGTCCCCGGACGTCGGGCGAGCATGCCGGTCGAGGCGAGCGGCGCGGGGCGATTCGCGCCAAGTTTCTCGATTGGCTGGCGGCAGGCAGCCATGCCGGCCGGATCGCCGCGATTCGTCCGGCCCATCCCCGGCACGGCGGGGCGGGAGCGGTCTATCTGATATTGCGCAAAATCAATTCAGGATTGCGTTAGCTTCGTCATACTATTGCTATTGCAAGCGATTCGCATTAGATGAGTCGCGAGGATGGAAGCCTATGTTCGTTTGCATCTGCAATGCTATCCGCGAAACCGAGCTGCGCCAGGCGGCCCGCGAATGCCGTGGCGATGCGGAGGAAGTTTACCGCTGCCTTGGCAAGGAGCCGCAATGCGGCATGTGTCTGGATGAGGCGGAAGCGATCCTTGTCGACGCCCGCGATCCGGCAAAACAGTTGCAATTCGTCTAGTCCCGCCCTTGCCGTCTCCCCGCCGCTGCCGCATAATCGCGCGGTCAGCAACAGGAGCGAACCATGAAGGGCGACGCCAAGGTCATCGAATTTCTCAATCAGGCGCTTCTGAATGAGCTGACGGCGGTCAACCAGTACTGGCTGCATTACCGCATGCTCGACAACTGGGGCATCGCCAAGCTGGCCGCCTATGAGCGGCACGAATCGCTCGACGAGATGAAACATGCCGACGATCTGGCCGAGCGCATCCTGTTTCTGGAGGGCCTGCCCAATTTCCAGGCGATCGGCCGGCTCAAGATCGGCGAAGGCGTCGAGGAAATTCTCAAGGCCGACCTTGCGCTCGAGCACGAGGCGATTCCGCTGCTGCGCGACGCCATCGCCCATTGCGAAAGCGTGCGCGACTATGTCAGCCGCGAGCTTTTCGAACACATCCTCGAAAACGAGGAAGAGCATGTCGACTGGCTGGAAACCCAGTTCGAGATGATCAAGAACATGGGGTTGGCGAACTACGTTCAGCTGCAGAGCAAGGCGAGCGAAGCTTAGCCGCACTGCCCGCGGTGCAGCAATTTGTGATCGGCCAGCACCAGCGCCATCATCGCTTCGACCACCGGCGCGCCGCGAATGCCGACGCAGGGATCGTGGCGGCCCTTGGTGCGGATATCAGTGGCCTCGCCCTCCCGGGTGATCGTCTCGACTGGCGTCAGGATCGAGCTGGTCGGCTTGAAAGCGACGCGCACGACGACCGGTTGCCCGGTGCTGATCCCGCCGGCGATCCCGCCGGCGTGATTCGCCAGGAAAAGGGGACTGTCCCCTTTTTGCGAGGGCCGCATGCGATCGGCATTCTCTTCGCCCGATAGCCGCGCGGCGGCAAAACCATCGCCGATTTCGACGCCCTTGACCGCATTTATGCTCATCATCGCACCGGCAAGATCGGCGTCGAGCTTGCCATAGATCGGCGCGCCCCAGCCGGCGGGAACGCCAGTGGCGACGCATTGCACCACCGCGCCGAGCGAGGATCCAGCCTGCCGCGCATCGTCGACCAACTTTTCCCAACGCTGCGCTGCCGCGGCATCGGGGCAAAAGAACGGATTGCGGGCGATCTCGCTTTCATCGAACTGGGCGGCATCGATGGCGTCGCCGCCTACTTCGGTAACGTAGGCGCGGATTTCGACTTCCGGGATAACCAGCCTGGCTACGCCGCCCGCCGCCACGCGCGCAGCTGTTTCGCGCGCCGAGCTGCGCCCGCCACCGCGATAGTCGCGCAGGCCGTATTTGGTGTCATAGGCATAGTCGGCATGGCCCGGGCGATAGGCTGCGGCAACTTCCGAATAGTCCTTCGATCGCTGATCGACGTTTTCGATCATCAGGCTGATCGGCGTGCCAGTGGTCCTGCCCTCGAATGTGCCCGAGAGGATGCGGACCTGATCGGGCTCCTGCCGCTGGGTGGTGAATTTCGACTGGCCCGGCCGGCGGGCATCGAGAAAAGGCTGGATATCCGATTCGGAGATCGCCAGCCCCGGCGGGCAGCCGTCGACCACGGCGCCCAGCGCCGGCCCGTGGCTTTCGCCCCAGGTGGTGAAACGGAAAAGGCGGCCGAAGCTGTTGACGCTCATAAGCGCCGCAATTGCCGGGGAA
>JBFWSE010000179.1:0-5351 GCA_050248535.1 Novosphingobium sp.
GGGGCTGGCGTAGCAGCGCCAGTCCCCGATACGATTTGGGCCCGGGTGTAGCAGCACCCGGGCCCAAGGGAGGTGGTGTTGGAAACAACAGCCACTGTGATCAAGATCATATATGTCAGCTTCGTGTAGAAATCAATATGCCCCGCCAGCAATCAACCCCCGAAACCCGCTCCGTCCGCCTGCCCCAGGTGGGCGAGCAGGTGCGCCATATTCTCTCCGAGCTGCTGATGCGCGGGGAAGTGCATGACGATGTGCTCACTGCCCATTCGGTCTCGGTCACCGAAGTGCGCATGTCGCCCGACTTGCGCCACGCCATGGTCTTCGTGAAGCCCTTGCTTGGCGCGCACGAGGAGGAAGTGCTCAAGGCGCTGCGCACCAACACGGCCTTTTTCCAGCGCGAAGTGGCCGGGCGGCTGAAGCTCAAATATGCGCCGAAACTGAAATTCGTCGCCGACGAGAGTTTCGATGTCGCGCAGAAAATCGACGCCTTGCTGTCCGATCCGAAAGTGGCGCGCGATCTGGAGGCCTGACGCGTTCAGGAAGGAACCATTCGCGCCCGGATGGCGATCGTAACCCGGTTGCCGACGATGAATGAATAGGATCGCATGCCGTAATTGCGGCGGTCGATGGTCATGACGCCAGAAAAGGAAACCGGTTCGCGGCCCGTCGCCCGGGTCGGATCGCGCTCGAACGTCACTTGCAACAATTCGCGCCGCGTGACGCCCCGGGTCGTGAGTTCGCCTTCGACCCTGGCAGTGCGAGGCCCGGTCAGGGTCATGGTCCGGCCCGAGAAGCGGATCGTTGGATGATGTTCGACATCGAAGAAGTGCGGGCCCTTGAGCCGGTTGAGCGTTTCCCTGTCGCGCGTGGTGAGTGCGCGGGCATTGAGCACGACGTCGAGATCGACTGGGCCGGGCCGGTCCGGATCGAGCCGAATACGGCCCGATAGTTCGGGGAAATGCGCCGTCCTGCTGGCGAGGCCGAGGAAGGATACCCGTGCACTGACGGCGCTGTTGGTGCTGTCGAGATTGTAATGCTGCGGTTGCCCCGCAAATGCCTGAAACGACCACAGCGCAGCTCCCGCCAAAGCGGCGGCGATGGCGCACCGGAACTGGAATTTCGGGAAAGGCACCCGTGGAATTCTCCGATTTCGTCGGAACTCTTACCTGCTATGGTGGGCCTGCACCTGCGGCAAAGTCAATGCGGCGGGCAGGGAAAGGTTCGACGATGGGCACTATGGATTTCGCATTCCTGCATGGCGGCGGGCAGGGTGGCTGGGTCTGGGACGAGACGATTGCCGCGCTGAACGCGCAGTCGGGCGGTTCGGCGCGCTGCCTTGCCCTCGATGCGCCAGGTTGCGGGACAAAGGGCGGGCGCGATACTTCGCAGGTGGTTTTCGAGGATATCTCCCGTGAACTCATAGCCGATATCGAGGCAGCCGGGATGAAGGACGTTGTTCTGGTTGGTCATTCGCAGGCGGGCATGACCATGCCGCAAATGGCGGAATTCGCGCCCGGCTTGTTCAGCAGACTGGTCTTTGTCACATGCTCGATGCCGCTTCCCGGCAAGAGTACGCTCGATCAGATGGGCAATAGCCGCCACGGCGTGAAGCAGGACGAAGTCGGCTGGCCGGTGGATCCGGAAAGTTCGACCATGGAAGAACGGTTCCGCGCCATGTTCTGCAACGACATGTCTCCGGCTGAGGGCGATGCTTTCCTGGCGAAGCTCGGCAGCGATATGTGGCCGCCGGTCTGCTATTCCTATTCGGACTGGAAGACCGGCCATCTCGCGGCAATCCCAGTGAGCTATGTGCTGTGCGACCGGGACATGGCCTTGCCGCCGCCGTGGCAGGAGAAGTTCGCCAAGCGGCTGCATGCCGACCGGATCGATCACATCGATGCGGGCCACCAGGTTATGAACACCCAGCCGAATGCACTTGCCGCGCTGCTGCTTGCCGAGACGGGAGTCTAGGCTACAGTCGCCGCTACATGGCCAAGCTCTATTTCTACTACGCCAGCATGAACGCGGGGAAGAGCACCACGTTGCTGCAGGCGAATTTCAACTATCACGAGCGCGGCATGGCGACCATGCTGTGGACGGCGGCGCTGGACGACCGCGGCGGCGACAGGGACATCGAGAGCCGGATCGGTCTGCATGCCGATGCCCACCGGTTCGATGGCGAGACCGACCTGTGGGACCGGGTCACCGCCGCGCACCGGGCCGAGCCGCTGGCCTGCGTGCTGGTGGACGAGGCGCAGTTCCTGACGCCCAGGCAAGTCTGGCAACTGGCGCGACTGGCGGACGAGGCGAAGATACCGGTGCTGTGCTATGGTCTGCGCACCGATTTTCGCGGCGATCTGTTTCCCGGCTCGGCGACCCTGCTGGGCATTGCCGACGCGCTGATCGAATTGAAGGCTGTGTGCCATTGCGGCCGCAAGGCGACGATGAACCTGCGGATCGGCGAAGGCGGGGCGGCGGTGGTGCATGGTGAGCAGACCGAAGTCGGCGGAAACGAGCGCTATGTCGCGCTGTGCCGGAAACATTTCAGCGAGGCGCTTGGGCGATGAACGAAACACTGCTCAAGGCCGCGGCGCTGATCGTGCCGCTGGTTTTCGCCATCGTCTTTCACGAAGTGGCGCATGGTTACGTCGCCAAATTGCTGGGCGATCCGACGGCGTCGGACCGCAAGCGGCTGAGCCTCAATCCGCTGCGCCATGTCGATCCGATTGGCACGGTGATCCTTCCCGGCATTCTTGCGCTGCTCAAGGCACCGGTGTTTGGCTGGGCCAAGCCGGTTCCGGTCAACAAATGGCGGCTGCGCAATCCGCGCTCGGGCATGATGCTGGTCGCGGCGGCCGGGCCGGGGACCAATCTGGTGATGGCGGGGCTGGGCGCTGTCCTCCTGGGACTGCTGGCGCGGGTATTTGCCGGCATGGGGGAACCTTCCGCTGCCAGCGCATTCATTGCGGCGAACCTTTACTGGTTTATCCAGATCAATGTGTTTTTAGCCCTTTTCAATCTCATACCCATCCCGCCATTCGACGGTTCGCACATTGTCGAAGGCATGTTGCCGCGCGATCTTGCCGAGCGATATGCGCAGTTGCACCGCTTCGGATTCACTCTGGTGTTCCTGCTGCTGATCGTCTTGCCTTCGCTCATTCCCGGCTTCGACCTTGTCGGGCGCTATCTCATCCCGCCTGTTACCTGGATGATCGACCAATACATGTCTCTTGCCACCGCGGTGGCGGGCGGCGCTCCAGACAAAATCTAGGCCGGCAAGGCCTGGTTCATGCAAGATGGCGCATGAATGAATGGGGCGAATATTGAGGAGCGACCAAGTGAAGCAGACCGTTCTTTTTTCCATCGCCGCAGCCATGATGCTTTCGGGTGCGGCATTCGCCGATCCTCCGGCGCAGGAATCAAGGCCGCAGCCGGAAGCTTCGATTGCTTTCGCCAATCGTGGCGGTGTCGACGACTGGCGCGCCGATGGCGATGACGTCATCTATTTCAAGGATTCGCGTCGAAACTGGTACAAGGCCGAACTGTTCGGCTCGTGTATCGGTCTGGGTTACACCGATCACATCGGAATCGACGCCAGGCCCAGCGGGACGCTCGACAAGTTCGGCGCGATTTACGTGCGCGGCCAGCGCTGCGCCTTTCGCACTTTTGAGCGAGTGGAAGGCCCTCCGTCGAGAAAAGGCCGGAAAAATCGCAGCAGCTCGGCCGAGAACTGACAGAACGTTTCGGGACGGCTAAGGCGCGGGCATGACCGCGCAATCGCCGCATGGCTGGATCATCCTCGACAAGCCACTGGGGCTGGGTTCGACCCAGGCCGTGGGAGCAGTGAAGCGCAATCTGCGCGCGGCGGGATTCGGCAAGGTCAAGGTGGGGCATGGCGGCACGCTCGATCCGCTGGCCAGCGGCGTGTTGCCCATCGCGCTGGGCGAGGCGACCAAGCTGTGCGGGCGAATGCTCGATGCCAGAAAGGAATATGCGTTCACCGTGCAGTTCGGTCGTGAGACCGATACGCTCGATCTGGAAGGCAAGGTGGTGGCGGAAAGTCCGGTTCGGCCTTCGCTTGCCGAGATCGAGGCTGTGTTGCCGCGCTTTACTGGCGAAATCGACCAGGTGCCGCCGGCCTATTCGGCGCTGATGATCGATGGCGAGCGGGCCTATGATCTGGCGCGGGCAGGCGAGGCGGTGGAGCTGAAATCGCGAAAAGTGACGGTTTATGATCTGAAATACATCCCCGAAATGGGAGAGGTGTTGAATGAAGTCACCTTCGTCGCCGCAGTTTCCAAGGGCACCTACATCCGCTCCCTCGCCCGCGATATCGCCCGTGCCCTTGGAACTTGCGGCCATGTTACCTATCTAAGGCGCACAAAGGCCGGTCCGTTCACCCTCGAACAGGCGATTTCGCTGGACAATTTGAACGAACTGTCTAAGGGCGCGCCCCTTGAGAACATACTCTTGCCGCTGGAGGCAGGGCTGGACGGTATCCCGGCTCTCGATCTCGGCCCGGAACAGGCAAGCAAGGCCCGACAGGGCCGGGTTCTGGCCGGGCTGCCCCAAAACGACGGGCTTTACTGGGCGCGAAGCGGGAAAGTTCCCGTGGCGCTGATGGAGCTTTCGGGCGGAAATGCCCGGGTCGTCAGGGGTTTCAACCTTCCCGATACCGCGGAGTAAGCATATGTCGGTCACGGCCGAAAAGAAGCAGGAAATCATTCAGGACAATGCCCGTGGCAAGGGCGATACCGGGTCTCCGGAAGTCCAGGTCGCGATCCTCACCTCGCGGATCAAGACGCTGACCGAGCACTTCAAGATCCACCACAAGGACAATCACTCGCGCCGCGGCCTGCTGACCATGGTCAACAAGCGCCGCTCGCTGCTCGACTACCTCAAAAGGAAGGACGTCGAGCGCTACAATGCGCTGATCGCGAAGCTTGGACTTCGCAAGTAACAAGCGGAGCGGCCCCTTCCGGGCCGCTCTCGTGTTTTAGGCATACCTTCGCAATCCGGCGGGGGGCCTATGGGGCACATGGCCCCTGACCGGACCGGGACGGAACTCCCCGGCTGAAAACCCCGCGACGCAATAGGGCGCGCGGGTCCGAAGGAAACATACATGTTCGACGTCAAAACCGTATCGATGGAGTGGGGCGGAAAAACCCTCACTCTGGAAACCGGGCGCATTGCCCGCCAGGCCGATGGAGCCGTGCTCGCCACTTATGGCGAAACCGTGGTGCTCTGCGCCGTCACGGCCGCCAAGTCGGTCAAGGAAGGGCAGGATTTCTTCCCGCTCACTGTCCACTATCAGGAAAAGTTCTTCGCGGCTGGCCGCATCCCGGGCGGCT
>JBFWSE010000180.1:0-5132 GCA_050248535.1 Novosphingobium sp.
TCGAAATCTTCAAACAGGCCGATGCCGGCAGCGGCAAGCCGCTCGCGGTCGGCCTGGGCGAAGGTGTCGATCACGACGATCGCCTTGCTGTTGGCCGCAGCCGCACGTTCGACCTGGTCGAGCGATTTGGTCAGGAAATAGCCGGGCGCATAGAGTAGCAGCAGGTCCACATCGTCCGGCGACAGGGCCAGGCGGATGCACTCGGACAGGAAGTCGTTCGAATTGACCATGTTGCCGGTAAGATCGACCGGATTCGACACCATCGAATGGCCGGGAATCTGCGCGGCGAGGCCCTGTTGCACCTGTTCGGGCAGTGTCGGCACTTCACCCCCGCACAGCGCAATCGCATCCGACAGGATCGCCCCCGCCGCGCCCGAAATGCTCAGGATCGCACAACGCGCGCCGTCGATTTTGCCGCCCAGCGTGTGCAGATAGGCGAGGTCCGCCAGCCCGCCGAATTCGGCCGAGCGCGCCACGCCCGCCCGCTCGAAGGCGGCGTCGTAGGCGGCGGTATCGCCGGCCAGCGCGGCAGTGTGCGATCGCGTGGCCTCGGCGCCTTTTTCGCTTGCCCCGGCGCGATAGACCGCGAGCAGTTTGCCCGCCGCGCGGAAGCGGGCGGCGGCGGCAAGGAAGCCGGGGCCGTTGCGCAATTGCTCGACATAGCAGATCGCCGAGCGGGTGCCTGGATCGCTGGCGAGGAAATCGAGGTATTCGGAAAACTCGACCGCGGCCTCGTTGCCGGTGTTGATCACATGGCCGAATTTCACTCCCGCCCGCCGTGCCATGCGAAAAATCGTCGCACACATGTTGCCGCTCTGCGTCAGCAGGGCGGTATCGCCGGGGACTTCGCCCGGCTGGAACGACTGGCCGAAGGTCGTGAAAATGGCATCGCTGAAATTGGCATTGCCCATGGCATTGGGCCCAGCGATTTTCATACCGCTTTCGCGGGCGAAGGCGGTCAATTCGGCCTGTCTGGCCATACCTTCGGCCTCGTTGGTTTCGGCATAGCCCGAGGCATAGACCAGCGCGGCGGGAATGCCGCGCGCATGGCAGCGCCGCAGCATCGGCAAGGTCGCCTTGGCCGAGATGGCGAGAATGGCCAGATCGGGCACTTCGGGCACGGATTCGATTTCGGGCCAGGCTTGCAGGCCCTGGACGGTCTCGTTCTTGGGATTGACCGGATAGAGCTTGGCAAAACCCGCGCGCCTGAGCAGATCGACCGGCACCCCGCCGATCCGCGCAGGATTGTCGGACGCGCCGATTACCGCGATCGAGCGGGGGCGCAGGAGAGGTTCGAGGCTCATGCAAGTCACCTATCGGCTGTCTGGCATATTGCAATGGGCGCAGTGCATTAATTCAGGATTGGCACTGCCGAATTTCGTCCGCAATGCACCGGCTGGCTTGCAATAGGCGCGGAAAGCGGCTTTCGTGCAGCGGGCAACGCGACGGGAATTTCGACTTGGTAAGCAGCGGAACTGATTTGGCAACCAAGGGCGGCGGCGCGGCGGCGAAAGCCAGGCCGCCAGCGCGACGCAAGCGCAATCGGGCAGGCCGGCCGACGGCGGGCGAACTCGAACGGCGCAAGAACGTGGTCATGCAAGTGGCTACCGACATGTTCGTGGCGCGCGGTTACGCGGCCACGACTCTTCTCGACATCGCCAAGCAGGCCGGCGTCGCCACGCGCACGCTCTACCAGCATTTCGGCGGCAAGGAGGCCCTTTTCCGCGAAGTGATTTTCGCGCGTGACACTGCGATCATCGACAAGCCGCATGTGATAGAGGGCGAGGACCTTTCAGCCGTGCTGCGCAAGGCGGCGCACTATGCCTTTCAGGTTGCCCTGCGTCCGCGCTCGATCGATCTGATGCGGCTGATGATTGCGGAAAGCGCCCGGTTTCCCAAGCTGATGACCGATGTCGGCAACAAGATTTTTACGCGGTTTCTGGCAGCGCTGGCGCAAGTCTTTGCCGAACTTGCCGAACGCGGGATGATTCCGGACGGCGATCATGGCCAATCCGCCGAACTGTTCGCCGACCTGATCCTGGGCAACCGCACGATCATGATCTATTTCGGCTGGGCCAGCGCGCTGACGGCGGAAAGGGATCTCGACGCCAAGATCGACCTGTTCATCAACGGACGCTTCCGCGCAAGGTGAGCGAGCTGGAAGCCCGCATTGCCGCCTATCTTACGCTTCGCATGCCTCTGGCCGAGCGTGTGACGGTGGACGAATTGGCGCGCATTCACGGCGGCTCCAGTCAGGAAACCTTTCGGCTGCGCGCAATATGGCGTGAGAGTGGCGACGCGGTCGAACGCCGTCTGATCCTGCGCCGCGCGCCTGAGGCGGGCCTGGTGGTCGCCGAGCGCGATGCCGAGTTCAAGGTCTATTCGGCGCTCGCCGGCAGCGGCGTGCCCGTGCCGGGAGTGCACTGGTTGGAACTGGACCCCGCATGGCTCGACCGGCCGTTTTTCGTCATGGACCTCATGCCGGGAAAGCCGGGGCATTTCTTCGGCTCGGACGATCCCTACGAAGGGCAGAGCGAGGAGGTCGGACGCAATTTCTGGCGGCACCTGGGCCAACTGGCGGCGCTCGATCATGCCGCGCTGGGGCTCTCCGGCCTGCGCAACGGCGACAGGCAGTCGGCGTTCTGGGAGCGGGAGCTTGCCCATTGGGAGTCAATTCTCGACGAGGGCGAAGACCTGATCGAGCCGATCGTGCGCGGGGCAATCCGCTGGCTGCGGCGCAATCCGCCGCCTGAACCGGCGAAACCGGCCATCGTCCACGGCGACTATCGCAGCGGCAATTTCCTGTTCCTGCCCGATGGTTCGATCTCCGCCGTGCTCGATTGGGAAATGTGTCACGTGAGCGATCCGCTTGAAGACATTGTCTGGGCGATCAACCCGATGTGGACCATGGAGCGGCATTTCCCGTTCGAAGCGGGTCTGGCGATCTGGGAGGAAGCCAGCGGGTTGAAAGTCGACCGCGAGGCGCTCGAATGGTGGCGGCTGTTCGCCGCGGTCAAGGCCTGTGCGATCTGGACGACGGCCGAAGCCTCGTTCCAGGACGGCAAGAGCCGCGAGATGATTGTCGCGCTGACTGCGCTCAGGGCCAGCCATTTCCACCGCATGGAAATTCTCGAGCGGATGGAAGCGCGCGGAGCCATGGGATGAAGCTGACCAATGCCGCTGTGCTCGAAGGCGTGATCGACGCCCTGCGCGACCAGATCGCGCCGGGGCTGAGCGATCCCTTCACCATCGATGCCGCGCGCATGGCCGGCTCGCTGATCGCCATCGCGGGCAGGGCGGGCGAGGACGCGGCGGCGATCCGGGTCGAGGAAAACGCCCGCATGCGTGCGATTTTCGCCGAGGCGGTGGAGGTGGTCGCGGATTCAGACCTTGTGGTGCGGTTGCGCGAAGCGGCGGAGTCGAGCGATCCGGGGCTGCGGATCGGCGAACTGGATAGTGAAGTGGGGCGGCTGCGCGCCTTGCTGGTCGAATTGCACGCCTGGCTGGAAGTGCAGAGCGACCCTGGCGCCCGCCGGCTCGATCAGGCCATCTGGCGCGCGATCCGCGACGCCGAAATGGCGCGGGCGCCAAGGGGTTAGACTGGCGCCGCGATCCCCAGCACTTTCGCTGCATTGTCGCGCAGGAACTTGGGCCAGACGTCGTCCTTGAATGGCACTTCCTGCATTTCGGCGAAAATCCGCGTCAGTTCCAGTCCCATGGGGAAATAGCCGCCGTAGATCACTTTGTCCGACCCCCGGCTGTTGGCGAATTTGACGATCGCCTCTGGCCAGTACTTTGGGGCAAAGGCGCTGGTCGAATAATAGAGGTTGGGCCACTTGAGCAGCAATTTGACTGCCAGCGCCTCGTCCGGCTCCGCCCCGTGGCGCATCACCACTTTCAGTTCGGGCAAGTCATAGGCCACTTCGTCGAGGTGGCCGACCCATTGCGGCATCATCGGAATGCGCGGCCCCGGCACGCCGACATTGATGAAGATCGGCAGATTCAGCTCGATGCATTTGGCGTAGATCGGATAGGCTTTCTTGTCGTTGATCGGTACCGGCGGGTTCTGGCCCGAAGGGAAGAACGAGACGCCCCTGATCTGCCCCTCTTCAAATTCCCGCTGGATCAGACGGACAGCGTCCATGCCCTTGTTGGGATCGACCGGGCGGATGGCGACAAAGCGGTCCGGATAGCGCTTCATCGCTTCCACCGCGCGGTCGTCGGACATGTGGATCACGCCCACCCCGATATTGTGCGCATCCATCTGCGCCACGGTTTCGTCGATCGAAGCCAGCCGGTCCTGACCATGCTTGAGATCGTCGGGCACATCCTTGAACATGTATTCGGCCGGGTGCTTGTCCCAGGCGGACTTGACCGCGGCGACGCCCATCTGGTGCGTGTCGCGAAAGCCGATCAGCGTATCGATGGCGCGGATGCCGGAAGGGATGGGCACGATTTGCGCTCCTGTGGGAAATGCACTTCACCTGTGGCATTGCAACAGGGGCGGGGTGTTGTAAAGCACAAGGGGCAAGAGGTCTGGCGCAGTGAACTTCGATTACAATGACGAACAGAAAGCCCTGAAGGATGAGGCGCGGAGATTCCTCTCGTCCGTGGCGCCACTTGCGACCGTAAGAGCGGTGCTCGATGGGGCAGGGCAGGGCTATGACCCGGCGCTCTGGACCCGGATAGGCGATCAAGGCTGGTGCGGCGCGGCCGTTCCCGAGCAATATGGCGGTACCGGCATGGGCCATGTCGAGCTCTGCGCACTGGCCGAGGAACTGGGAAGGGCGCTGGCCCCGGTGCCCTTTGCCTCGACAGCCTACCTGCTTGCCGAAGCGCTGCTGCTGGCCGGCAGCGAGGCGCAGAAGGCGGAACTGCTGCCCAAATTATGCACCGGGGGCCTGATCGGAGCGCTCGCCGTGGCGGAAGGGCCGGGCGTGCTGAGCGCGAAGCGTATCACCACGCGATTTGCCGGGGGCAAGCTGACCGGCGCCAAGCTGCCAGTGACCGATGGTCTTGCGGCAAACCGTATGCTGGTGCTGGCGATGTCGGCAGATGGACCTGGGCTCTACCTCTGCGATCCCACGGGCAGCGAAACCACGCGCGAGCCCATTTTCACTGTAGATCGGAAG
>JBFWSE010000181.1:0-5118 GCA_050248535.1 Novosphingobium sp.
GCAATCAACGTGAACGACTCGGTCACCAAGTCGAAGTTCGACAATCTTTATGGCTGCAAGGAATCGCTGATCGATGCCATCCGGCGCGCGACTGACGTGATGCTGGCCGGCAAGGTCGCCTGCGTCGCCGGGTTCGGCGATGTCGGCAAGGGTTCGGCCGCTTCGCTGCGTCAGGGTGGCGCACGGGTCATGGTCACTGAAGTCGATCCGATCTGCGCACTGCAGGCGGCGATGGAAGGCTATGAAGTTGTAACCATGGAAGAGGCGGTAACTCGCTGCGACATTTTCGTCACCGCCACCGGAAACGAAGGCGTGATCACCGTCGATCACATGCGCGCGATGAAGCCGATGAGCATTGTCTGCAACATTGGCCACTTCGACAGCGAGATCCAGGTCGCCGCGCTGCAGAATTTCCAGTGGACCGAAGTCAAGCCGGGCACCGATCTGGTCACTTTCCCGGACGGCAAGCAGATCATCATGCTGGCAAAGGGCAGGCTGGTGAATCTGGGCTGCGCCACTGGCCATCCCAGCTTCGTCATGTCCTCCAGCTTCACCAATCAGACGCTGGCGCAGATCGAGCTGTTTACCAAAACCGCGCAGTACAAGAACGAAGTCTACGTCCTGCCCAAGCATCTCGACGAAAAGGTTGCGGCGCTGCATCTCGACAAGTTGGGGGTTAAGCTGACCAAGCTGACGCAGCGGCAGGCCGATTATATCGGTGTGCCGCAGCAAGGCCCGTTCAAGCCGGAACATTACCGGTATTGATCAGGAGCAACCGCCGGAACCGCATTTCCGCTCAAACCGGCGATAGCGCAGTTGTAATCCTCGCCCGCCGCGCATAGCCAAGCGGCATGGTATTTTCCCAGACCGCTCTGGTGCTTGTCGGCCTGCTACTGGCTGGGTGGACGCTGGTGGCCTTGTGGAAGATCATGTCGGTTCGCGCCAAGGAACGGCGGATCGAGGCAGGGCAGCGCAATGCGCGCAGGCTGGCCCGGATGGTCGACGAATCGCCGGCGCTTCCATTGCTTGTGCGCAGCGACGGGAAAATCGAGGCACCGCCCAAACTGGCTGGTTGGCTGGGGCTTGAAGCAGTGCCGCAATATCTCAGCGAGCTCGATGGCGGCACACTGGATGGCGTGGATGGGACGCAGGCCACGGGTCTTTCCAGCGAGCAGCTAGCGGAGCTTTCCGAGGCAGTACGCCGCACCCAAAAGACCGCCGCACCGTTCCGCATGGTTGTCACCCCGAGGGGATCGAAGCGCAGTTTGGCGCTGCGCGGCCACCTTGCCGACCCGCAAGTGTCGCCTGGTGGAGCGGCGCTGGTCTGGATATTCGACTTTTCCGACAGCGAGAGCGAGCTGGTCAAACTGCGGGCAGAGGCGGCGCAGGCGAGGGGCGATTCAGCCGCGCTAGCCTCGCTGATCGAGGCCGCGCCGATGCCCATGTGGTTTCGCCGCCGTGACGGACGCCTGCAACAGGTCAATCACGCCTATGTCGTGGCCGTAGGCGGTGAGAGCGCGGAAGCGGTTATCGCCGCGGGAACCGAGCTGGTCGAGCCGCAAGACGGGCTCAATGCCATGCAGGTCGCTCTGCAGGCGGCGGACAGGGGGCTGCCCGTCGAGCGTATGATTGCTCTCACCATCGGGGGCGAAAGGCGCACCTTCCGGGTCAGTGACTTGCCGCTCGGCGACGACGGCATTGCCGGCTACGCGGTCGATATAGAGGACATGGAAGACCTTGCGCGCAGCTTCCGGGCCTATCGCGATTCGCAGCGCTCAATCCTCGATCAGCTCACGGCCGGCGTCGCCCAGTTCGACGCCAGACGCCAGCTGACTTTCGCCAACCGCAATTTCCTGCGCATCTTTCAGCTGGCGACAGGCAATGTCGTCGATCCCTTACCCTTCGACCGGTTGCTGGACCTTGCCCGAAATGCGGCGCGGCTGCCGGAAGTGCGCGATTTTCCAGTCTGGCGGCGAGAGCGGGCGGAATGGTTTTCGGCCAGCGGTTCGATTGAAGAAGCCTGGCCATTGAGCGACGGTACGCACCTTCGCATCATCGCCAGCCCCATGCCCGATGGCGGCCTGCTGCTCATTGCTGAGGACCGCACCGAACAGCTTCAGCTTTCCGCCGCGCGCGACACCCTGCTGCGCACCCGCACGGCGACATTCGACAGTCTTTACGAATCAGTGGCGGTCTTTGCGCCCGATGGGCGGATGCAGACCTGGAACCGGCGTTTCGCCAGGGATTGGGGGCTGGAAAGTGAATTCCTCGATACGCATCCTCATGTCGATGCCCTGCGCGAGCGCATTGCCGGGCAGCTTGTCAGGCCGCAAACTGCAAAGGCCGTGGCCGATTCGATCCGGGCAGCCACGCTTGACCGCAAGCAGAGCGGCGGACGTGCGACGCTCGTTGACGGCCGGACGCTACGCTATACCGGTGTGCCGCTGCCCGATGGTAACGGCCTCCTTGCCGTGCTGGATATAACGGATTCGCAAAAGGCCGAAACCGCACTCAAGGAGCGCAATGCGGCACTGGTCGAAGCCGACGCGATCAAGACCCGCTTCCTTGCCAACATGAGCTATGAATTGCGCACGCCGCTAACCTCGATTGGCGGTTTTGCCGAGCTGCTTCAGGCCGGGCTCGGCGGTGAACTCAATGAGCAGGGCAGAGACTATGTCTCCGATATCCTCGCCTCGGTCGGGCGGCTCGGCGAGCAGATCGAAAGTGTGCTCGACCTGTCGCAAAGCGAAGCGGGCATGCTGCCGCTGGCGCGAGAGGAAATCGATCTGTTCCCCTTTGTCAGCGGGATTGTAGACGAACGCTCCGCACGCATCGCTGCGGGGGGACTGACGGTCGATCTCAGGGGAGACAAGCTGGTTGGGCGCATCGAAGGCGATGCCCGCCGCCTGGCGAGGGCCATCGGTCATTTGCTCGACAACGCCATTGCTGCGACCCCGGCAGGCGGACGCATCCTGGTGGAAGTGTCGTGCGATAAGAATGGCGCGAGGATTGTTGTTTCGGACAATGGGCAAGGCATGGACGCGGCCGGGCTGGCCAGGGCGCTCGGCGGTCTCAAGGTCAGCGCCGATGGCAAGACGATCGAGCGCAGACAAGGGATCGGCCTGCCGCTTGCCCGCCAACTGGTCGAAGCGCATGGCGGCCGCCTTGAGGTATTGTCCGAGCCGGGGCAGGGGACGGCGGCGATCGTCGACCTGCCGTGAGAGTCGATCTGCCGGACCAGGCTTCGACCGAGCGCTTCGGAGCCGCCATCGCCGATGTCTTGCAGCCGGGCGACATCGTGGCCCTGTCGGGCGGACTGGGCGCCGGCAAAACCACGCTGGCCCGCGCGATTATCGGCGCTTTGGGTTACAGCGGAGAAGTACCGTCGCCGACTTTCGCCATCGTCGAAATTTATGAGCCCCCGTCATTGCGTCTGCCCCTGGTTCATGCCGACTTTTACCGCCTTGCCAGCCCTGCCGAACTGGAGGAACTCGGCCTCGACGATTACCTTGGGGATGGCGCATTGATTGCCGAATGGCCCGAGAAGGCGGGCGGATTCGTCCACGATCCGGCGTGTCTTTCGATTCGGCTTGAAATTGAGGACGAAAGGCGGTTCGCCATTGTCGAGCCGGGTGCCTCTTGGCTAGGGCGGGTGCCATGTCCGTGAACCTGCCCCAAGGCGTCGCCGCATTTCTCGCCAAGGTTGGGTGGACCGGGGCGGAAATCGAGCCATTGGCCGGCGATGCCTCGTTCCGCCGCTATTTCCGCGTGCGCCGTGGCGACAAGACCGCCATGCTGATGGACGCGCCGCCGCCCAACGAGGATCCCGAGCCCTTCCTGCGCGTGGCCCGCTGGCTCGACGCCAATGCCCTGCGCGCGCCGGTCATCTATGCCGACGACGCCGCGCGTGGCCTGGTTCTGCTCGAGGATTTCGGCGAAGCCCGGATGCGCGACTACCTCGATCAGTGGCCGGACGACGAGCGCGAAATCTATAGCGTTGCTGTCGATACGCTGGTGGAATTGCACCGGCTGCCCTCCGGGCCGTTCAACGATTATACCATGAGCGAATACACGCGCGAGGCGCGGCTGCTGATCGACTGGTACTGCCCGGCGCAAAGGCTGGCGGTCGATAGCTTGGCCTTTGCCGAGGCTTGGGAAACGGCGCTTGCCCCGCTGTTGCCCCGGCAGCGGCCGGGTGTCGCCGTTCTTCGCGATTATCACGCCGAAAATATCATGCTGCTGGGCTCGCTGGAAAAGCAGGGCTTGCTCGATTTCCAGGACGCGCTCACAGGGCACCGGGGCTACGATCTGGTCTCGCTGCTCCAGGACGCCCGGCGCGACGTTTCCCCGGAGCTCGAAGCCGAGATGTTCGCGCGCTATGTCAAGGCCACTGGTGTCGATCGCGAGGAATTCTTCGCCGACTACGCAAGGCTAGGGGCGCAGCGCAACGCCAAGATCGTCGGAATTTTCGTTCGCCTGTGGAAGCGGGACGGAAAACCGCGGTATCTGAAAATGATCCCGCGCGTCTGGGCGCAGATGGAGCGGGACCTGTCGCACCCGGCGCTGGAGCCGGTTGCGCGCTGGTTTGACCGGTATATTCCCGACGAATTGCGCGATTCCGGCGGGGGGGCGTTCGAGACATGAGCGGAACGGAGGCCGCGGGCCTCTCCGCGATGATCATGGCGGCGGGCATGGGGACGCGGATGCTGCCGCTGACCGAAAATCGCCCAAAGCCATTGATCAGAGTGGCGGGCACGACGCTGCTCGATCATGTGCTTGACCATTTGCGCAAGGCGGAGGTCGGGCGGATTGTGGTCAATGTGCACTATCTGCCGAACATGATCGAAGCGCATCTCGCTGAAAATGCCGCCGATATGGCCGTCACCATATCCGACGAACGCGCGCTCCTGCGCGATACCGGCGGCGGGCTGCTGCAGGCCAGGGATTTGATCGCCGGCGATCCGTTTCTCTGTGTCAATGCCGACAACTGGTGGACCGACGGGCGAGAAAAAGCGGTGGAGCGACTGGCGCGGGCATGGGATGCGGCGCGGATGGATGTGCTGATGCTGGTGGTTCCCTTCGAAAGGGCCGGGAACACGCAAGGCACGGGTGATTACG
>JBFWSE010000182.1:0-5089 GCA_050248535.1 Novosphingobium sp.
GGCGAGATAGCCCAGGCCGGCCGTACGCCGGCTCCTTCCGGCACAGCTGGTGACTGGCTTAATGCACGCGATGCGGCCGAGGGGCCGCGCAATATCCGCACGCTGGATTCACCCTCCGCCAGCCAGCGCGCCGCGATCGGCAACGGCTCCCAGCTCGATGACCTCGTCCGGCGTGGCGACATGGCAAGCAGCTCGCGCCGGGCGCTTCGGCAAGGCGCGCAGACGGTGAGCGGCGAACAGACGCTTGGCCGGCAACTTCTCGGTCAGGGTGCAGATGTTCCGCAATTGCTGCAGCAGGGCGACGCAGCGCAAGCAGCGCGCGGCGGAAAGCTGGTCAACGAAGCCGGGCTGATGCGTGAGGTCGCGAAAAATGGAGGCGACATTACCGAACTTAACCGGGCGGGCCGGACTGCGCAGGCCGCTCGCCAGGCGGGAAGCGCGCGAGCCTTGAGCAAGGCGGACGACCTCGCCCGGATTGCCAGCACCGGGGCCAAAGTCGGACGTGCGGGACGTGTCGGGCGCGCCGCTCTTGCCGCCACTGGGGCAGGCGCCGTGGCCGTTGCAGCCGAAGTCGCGGCGACAGAGGGCGTCAAGGCGCTGACCGGAGCCGAGATCCAGGATCCGCTCAGTACCGGTTTTCAATACGGCGCGGCGATCTTCGACAAGGATGTGACTATTGCCGATGTCGCCTCCCAGCGCATGGAACACCACAAGGAAAACTTTCGCAGGATCGGCGAAACGCTGACGACCGAAGGCAAGATAGTCGAGAACCTGACCGACTATGCCGACAGCAAGAATCCTGCCCTGGGCATTGCCGTACGCGGACTGGACCAAGCGGATCGCCGTGGCCGCGCAATTATCAAGGAGGCGACCGGCGTCGAACTGGAACGCAGAACCGACGTCGTCGCGCGTTATGGCGCCGGTTTGAAGGAGGATGGCCTCAAGGGGGTCGCCTCGGTTGCCGGAGACCGCGCAAGGCACCATATGGATAATGCCGCGGCATTGACGGATAAAGTCCGTGGCGGAACGCGTGCGGTCGGTTCAGCCAATCGCCGGGCTCTGGGCGATGCGACAGGTGCCGACCTGCGTAGCGTTCGCGAAACAACCAGCCGCTACAAGGACGCGCTGTCAGGCGACAACAAGGCGGCTGCCATGGCCGGTGTAGCCAGGGATCGCGCCCGGCATCACGCAAACAACGCCAAGCAGGTTGGCTCAAGGGTCTCTTGCGGCATTGGCAACATTTTCCGGTCGAAGCGGAATGACAGGAATTGCAAGGACTGATACCAAGCGACCAGCCCCGGCCATTCCACGCAATCAGCAAGGCAATGGTCCGGGGCGAGGTTGGAAGTCAGTAATGAAATCTGGTTTTGCGCGATGTCCATAAAGGGCATCGCGCTAAGCCATCAATCGCAGGTCAGGCGGCCCCATGAATTCTTGACCCGGCCATTGTAACATTGGTTGACATTGATCGAGGTCGTCCGCCAGCGGCCACGGCCATTATCGCAGGATGCAGTCAGAACCGGGCCATTCATGCGAGCGCCACGGCACGTTTCGCCCCAGCTGCCGCGAGGCATCCTGCCGGACCATCCGCCATAGCCATTGCCCGCAGCACAAGTGAGCTGACCCCAGGTGTTGCGAATGCGTTCACCCGGGCAGCCGCGCACATCGATCCGCGTCCATATCCAGCGGCCATGGCCATTGTCGCATCTGGCGCTCAAGACTGGGCCGTCCATACTGGCATTCCGGCATGTGCGCTCCCAGCTTCCGCGCGGGAATTCGCCATCCCATCTATAGTCGCGATCGTAATTGGGATAATACTGCGCCCATGCAGCCGAAGCTGCACCAAGCGTCGCAGCCCCAAGGGCGATGGCCATTACGGACTTTCTAATCATCAGGTGCACTCCCTATTCCTAGGCCGGCGGCAAGGCCGGCAAACACGAGCTTTTGCTACCCGATAGAGCATGATCGACCATCTTGTGTCTGATTACAACGACGAATCGTTTGGCCTTGGCAGGTGCAGCTCATATCGATCCAATTGGTTGGAGGGCGGTCAGACATGCCCGACCGCCAATTTCCAAGTGGTGCATGCATTCGACCATTGCGCGCCTTACTCTCGCCTGAACCCCAGCAACACGTTGCCTTCGGTAGACAGGTAGTTCCGCCCATAGTCGAACCGCGCCGTGTCCGAGAAGGCGAGGTAATAGTATTTCATTTGCTCGCTCCACCAGTAGCCAGGGCAGCGATCAGTCTGGCGTTTGGAAGTGACATTGCTGAGCTGGGTGTAGCCATAGCGCGTTTTCTGCCAGCGCTTCATATTGAGGTAATGAGTGCGGATGATCTGGCGCCAGCGGTCCTGCCGGTCGAGCAGCCAGAGGTTGAAGGCTGCATCGGCAAGTTCGGGGACCAGCCAGTTGGCCGGCCGCCTGGCCTTGCGCGCCTTGTAGTCATAGACTTCGGGCAAGGTGCCGAAACGATCGAGCACACCTGCCCAACTTTCGGTATAGGCCGCGCCTTCGCGCATCGCGCCACCCTGGCCGAGCAGGCCGCCAAAGAAAGCAGCGAGCGAATCCTGTTCGGAATCGAGCACCTTGCCGGTCTCGAAATCGACATTGGCGAACCACAATGCGCCGTCCTGCCAGACCTGTTGGTGTTCAAGGATTGCCGAAACGCAGGATTCATACATCCTCTTGGCTTCTTCATCGCCCAGCAATTGCCAGGAATCCCACAGATACTCGTAAGAGCTGTCGACGTAAGAGCCAATGGTCGCCTTGCGTGAGCGCCATTGTCCGCTCACTGTGTCGATGCCGGTGGCGAAGAGGCCGAGTTCGGAACGCCGGTCGAACAGGGCGTGCATGGCTCTCCGCGCAGCGTCGGCATAGCGCCGGTCGCCGGTCAGCCGGCTGAGTGTGCCCCATTCGGGAAGATAGGTCGCGACTTCGGCCGGGCTCGATTTGCTGTCGCGCGATGCGCCGGTGCGCAGATTTACGTAGCGCAGCGGCATGCCGGTCGGAGTCGAGAAGGCCGGCAGCAGGCGGTCGCCGAGGTCTTTCGCCTTGGCCAGGACGGCGGGATCGCCCGAGGCATGATGCGCGGAGAGCAAGCCGCCAAGCAGGCGGATCGAAGTTTCGAATACCGAAACCTCGCCGTCGACCGCGAAGTCGAGTTCGCGTTTGACCCAGTCCAGCCCTTCCGCGAACTGGCTGTCCAGTCCCATGACCCATAACGTGTCGAGAGCCTCTACCAGACTGAGCCCCAGGTGGCCGTTCTTGAGCGGAAAGCTCCGGTATCCGCCACTTGCCGGCTTCAGTTCGTCCTTGCCCCAGGCGAATTGGCGGTAATTGTCCCAGGCCCAAACCATTTCGGCCTTTACGTCCTCGGCAAGCGCCTTCCAGCCGGTGTCTTGTGCAAAGGACTGCCTTGGCAGGGTGGCGCCCGCTGCGAGCGCTGCGGAAGCTGTCATGATCTGCCGTCTGGCCATCCGCATTCGCACTCTCCTCTAGCAGTTGGAATATTCTTCCCCGAATGAGCTGCCTACACAATGACTAAGGTGACCGAATGGTGAATGCGGATGAAGTCATGATCGTTCGCGTCAGCTCTTCCCGACCGCCCAGCCGTAGACCGCGATGACCAGGTAGCAAAGGATCGGAACGATCAGCGCAAAGGCAAGACTGGCAGCGTCCGCAACCATTCCGAACACGGGCGGAATAACCGCGCCGCCGACAATCCCCATGCAGAGCAATCCCGAACCCTGGGGCGTGCGTTCGCCAAGCCCATCGACGCCAAGCGAGAAAATGGTGGGAAACATGATGGAATTCATCAGGCCGACCGAGAGAAGGGCATAGGCGGCAAGGGTTCCGCTGCTCATCCCGGAAAGCAATGCCAGGGCTGCCGCACAAAGGGCAAAGCCGGCCAGAACGAGTCCGGGTGAAAACATCCTGAGGACTGCAGAACCGATAAACCGTCCGACCATCGCTCCGCCCCAGTAGAGCGCGATCAGGCCGGCTGCCACTTGTTCGGTGACGGCCAGAATCCGTGGTTGCGCAAGATAGTTGATCAACATCGAACCGATCGCGACTTCGGCGCCGACGTAGAGGAAAATGCACAAGACCGCGCCCGAAAGGCGGGGGATTCGCAGCAGAGCAAACGATCCGGCCGTGTTTGCGCCGGGTGCGGCTGGCTGGGGCAACTGGCGCCGCCGTATCCAGAAAAAGACCGCGACAAGGGCAAGGACGGCGGCGATTGCGAGATAGGACGTGCCGATTACCGCGCTTTCCCTCGCAAAGAAGGCAGTCCGTTCGCTGTCGGGCAGCTTCGCGGGGTCGATATCGGCCAGCGATCCAAGAATGATGGCGCCGCCGATCGGCGGAAAAATGGTTGTGCCCAGCGAATTGAAAGCCTGCGCCAGCGTCAACCGGCTCGACGCCGTGGATGGACTTCCCATGCTTGCGATCAGGGGGTTGGCTGCGACCTGAAGAATGGTGATGCCCGTCGCCAGGATGAACAGGGCAACCAGAAATGTGGCGTAGATCCCGGAGCCGGATGCGGGAATGAAGGCGATGCAGCCAAGCGCCATGATCGCCAGTCCGATGACGATGCCACGCAGGTAACCGAGGCGGGCGATCAGCTGGCCGGCTGGCAAGGATACCAGAAAATAGGCCATGAAGAAGGCGAACTGCGTCAGCATCGCCTCGGTATAGGAAAGCGAGAAGAGGCCCTTGAGCTTGGGTATGAGCACGTCGTTCAAACTGGTCAGTCCGCCCCAGATGAAAAACAGTGAAACCAGCGCGATCAGCAGGCCACGGTGCGCCTGGCTGTTGCCATGGGCGCCGGTGGCAGTGACTGGATTGGGAGTAATGGCCATGCCTATCGGGTTGCCTTATCAAAGCCGAGCTGTTCCATGCCGGAAACTAACCCGGTGCAGCGGTTGTATCAGGTCCGGATCGCAAGTCACATGCCGGTGACAGGCCGTCCGGATCGGGCGCGCGGACGTGAATCACCAGGCGGCGATCCTGAAAACTCCATTGCCCGATTGTGCGATAGTGTTCGCCAAGCTCACGCCTGGCAATTTCATTGGTCTTTGGGTTCTGGA
>JBFWSE010000183.1:0-5041 GCA_050248535.1 Novosphingobium sp.
CCCGAGGCCAGCCAGCCGTCGTGCAGTGCTTCCGCGGTTGCTTCGGGATCATTGATATATTCGTTCATCACCATCGGGCTTGAGACGTAGAGCTCGCCCGGTTCGCCGATCGCCGGCTCGCTGCCGTCGTCACGGCGCAATTGCACTTGTGCAGTGGGCGCGGCCCAACCGCAGGCAGCGGGGTGTTGCAGGTAAATGTCGCCGCTTATCCCGCAGGTCCAGGCCGTCGCTTCGGTCTGGCCGTAACCGTTGGACAATTGGCAATTTGGCATCTTTGCCCTGATCTGTTCAACCAGCGCCATGTCGAGCGGCGCCGCGCCATTGGCCATATAGCGCACTTGCGCGAGCAGCTCGGGCGTGGCGCGCGGCGACTTGAACATGTCAAACAGCATGGCGGGGACGAAATTGAGCCGGGTCATGCCCACTGTCTCGATCATGTCGAAGGCGATCTCGCTGTTCCACTTGCCCATGATGTGGATTGTCGTGCCAAGGCTGATCGCGCGCAGCGACGGCATGATCCCGCCGAGGTGGAACATCGGCCCCAGGATCACTGCCGGCGTCGCCATGGCGCGCTGGTGATCGGGCAGTTTCTCGCCGCTCTCTTCCTCATAGCGAGTGTCGTAGAGCGCGCCCATGAAAGTCGCGACCGAGACCGAGGCTGCCAGCGCACCGTGGCTCAGCAGCGCGCCCTTGGGAAAGCCGGTGGTGCCGGAAGTGAACAGCACTACAGCGCCCTCGTCGGGGTGAATGTCGCGCGGCTCGAAGGCCAGGCCGGGAATGGCGGCGGACAGCACCGCGAAGTCGGCATCGCCAGGGCGCAGGGGATGGGCGGGCGCGCCCAGGACTATCCGCCGAAGGCGAGTTCCCCTCCCGCTTGCGGGAGGGGTTAGGGGTGGGTGAGTCAGATCGGGCGCGGCGCGAGTCCCGCGTCCCGCTGGCCCACCCCCAACCCCTCCCGCAAGCGGGAGGGGAGAAGCAGGCTCCGAGCCTGAATGCGCCATGATGATATCGTCGCGCTCGGCATCGAGGATTGCCAGCTGGCAATCGGCCCTGGCCATGGCGCGCAGCATTTCCTCGGCAACGCCGCGGCTGTTGATCAGTGCGGCAATGCCGCCCAGCGACGTGATGGCGATCAGGCTGAGAATCCATTCGGGCCGGTTGCTCATCACCACGGCAACCTTTGTTCCCTGCCGGACTCCGAAATCATCGTGCAGCGCCCTGGCCAGGGCTGCAGCGCGGGCGAAGCCCTGAGAATAGGAAAAGCGTTCCTTGCCGAACACGATCATGTCCTTGTCGCCGAACGCCATGCCCCTGCGGTAAATTTCCGCCAGATTGCGCGGCATATGCCTGAACACCTGCTGCGGCCGTCCCCGGACCATGACCGTTTCCAGTTCCCAGTCCTTGCCCGGCCCGATCAGCCGCTCGGCGAGCGGATCGCGAATGTTGCGATGGAAGGCGGGAGGACTTTCGGCAGGCACCAGATCTGGTTCCCTTTGTGCAGGACAAGCGGCTCGCAAACGAATATGCAACGCGCAAGGGACATTTTGTTAGAGGGGAGACGCATTGGCGGCAAGGCTTGAAGGCAGCGCCCGCGAAGAATGGCGCAGCCACGGAACTGTCGTTCTGGCTGCCTGCGCCGGCGCCGCGATGTCGGCGACCACCAGCTATTCGACCAGCCTGTTCTTCGAGCCGCTCGAACAGGAATATGGCTGGAGCCGGGTGGACATCACTTCGGTCCATCTGTTCGGCTCGCTGTTTGCCCTGACTATCGGCCCCTTTGTCGGCCACGCGCTCGATCGTTTCGGATCGCGCCGGGTAGGGATTGCTGCCGTCCTGTGCTTTTTCGCCGCCTTTTCGATGCTGGCGCTGACTACCTCCAACATCTGGATCTGGCGCGCGCTGTGGGTGCAGATGGCGCTGGTTTCGATGCTCTATCAGCCGATGGTCTGGTCTTCGGCTGTTGCCAGCTTCTTCACCGCCGGACGCGGTTTTGCCCTGGCTGTGACTCTGTCGGGAACCAGTCTCTGCTCGGTGCTTACCCCGCCGCTGACAGTCTTTCTGATCGACAAGCTTGGCTGGCGGCTGGCGCTCCCGGCGCTTGCCGCCTGCTGGACCGTGGTGGTGCTTCCCCTTGTCCTGCTGTTTTTCTTCAGCGCCAGGGACAGGGAGCGCGGCGACCCGCAATCGGTCCAAAGCGGCCCAGCCCATCCCGGATTCTTCAAGAGCTTCCGCGGTGAAGCCTTGACCTGGCGGTTTCTGCAGGTCGCCGTGGCGGCCTTTTCCATTGCGCTCGTCGTGGTCTCGACTGCGCTGACGATCGTGCCGATCCTGTCCTCGAACGGCATCGCCCGGGGCACTGCGGCGGGCATTGCCGCATTGCTTGGACTATCTTCGATCGCGGGCAGACTGACTATCGGCTTGCTGCTCGATCGCTTTCCGGGCCGCCTGATTGCCGGTGTCGCCGTATGCATGCCGATAGCGGGGAGCCTGGTGTTGCTGGGCAATCCCGGATCGGTGCCCGCCGCTGCCGTCGCGGTCGTCATATTCGGCCTGTCGCTGGGGGCAGAGCTCGACATTCTCGCCTACCTCACCTCGCGCTATTTCAAGCTGGCGAGCTTCGGACTGCTGTTTGCGCTGGTCGGCGGTTTTGTAAGCCTGGCCGGGGCGCTGGGGCCGGTCTTGCTCAACGCGGTCTATGATGCCACGCAGTCTTATGCTTTGGCGCTGTGGGGAATCATCCCCGTGTGCCTGATCTCGGCGGTATTGTTCCTGCTGCTGGGTCCCTATCCGGAGAATGCACGATGAAGCTCGGCCTGGAATTGGGTTACAGCGGCGCGAAAATGGCGCTGCCGATGGACATGATCCTCAAGGCGGAAGAATTGGGTTTCGATTCGGTCTGGACCGCGGAAGCATATGGTTCGGACGCTTTCAGCCCGCTCGCCTATATCGCGGCCCTGACCAAGCGCATCCGCCTGTGCACCGGCATCGCCCAGCTCGCCGCGCGCACGCCCGCCAACTGCGCCATGACCGCGCAGACCATCGAGGAACTCGCCGGGCGCGGGCGCATGGTCGTCGGGCTTGGCGTCTCGGGTCCGCAGATCGTCGAGGGCTGGTATGGCCAGCCCTGGGGCAAACCCGCCAGGCGCATTCGTGACTATGTGGCGATCATGCGCAAGATCTGGGCGCGGCAGGAACCGGTCTCGCATGACGGCGCCGAAATTTCGCTGCCCTATACCGGCCCCGGCGCCACCGGCCTCGGCAAGCCGCTCAAGAGCATCCTGCACGGCAATCCGGACATCCCCATTTTTCTCGGCACATCGACTCCGGGCAACATCCGCCTGACCGGCGAGATCGCCGACGGCTGGACCTCGATGCACACTACACCTGATACCATAGGCCCGAAGCTGAAGCTGATCGAGGAAGGCCTGGCGCGGCGCGGCGACGGGCGCAGGCTTGCGCAGTTCGAAGTGGCCGGCAACGTCCAGCTTATCCTGACCGATGATCCCAAGGCCGCCATCGCCGCGATCAAGCCGCACATCGCGCTCTATGTCGGCGGCATGGGCGCGGCGGGCAAGAATTTCCACAACGACGCCATGGTCGAGCGCGGCTACGGCGCCGAAGCCGCCCGCATCCAGGAGCTCTATCTCGCCGGACGCAAGGACGAAGCCACGGCCACGGTGCCCGACGAATACATCGACGACGGCGCCCTGATCGGCTCCGAAGCGCGCATCGCCGAACGCTTTCCTGCCTGGCGGGATGCAGGCTTCACCCTGCTCAGACTGCAGCCGACGCTTCCGGCCATGGAAGCCGTTGTGCGAATTGCGAAGAAGGTTTGAGCGGTATGGGCGACTATTCGGGCAAGACCGCCGTCATAACCGGCGCAGGATCGGGCCTCGGCGCGGCCATGGCCTCGCTATTTGCCGGGGCGGGCGCCAATGTCGCGCTGCTCGATATCGATCTGGAGCGGGCCGAGGCCAAGGCGGCTCAGCTGCGGACCAGCGGCACGGACTGCCTGGCCATGCAGGTCGATGCGGCGGACAGGGCTTCGCTGCAGGCGGCAGCCGATGCGGTGCGGGCGAAATACGGCGCGGCGCATGTGCTCTGCGCCAATGTCGGCGTGCAGCAATTCGGCGCGACCGACAAGCTGACCAACAACGACTGGCAATGGGTCATGTCAGTCAATTTCCACGGCGTCTTGCACACCGTAGGTGCCTTTCTGCCCCTCTTGCGCGCCGCTCAGGACCAGCGCCACATTGTCCTCACCAGCTCGGCCAGTTTCTTCCAGCATGGTATCCGTATGGCGGCCTATGTCGCCTCGAAATTTGCGGTAACCGGCTATGGCGAAGTGCTGCGCGCCGAACTGGCGCCTGAGGGCATCAACGTCTCGCTGCTGTTCCCCGCCGGCATGATCACCCGCCATATCGAAAGCTCGATCGCCGCGCGGCCTGCGGAACTGGGTGAAAGCCGATTCGACCATGCCGATGTCGAAGCCATGATGGCCCAGGCCGTGGGCGATACGACGGGCCATGTCGCGACGCCCGAACACGCGGTGCGCAATCTGTTGGCCGATCTGGCGGCAGGCGAACGCTACATCTTCACCCACGGTAATTACCGCGATCAGATCGAAATGCAGCAGCAGGAAGTCCTGGCGGCGTTCGACCGGATGCTGAGCTATCCGCCCGCCCCGTCTGCCATGCCGGTGAAGCCCGCCGGGGCATAGGGACCCAGCACCACCTGTTCGAGCACGCCCAGCCCGGTCTGCGCACCGTCGCTCACCCGTGTGACCTGCTGGACATGGAAATTCTCCATCCTGAGCGGATTGAGCGCGGCGGGATCGAACGTTTCGTGGCCGGTCGCCAGTTCGCCCTTCCAGTGGGCATGGCCCCATTCGGGATGGGCGTAGCCGATTCCCTTCATGTAAAAAGTCAGAACTGGATCGAAAGTTATTGTTCTAGTTGAATCATCGTGATCGACCAGATCGATCTCGGCGTTGCGCGCCAGCCGCGTGCCGGGATGATAGGCAATGCGGTGGCGCGCGGTG
>JBFWSE010000184.1:0-5016 GCA_050248535.1 Novosphingobium sp.
GCGGCGCAAGGCGCCTTTGGCGACATCCCAGAACGTCCGCCAGTAGAGCACCACGACCGCCATGATCGCCGGCAGCTGGATGACGATGTAGAACACTTCCCCGCGCTTGGGATCGTAGCCGAGGAAACGCGTCGCCAGGATCAGGTGGCCGGTCGAGGATACCGGCAGGAACTCGGTCAGTCCTTCGACAATGCCGAGAATGGCAGCAGTCAGGTTCAGGTCCATGCAGCGCGGGGTGTGGCGGCAGGCGCGGCCAAGTCAAGCCGCGCCTGCGCACCGCAAAGCATTATCACCAGATGCGGACACGTTGTTCCGGCGGCAGGTAGAGTTTGTTGTCCGGCTGGACGTTGAAGGCGCGGTACCATTCGTCGAAATTGCGCACGATGCCGTTGATCCGGTACCTGGGCGGTGAGTGCGGATCGACCACAAGGTGCTGGCGCGCAAGCTGCTCGCGGGTCTTTGCCCGCCAGACCTGAGCCCAGGACATGAAGAAGCGCTGGTCGCCGGTATAGCCGCCGATCACCGGCGCCTCCTTACCATGCAGCGACATCCGGTAGGCGCGATAGGCGAGGCTCAGCCCCCCCAGATCGCCGATGTTCTCACCCAAGGTCAGCTTGCCGTTGATGCAGGTCTTGCCCTCATCGAACGGACAGAACTGATTGTACTGATCGACGAGTTTGCCTGTCAGCGCCTCGAAATTCGCCTTGTCCTCGGCGGTCCACCAGTCACGCAGATTGCCCGCGCCATCCGATTTAGCCCCCTGATCGTCGAAGCCATGGCCCATTTCGTGGCCGATCACCGCACCGATGGCGCCATAATTTACCGCCGGATCGGCCGTCAGGTTGAAAAACGGCGGCTGCAGGATCGCGGCGGGGAACACCACTTCGTTGAAGATGGGATTGTAATAGGCATTCACGGTCTGCGGCAGCATCAGCCATTCGCTGCGGTCGACAGGTTTGCCGAAGCGCTGCAGCTGATCGTCCATCTGCCATTTTTCGGCGGCGATCTGGTTGGCCAGCGGTGTCGTCGCGGTAACCGTCAGGCCATCATAGGTTTTGAACTTGTCGGGGGCTCCGATCTTGGGGGTGAAGGCCTGAAGCTTGGCATTGGCTTCCTTGCGGGTTTCAGGGCCCATCCACTTGAGATCGCTCAGGTTGGCGGCCATGGCCGCGCGCAAGTTGCCCACCAGGTCGGCCATGGCCGCCTTGTTGGGCTGTGGAAAATAGCGTGCGGTGTAAATCTGGCCCAGCAGTTCGCCGATCTGGCCCTGCACTGCCGAAATGCCGCGCTTCCAGCGTTCCCGCTGTTGCGGCTGGCCGCTTAGCGTTGTCCCGTAGAAGGCGAAATTGGCGTCGTCGATATCCTTCGGGAGGAAAGAAGCGTGCGCGGAGAGAAAGCGCGTGGTGAGCCAGGCCTTCCAGGCGGCCAAAGGCCTTTCGTCGATAAGCTTGAGCGTGGCCGGAACCCCTCCACCCATCTTGTCGCCGAGGTCCGGCCCGAGTTTGGCCGCGGCCATTTCCTCGGCGGTCGGCGGCATCTCCTGGACGATGGCCTCGCCGGCCGAACCCAGGCCCAGCTTGTCGAACACATGGCCGATCTTGCCCCCGCCCAGGGCATCGATCTCGGCCCGGGTCAGCTTGTTGTAGGTCAAGTCACGGTTGCGCGCGATCGAACGGTCCCATGTCTCCCGCGCCAGATCGGTTTCCAGCGCCAAAACCGATTCGGCCGACTTGCGGGCCTCCGCATCGCCGGCCTTGCCGAGCAGAAACGTCAAGTAATCGAGATATTTGGTGCGGATGTCGCGATAGCGCTGATCGTCTTTCAGGTAATAGTCGCGATCCGGCAGGCCAAGACCGCCCTGGGCAACATAGATCGCATTCCGGTCGCTCTGCTTGGCATCGGCAAAGACGCCCAGTTCAACGGGTGAGGCATAACCCGGCGCCGCGAACAGATCGACAAGGGCATCGACATTGCCGGCGGCCTGAATGCGATCGAGGTAGGGCTTGACCGGCGTCATCCCCGCCGCTTCGATAGCCGCTTCATCCATATAGGCCTTGTAAGCTGCGGAAACCCGCGCTTGCGGTGTGCCCGGTCGATAATGCCCGGCGCCCAGTTCGGTAAGAATGCCCTTGATTCGCTGCTCCGAGAGGTCGCCCAGCGTGATGAAAGCGCCGATTCTGGTCTTGTCGGCCGGAATTTCGGTCTCGTCGTTCCACTTGCCGTTGACGTGCCGGTCGAAATCGTCGCCCGGCTTGGCGGCGGGATCGATCCACTGTGTCTGCACGCCGAACTGGCCCCATTCGCTGGTGGCGGCGGTCACTGGCCGGGCCGCGCGGGCCTTCGCCGGCCGCGCCTCGGCCGTGGCTACAGTTGCAAGAGCGGCGGCCGAAACCGCGAGAAGCGCGGCAAGGCGCCGCGTCATGGTCTTTGACATGAGTTTACAGTCCCTTCGATTGTCGTACCCGGTCTGCGCCAGGTTTCGATTTGCAATGTTTCTGCTTAACCGCACGCGAACGCGGCCGGAATGTCATTCGGCGGCCTGAACCAGCCGTTCGTCGAATTGCAGCGAGGCAAGGCGGGCATAGAGCCCGCCGGCCCGGGACAGGCTGTCATGCGTACCCTGCTCGACGATTCGCCCGGCATCCATGACCACGATGCGGTCCGCCTCGCGCACAGTCGCAAGCCGATGGGCGATGACCAGCGTCGTGCGGTTTTCCATCAGCCGTTCCAGCGCCTGCTGCACCAGCCGCTCGCTTTCGGCATCGAGCGCGCTGGTCGCCTCGTCGAGCAGCAGGATCGGCGCATTGCGCAGCAAGGCGCGGGCAATGGCCATGCGCTGGCGTTGCCCGCCGGAAAGCCGCGCGCCGTCTTCGCCCAGGAAGGTGTCGAGGCCCTCGGGCAGGTCGCGCAGGAAGCTCTCTGCATTGGCCTGGCTTGCCGCCAGCCAGATCGCCTCGTCGCTCGCCTCCCAGTTACCATAGCGCAGGTTGTCGCGCGCACTGGCGGCAAAGAGAACGCCTTCCTGCGGAACCAGCGCCATGCGCCGGCGCACATCGGCGGGATCGGCAGCGGCAAGCGGAACGCCGTCCAGCTTGATAGTGCCCACTTGCGGATCGTAAAACCGCTCGGCGAGCTGGAACAGGGTCGACTTGCCGGCGCCCGAGGGGCCGACAATAGCGACTGTCTCGCCTGGCTCGATCTTGAGTGTGAAATCGGCGAGCGCTGCCGATTCGGGTCGCGTCGGATAACGGAAGGTGACGCCTTCGAAAGCCAGTTGCCCGCGCGGCGGATCGGGCAGCGCCTGGGGCCGTGCGGGCGGTGCGACAGCCGGTTTTTCATGCAGCAATTCGTTGAGCCGGCTCGCCGCGCCTGCCGCGCGCACCAGATCGCCATAGACTTCAGTCAACGAGCCAAGCGAACCCGCCACCAGCACGCCGGCAAAGACGAAGGCGGCAATCGTCCCGCCGCTGATCGCGCCCGAAGCGACACTGAGCGCCCCGCGCCACATCAACAAGGTGAGCGACCCGAAAATCAGCAACATCACCACCGAAGTCATGATTGCGCGGATCATGATGCGGCGTTTGGCCGTGGTGAATGTGCGCTCTACCGCCCCTTCGAATCGCTGTGCCTCGCGCGCTTCCTGATTGAACGCCTGAACGATCTTCGTTGCAGCCAGCACTTCGGAGACCAGCGAGCCGATTTCGGCGACCCGGTCCTGGCTGGTCCGGGAAACCTTGCGCAAGCGGCGGCTGAACCAGACGATGGGCAAGATCACAAAAACGATCCCGCCCGTCAGCCAGAGCGTCAACCGCGGCTGGAGGAAGAACAGGAAGGCTATGCCGCCGACTGCGGTAATCGCATTGCGCAGGGCGACCGAGACGGTCGTTCCCACTACCTGTTCGATCAGTGCGGTATCGGATGTCATGCGCGAGGAAATTTCGCGCGGGCTGTTTTCCTCGAAAAAGCCGGGCGATAACCGCAGCAGGTTGCGCTGAACCGCCAGCCGGATATCCGCAACGACGCGCTCGCCGAGCCAGGATACCGAATAGAACCGCAAGGCCGTGCCCAAGGCCAGGACCAGTACCAGCAGCAACAGATATTCGAAACTGTGGGCGATATCTTCCGGCTGGCCGCCGCGGGCAAAGCCACGATCGATGATTCGCTTTATCGCATAGGGGAAAGCCAGCGTCGCCGAGGCCGTTACCATCAGCGCGAATGCCGCCGTGGCCACTCTGCCAGGATAGGCCAGTGCGGCCTGCCAGATCATCCGCAAGGGGCCAAGGCTGCGCGAAGGCGTGGCTCCGGCGGCTGCGGGAGCCTCGACGGTTTGCGGTTCGTCTTCCATTTCCGGGCCACCTAGCCCAGCGCGCGCGTCAAGGCAAAGTGCGAATGAAGCGGACCGGTTGACTGCATTACGTCTCTCACCAGGGGCGATTCGTCGCAATCCGGGCCAAAATTAATCGCGAATCTTCGCTCGAAAGCCTATTCTGTCACGATGACGGGCACTGTAAAACGCCGGGATCTGATCAAGGGCGGCTTGGCGGCAGGCGTGGCGCTTGCCGCACCGGCACGCGCGATGGCCGATCCGCTTGGCGAGTCTTTCGACAAGACTTTCGCCAGTCCCTCCGCCAACTCGCCTTACGAACGCCGCCTGTTCGACATCGCCCGGCGAGAGATTTCGCGCGCCGGAAAGCGGCTGTGGCGCACCGATATTGCCGGCATCGCCGATTTCGGTCGTCCTTCCTCTCTGCCGCGGTTCCATTTCGTCAACATGGAATCAGGTACGGTCCGTTCGTTCCTGGTGGCGCACGGCAAAGGCTCGGATCCCGAGCACGATGGCTGGCTGAAGTATTTCTCCAATACCCCGGGTTCCGAAGCGACATCGCGCGGCGCTTACCTCACCGCCGAATGGTACACCGGCAAATACGGCACTTCGATCAGACTGGTCGGTATGGATGGCGACAAATGCAATGCGCTAGACCGCGCCATTGTCATGCACCCGGCCTGGTATGTCGG
>JBFWSE010000185.1:0-5004 GCA_050248535.1 Novosphingobium sp.
GCCAGCAACGAAACCTATGAAGGCAAGGCGCAGAACCGCCGCGTTGCGGTCAACGTTCTGGTCAGCAAGGCAGTCGATGGGCTGTAAGACTTGAGAGGAGGGGTGGGCCCTGCCCACCCCGAACCCTTGGGTTAGAATTTTTCTGCGTTATGCGGCACCAGCCCGCTCCCCCTCCCGGCCACCCAAGCCATGGTAATATATGGGTGGCCGGGAGGGAAAGCGGGCTGGTGCCGTGCCGATGTCAATCGGAAAACTCTATGCCGGCTCTTCCACCCGCGCTTCGGCAGCGTCGAATTCAATCGGCAGGCCTTTAAGGCCCCAGGCGCCAAAGAACGGCCGCCAGCCCACTTCGCCTGCCAGGTGCGGATTGCGGAGGCGCTGGGCCACCTGGTGCAGCGCTTCCTGCAACTGGGCGCGGGCAATGTACTGGCCAAGGCACATGTGCTTGCCAAGCGCGAAAGCCAGCGGGCGAACGCTGGGATCCGGCTTGCGCTCGGGATCGAATGTGTCGGCATCGGGATAGGCCGAGGGATCGCGGCCCGAGATGCTGAGCGGAAAGAACAGCATCTGATCCTTGGGGAACACCACGCCGCGATATTCGAATTCCTTGTCGACATAGCGCGCCACCGTGCTGGGATTGAACCAGCGCAGCCCTTCCTCGATGACCTTACGGCAATAGTCGAGATCCTCGGCACAGCGTGCGTAGATGTCAGGGTGATCAAGCAATGTGTACATCGTGTAGGTCAGCACGTTCTTCGACGTATCGTATCCGGCGATGAAGAAGAACATGATCAGATCGACCAGTTGCCGGTAGTCGACATTGCCCCGGTCGCTGGTCTCGATCAGCAGGTCAAGCAGGTCCTGCGGTTCGGCATGGGGATTGGCGCGGCGTTCGGCAATCGAGCGCTGCACGAATTCGTCGATCCGCACCATGCCTTCCTGGATGCGCGGGAAGAGATCGAGCTGATAGGAGTGCGCCAAGCCGATGACTTCGAGATCGTCGCGCAACAGGGCAATGCCTTCGCGCGGCGCACCGACCAGCGCGAACATCACCGAAATCGGAAAATGCGAAGCGAACAGCTCGAAATCGAAGGCGCCCCTGGGCGCCCATTCGTCAAGCAGTTTGCCGATCGTCGCTTTCATCAGCGGGCGAAGCTGATTGGCGAAACGCGGGGTGAATTTCGAGGCGAAGGTATCGCGCAGGAACCTGTGCTGTTCGACGGGGAGCGAAATCAGCTGTTCCTCGGTGAACCGGCCCCAGGGCGTGCCTTCCTGCCCGAGCATGCCGACGACGTCCTTGTAGGGCGGACGCAACTGGTCGTCCCGGCCGAACAGGTCGCGCATGGCGGCATATTCGGTGATGACCGTGCCATATACCGAATTGGCCAGCCAGGGGTGCTTTTTGCGCGCTTCGGCGAAATGGGGCAGCGGGTCCTCGCCGAAAGCGGGATCGTCCATGGCAAGATGGGGCAGGTCTAGTTCTGCAAGCGTCTGCATCGCAAATTCCTCTCGACATGCGCGCCAGCTGCGTGATCTTGCATCGAACCTGGAAAGCGCGCAATGCTGACCAAATCGTTAGCGCTGGGCCTGGGTTTGTCAATGGCAGGCATTCCGGGCGGAACAGAGGAACGGGAATGGCAACAACGCGCAGGCTCGGCTCGGAAAATTCCGCTACCCGCGCGACGCTGATGGACGGTGTCGAAGCCGTCATGCGCGAACTGGGCTATGGCGCGCTGACTGCCCGCAGCGTCGCCGAACGCGCCGGGCTGAAGCATCAGCTGGTCTATTACTACTTCGAGACGATGGACGAGCTGCTGATGGCAACATATCTGCGCCACACCGGCCGCGTTGCGGACAGCATCGAGCAGGCTCTTGGCTCGCCCCGTCCGCTACACGCCTTATGGCTGGCCTCGTCAAATCCGCATGACGCGGTGCTCAATATGGAATTCCTGGCGCTGGCCAACCACAATGCCGCGATCCGGGCCGAGACTGTGGCCTTCGGCGAGCGAGTGAGGCGGATCGGCCTGGCTGCCATTCAGGCCAATCTTGAACAATCCGGGACAGCGCCCGATGCAGCGACGCCATTGGCTCTGGCCATCGCGGTTTCCTCGCTCGGCATGAACCTGGGCATGGAAGCGACCCTGGGCATTGCCGGCGGGCATGCCGAACTGAATGAGCTGGTCGAATGGTGCCTCGACCGGCTCGAATCGCCGGCGCCGGGGAGGCCGGGGTGACTCAGGAATTCTCGAGGCTGTAGTTGGGCAAGGAATTGAAGGCCTGTTTCAGCGCTTCGCCCCAGCCTGACGATATGGCGTTGAAATAGGGATCGTCCGCCGTGATCCGGCGCTGGTGCAGCGGCTCGAAGCTGTCCCGCGCGATAACCAGCAGGTCCAGCGGCATGCCGACCGAAAGATTGGCCTTGAGCGTCGAATCGAAGCTCACCATCAGCAATTTGACCGCGTCCTCGAAGCTCATCGACCGGTCGTAGCCGCGCAGGATGATCGGCCTGCCATACTTGGTTTCGCCAATCTGGAAGAATGGCGTGTCGAAACTTGCCTCGATGAAATTGCCTTCGGGGTAGATCAGGAACAGCCGCGGTTCCATGCCATCGATCTGGCCCGCCAGGATCATCGAGGCGGTGAAAGTACCCGCGGCCTCATCGCCGCTTTCGCTGGCCTGTTTGCCGATTGTATCGCTCAGCAGCTTGCCTACCAGCGTCGCCACCTGGAACATGGTCGGCGCATCGAGCATCGAATTGTGCCGCTCATGCGGCAACTTGTTGCGTTCCTCGAGCTGGCTGACCACTGATTGGGTGGTGGCGAGGTTTCCCGCCGAAAGCAGCGAGATGATGCGATCGCCCGGTTGCGACCAGCAGAACATCTTGCGGAAGACGGAAATGTTGTCGACACCCGAATTGGTGCGGGTGTCGCTCATCAGCACCAGCCCCTTGTCGAGCAGCATTCCAACGCAATAGGTCACGCGGCGAATCCCCCTGGATAGCGCGCCTACTGTTCGACGAGTTGCTGTTCGACTGCAAGGTTTACCGTCAGCGATGTCTCCCCGGCTCCATAGGAAACTCCCGCCACCGGAGCCGCTTCCCGGTAATCGGATCCTGTGGCGACCCGGACATAGCGCGTATCGGGCGAAATGCCGTTGGAAACGTCGAAGCCGACCCAGCCCAGTCCCTGAACATGGGCCTCGGCCCAGGCGTGGCCGGCTTCCTGATCTATCCGGTCATCCATCATCAGGTAGCCGCTGACATATCGCGCCGGTATTCCCATCTGGCGCGCTGCGCCGATGAAGATGTGGGCATGGTCCTGACAGACCCCGTGCCCCGCGGTCAGCGCCGCCTCGGCGGTGGTGTCCACTTCCGTCCGGCCGATTTCGTAGCGGACGGTATCGATTATCTGGCGCGAAAGGGCATGCAGCGCTTCGAGCGGAGCCGCCCCGCCGGTATCCAGGCCGGCAACCATCGCCTTTATGCCCGGACCGGGCCGGGTCAGTTCGGTCTGCGAAAGGAAGCACCAGAGCGGCATGTGGCCGCTATGCTGGCCGATGACGCCGTTATGGTTGGACGTCTCCACCAGGCCTGTGCAGGCCACATCCACGGCACTGGCGCCGGGCTCGACCGACACGAGCAAGGTGCGATTATTGTGCTGATCGTCGTATTCGACCTCGGGGCGCGCACCCTGGAGTTCCATCTGCCACTCGATCACGTGCTGGCCATGCGTCGGCTTGGGCCGCAGCCGCAGCCTTTGCAGCCCGTGCGCAACCGGGCGGCTGAATTCGTAACGGGTGTTATGACGGATGGCGAGGCGCACGGGCTGACTCTATTCGACAAATCGGTAGTCGGTGGCGATGGCATCGGCGATTTCAGTGTTTTCGGCAATGAAATCGGAGATAAATTCGTGCAGGCCGCGTTCGACGATCTCATCGATGGTCGCGGCATGAATCCTGCCACGCGCTTCGCGCAAGGCATCGTGGGCAGAACCTCCCGATCCATAGGCGCGCGCAAGGCTGGCAAGGTTGCTTTCCAGCTTGTTATGGCAATATTCGAGACTTCTCGGGAACCGGCCGTCGAGGATGAGGAATTCGGCGATACCGCGCGCTTCCATCTTGCCGGCATTGAGCCAGCGGTAGGCGCGGATTCCCGCGACCGACCGCAGGATGGCTTCCCACTGGACATTGTCGAGGCTCGAACCAACCCAGGCGATGCTGGGCAGCAGGACATAGTATTTCACGTCGAGAATACGCGCCGTGTTGTCGGCACGCTCGATGTAAGTGCCCAGGCGCGCGAAGTTGAACACTTCGTTACGCATCATCGTGCCTTCCATCGCGCCGCGCACCAGGGTGGACTGCTGGCGGATCGTGGAGAGCGCTTCGCCAAGGTTCCGCTCGCTGACGGGCCTCGCGAGCATGTCCTTGATGATCATCCAGCTTTCATTGGTCGCTTCCCAGACCTCGCGAGTGATCGCGGTGCGAACCGCGCGCGCGCTGTTGCGCGCACATTCCATCATGTTGACAATGCTGCCGGCATTGTCGCGATCGCGCAGAACGAAGTTGGTGACGGCGGGCCCCAGATAGTCGTGCCCGGTTGCCTGGAAATCCAGATTCTGGCCGATCGTGATCAGGATCGACCGCCATTCGTCGCTCGGTTCACCCGATCCGCGCGCCAAAGCCAGCCGGAAACCCGCCTCGAGCAGCCGCGCGGTATTTTCCGCCCGCTCGAGGTAGCGGAACATCCAGAAGACACCGTTTGCCGTTCTTCCTAGCACGGCATCAATCCTCCAGAACCCAGCTGTCCTTGGTCCCGCCGCCTTGCGACGAATTGACCACCAGCGAGCCTTTCTTGAGGGCGACGCGCGTCAGGCCGCCGGGCGTGATTTCCACGCCGTTGGGAGAAACCAGGACAAAGGGCCGCAAGTCCACGTGCCGGGGCGCGAGGCCGGCCTTGGTGAAAATCGGAACCGTGGAAAGCGACAATGTGGGTTGCGCGATATAGTT
>JBFWSE010000186.1:0-4927 GCA_050248535.1 Novosphingobium sp.
GGGGCCGAAATCGAGCGCACCTAGCTGGCTGGGTTGCCCGTTGTCGTTGGATTGGTGGGGAATGCTGTCATGCTTGACGGGCTGGCCTATAGCTCCTCCCCCCCTGGGGGGGTGTATCCGGAGGATTGGCTGCGTGGCAGCCTAGCCGCATTTGGAGTGGGGGCTGCGAGCAAGAGGCTCGCGCGAGCCTCTGGCTCGCAGCCCCCTCTCCAAGCTTCGCTAGCCCCTTCGGGGCAAGCTGCGCTATCCTCCCCCGCAAGGGGGGAGGAGCAGGATCGCCATACCCGCGCGTTCGTTCAGGTGCAGAATGGCTGTGACCATGCCTGTACCTTCTGCGTGATTCCGCAAGGCCGCGGGCCCAGCCGCTCACGGCCAGTTTCGGACGTGCTGGCGGAAATTTCCGGACATTGCGTTGCGGGCATTGCCGAAGTGGTACTGACCGGCGTCGATCTCACGTCCTGGGGCCATGACCTACCCGGCTCGCCCCGGCTCGGCAGCATGGTATCGGCCATTCTCGCATCCACTCCGCTAGCGCGATTGCGACTGTCCTCGCTCGACGGTGTCGAGATCGATGCCGAATTGTTCGAACTGCTGGCCGGCGAGCCGCGCGTGATGCCGCATCTCCATCTCTCGCTGCAGCATGGCGACGACCTGATCCTGAAGCGGATGAAACGTCGTCATTCGCGCAAGCAGGCGATTGCGCTGGTCGAGACGCTGCGCGTGCGACGGCCCGGCATCGCCGTGGGGGCGGACCTGATCGCCGGCTTTCCCACCGAGGATGAAGCCGCCCATTCCCGCAATCTGTCGATCGTCCGCGAACTGGCCGTGGTGCATAGCCATGTCTTCCCCTACTCGCGCCGCCCCGGCACGCCGGCCGCGCGCATGCCGCAAGTGGATGGCGCAACCATCAGGCGCCGCGCCGCCGAATTGCGCGAGGCTGTCGCGACAAAACGGAACATATGGCTGCAAGGCCTGATCGGTAGCCCGCTGGACGTACTCGCCGAGCGCGACGGGACCGGCCACGCGCCCAATTTTGCCCGCGTTCGCCTGCCCGAAGGAACCCGGGCAGGCCAGATAACGACCATCGTCCCCACCCGCATCGTCGAAGGCATGCTGGCATGAGCGAGAGCTGGACCAAGCGGTTGTTCGGCGGTTTCCGCAAGACCTCCGAACGCCTGACCGAGAACCTTTCGGGCATAACCGAAAACCTTGCCGCCACTGTCACCAAGACCCGGCTCGACGAAGACCAGCTCGACGATCTCGAGGACGCGCTGATCCTCTCCGACCTCGGCCCGCGCGCCGCCGAGCGCATTCGCGAACGGCTCGCCGAGACCCGCTTCGAACGGGGCGCGGACGAGCAGGCGATCAAGGAGGCCGTGGCCAGCGAAGTGGCGGAAATCCTGCGGCCCGTGGCCAAGCCGCTGGAAATCACCGCCTTTCCCCGCCCGCAGGTAATCCTCGTGATCGGCGTCAACGGCTCGGGCAAGACCACCACCATCGCCAAGCTGGCGCACCTGTTCGTCGAGCAGGACTATGGCGTACTGCTGGCGGCGGGCGACACCTTCCGCGCTGCGGCCATCGGCCAGCTCGCGGTCTGGGCCGAGCGCGTTGGCGTCGATATCGTCAAGGGCCCCGAAGGCGGCGATCCGGCGAGCATCGTGTTCGATGCAGTCAAACAGGCGACCGATACCGGCATCGACGTGCTCATCGTGGATACAGCCGGGCGGTTGCAGAACAAGCGCGAGCTGATGGACGAGCTGGCCAAGATCCGCCGCGTGCTCGGCCGTCTCAACCCCGAAGCGCCGCACGACGTGGTGCTGGTGCTCGATGCGACGAATGGACAGAATGCCTTGCAACAGATCGAAGTGTTTCAGGAAATTGCCGGCGTGACCGGCCTCGTCATGACCAAGCTCGACGGCACCGCGCGCGGCGGCGTGCTGGTCGCGGCGGCTGAGCAATACGGATTGCCGATCCACGCCATCGGCGTAGGCGAGAAGATCGACGACTTGCGCCCGTTCGATCCCGATCTGGTGGCGCGGGTGATTGCGGGAGTGGCATAGGGACATGGCCGACAACACCAAACCCGCTCAGCCTGAGCCTGTCGAAGGCCATGCCGCCAGCGATACCCAGGCCGAACCGCCGCGCGACATCCTTCGACAGGCTCAGGATGAGCGAGGTGGAGGAAAGGCCCAAGGGAAGAAAGGCGGCTGGCTCAACATCCTGATCGATTACGGGCCAATCGTGATCTTCTTCCTGGTCTACCGGCATTACTCGCCCGACGACCGCGAGAATGCGATCGGCGAAGTGCTGGCGGTGATCAAGGGAACCGGCAGCTTCATGGTTGCTGCCGTGATTGCCTTCGGCCTTTCCCTGTGGAAGCTCGGCCGCGTCTCGCCGATGCTGTGGCTGTCGACCGCGCTGATCGTGTTCTTCGGAACCCTGACCATCCTGCTGCGCGACCCCTTCTGGATTCAGGTCAAGCCGACCGCCATCTATCTGATGTTCGGCCTGTCCCTGCTCGCGGGCTGGTGGCGAGGCGCCTCGCTGCTCAAATATCTGCTCGAGGCCGCCTTCGACGGACTCGACGACGCCGGCTGGCTCATCCTGTCGCGAAACTGGGGCTTTTTCTTCCTCGTGCTCGCCGCGCTCAACGAAGGCTTCCGGCATTTCCTAAGCTTCGGCGGCTGGCTGCAGGCCAAGCTTTACGTCTTTCTGCCGCTGACCTTCATTTTCACTTTCCTGCACATGCCCATGCTGCTGCGCCACGGCATGGGCGATGACGGCAGGGACGAGGCGCTGACCAATCCTCCGCACGAATAAGTGCAAAAGGTTCCGATTTTCTGGACATCGCCCCGCAGAGGCGCAATAAACTCAACGCCGCGCTCCCTGGCTGCGGCTCGGGTCACCCAATCGATAAAACCTGTAGGGGGAAGACATGGCAAAGTTTTTTGGAAATCTGCATCTCGTGCTCGGCGTCGGCCTGCTGCTGGCGATCGGGGTCATCATGTATTTCAACGGATACACTGGCGAAGGCGGCAAGGCCGTGGCGGACGATGTCATGCGCTGGCTGCACGCTTTCTTTGGCATCCTGTGGATCGGCCTGCTCTATTATCTGAATTTCGTGCAAGTGCCGACCATGCCAGCGGTTCCGGCCGAACTGAAGAAGGGCGTTACAGGCTACATCGCGCCCAAGGTATTCTTTTTCTTCCGTTATGCCGCGCTGCTGACGGTAGTATTCGGTCTTCTGATCGCCTTCCATAATGGCTACGCTGTCAAGGCGCTCACATTCGGCGGCGTTGGCGCGGACGGGATCAACATGATCGGTCTCGGCATGTGGATGGCGATCGTCATGTTCCTCAACGTCTGGGTGCTGATCTGGCCGGCGCAGAAGAAGATTCTCGGCCTCGTCGAAGCGACCGACGAGGAGAAGGCCAAAGCGGCGCCGATCGCGCTTGCCGCCAGCCGCACCAACACGCTGTTGTCGCTGCCGATGCTCTATTGCATGGTCAGCGCCAACCTGGGCTGAGCCACGCAAAACGGCGAATGATGGGGGGCGGGGTTTCTTTGGGAAACCTCGCCCCTGCCATTTGGGAGAGAGAAAATGGCAGACGATTTCGCGCTGGTGCGCGAATGGCTCGAAGTGTTGCCTGAGGGGCGTTTCGACGAATTTCCCGGACAGATCGCCGAGGATTTCGTGCTTCGTCTGCCCTTTCCGCCTCCGGGTGTCCCGGCCGAGTTTTCCGGCCGCGACCATGTCCAGACTGTGATGCAGAAAACGGCTCAAGGGCGCGGGCCGTTGGTGTTTCATGACGTGCAGACCTTGCGCACCGAGGACCCGCACCTGTTCGTCACCACCTGCAAAGGCGAGGCCCTGATGAATAACGGCAAGACCTACCGCAACAGCTATGTCATCCTCACCCGCATCGAGAACGGAGTGCTGCTGGAGCACATAGAATACTTGAATCCTCTGGCGGTTATGGAATCGTGGGACTGAAGGGATAGGATCATGGAATACCGCAGACTTGGCCGCAGCGGCCTCAAGGTATCGGTTTTCAGCTTCGGGGCCATGACTTTCGGTGACGGCTCGGGCACCTATGCCGTGGTCGGCGACACGCGCGGCAAGGAGGCGGACCGGCAGATCGGCATGTGCCTCGATGCCGGCGTCAACCTGTTCGACACCGCCGACATCTATACCTACGGGCAATCAGAAGAACTGCTCGGCAAGATCCTGGCGCCCAAGCGCCAGCAGGTGCTGATCGCCACCAAGTTCCTCGCCCAGATGGGGCCCGGCGTAAACGACGTCGGCTCCAGCCGCAAGCACATCATTGAGGCCTGCGAAGCGAGCCTCAGGCGACTGGGAACCGACTATATCGATCTCTACCAGATCCATAATCAGGACCTGATGGTGCCAGTGGACGAAACGCTGCGCGCGCTCGATGATCTCGTGAAAGCGGGCAAGGTCCGCTACATCGGCTCCTCCAATCACTCGGGCTGGACCAAGATGCGCGCACTGGCCACATCGGACCGGCTTGGCCTGACGCGCTATATCAGCCAGCAGATCCGTTATTCGCTGCTCGATCGGGTGGCGGAGAACGAACTGATGCCGCTTGGCGTCAACGAGGGTGTCGGCGCGCTGATCTGGGGGCCGCTCGCCTCGGGCTATCTCTCGGGCAAGTTCCGCACGATGAAGGATGCGAGCGGTACGCGGCTGGGTTCACGCGGTTCGCTCGGCGCGCTCGACAACAAACACACCCGCGGGGTGCTGTCTGCCGTGGAGAAGATCGCGGACAAGCGCGGCGTCACCATGTCGCAAGTCGCGCTCAACTGGGTGGCGCGCAAGGCAGGTGTCGCCTCGATCATCATTGGCGCCCGCTCGACCGCGCAGCTCGAGGACAATCTCGGCGCCAGCACCTGGTCGCTGAGCGAT
>JBFWSE010000187.1:0-4909 GCA_050248535.1 Novosphingobium sp.
CGGGCGGTGGTTGCAAGCTGGACAGTGCCGAACAGTTCGCGGGTCTCGCCAATCGTCGCCGGGCCAACCGTCTCGATCTCGACGCCGCCAGCCTTCGCTGCTGCGGCACCGATCCTGGTGCGGCCTTCGGGACTGGCATAGCGCCAGACATGACGCTTGCCGTTCTCGACCGCCACCACCTCGACATCGAAGCTGTGCGGTTCTTCGACCACGCCTTGACCGGCGAGATAGTCCTTCTCGGGCTTGAACGCGAAGGTGTTGACCTCGCCGTCGAGCCGCTTGAGTGTTACGGTCAATTGCACCGAACCGGGATCGACCGGTTTGTCCTCCCGAGTTGGGTAGACGCGGAATTGCGGGTCCTGCCCGTCTTCGAAGATGGTCATTTCGACCGCGAAGGTGCCATCCTTCAGCAGTCGGCCATTATGCGTTCCCTTGGCGGGTTCGCCTGCTTCGCCTTGCTCGGCAGTGGGTTCGCTGCCGCTTCCGCATGCGGCCAAGGGTACGATAAGGACGAAAGCAGCGGCGAGGCGCGCGATGATGGTCGATTTCATGGATTGGTTTCCCCTTCGGCTGCGGCGTCGAAGCGCCCGGTCAGCCGGTCGATTTCGGTTTGCAGATCACGGAACTGGGTAATGGCTTCAAGCCATTGCGCCTGGACGGCGATGATTGCATCGGCTGCGGCCTCCACGTCGCGGAAGCTGAAGCCGCCGCGATTGTAGCCCTCGCGAACCTGAGCAAGCGTCTTGATGGCGCGCGGCCAGACTTCACGCATGATCGCATCGGCGCGCGCAAGTGCCGCTTCTGCTTCGGCATTGAGCGCTTCGAGCCGCCGCAATCGCTCCTGGCGGGCTGCCTCGGCGGTGAATTCGAGGCGCTGACGGTCTGCCTCGGCGCGCCCGATCCCGCCCTGGTTGCGGTCATAGCGGCCGAGCGGGATCGTGACCCCTCCGACCAGCGCGACCGAATTGGGTCCGCGCAGGTAACGGACCCCGCCGTTCACCGTGTAATCCTGGGTGCCGCGGGTACGCTCAAGCGTCACGACAGCTCCCGAGCGCTCGATTTCGGCCTTGGCCAGATCGTCGTCGGCTTTCGCCAGGACATTCAATTGCGGGGTTTGCCAGCCGATATTGCCCGTGATCTCGAGCGATGCGCCATCGGCCCCCCAGAACGATGCGAGCCTGTTCTTGGCCGCCGCCAGCCGGGCCTTGGCATGGTCGAGATCGATCCTGGCCTGCGCCACACGCGCGGCTGCGCGCGTCTCGACGAACAGCGGATCCTTGTAGCCACGCACCCGGCGCAAGGCCTCGCGCTCGATCTCCAGCTCTGTCGTCAGCCGGAATTCGCTCATCCGGACGACCTCGCGGGCGATGAAGACGTCGATGAAGGCCCGTTCGACCTGCGCCGCGAAATCGAGCCGTGCGACCCGCGCCGATGCCTCTGCGATGGCGATATCGCCATCGGCCACCCCGACCCGCGCTGAACGCTTGCCGCCGCGTTCGATCGTTTGGCTATAGGTCATTGTGACCTCGGCCTGATTGAACGCCCCGATCGGACCGGTTCCGAAGAAGTTTTCTTGCTGGACCGTCATAGTCGGATTGGGCTTGACCCCGGCCTGCGTCCGCCCGGCCTTGGCAGCTGCAATCGAGGCATCGTTGGCCTGGACGATCGGCGTCGTCTCAAGCGCCTTGGCAACGGCCTCGTCGAGAGAGACGGCCTGCGCAAAGGCAACCGTGGCCGGAAGGGCCAACGCCGCCGCCAGCGCGGCGGCACGCAAACGAAATGACATGTAAAACTCCTGAACCGATAGACACGTTCAGGGGCCGGGCGCGCGCGCCCGCCCCAACGGCTCGGATCAGGCTGAGGGTGGTTCGGTGGGCGGTGCCTGGCTGAACGAGGTCAGATTGGCCTCGCGGTGAGCAGGCAGCAATGTCTCGCCCGTAAGCGGGCCAAGGCTGAACGCAGGCGCCGGCGCCCCAAGCGCGGTCGGGCAATGATGGTGCTGGACAGTTTCGTCAGTGCCATCCTGCGATGACGGCGGGTCACCAAGATCAGCGGCCAGCTCAGCGTGAGCGGCAGCGACGCCATGATCGGCATGATGGCTCGCCGTTTCGGCATGGGCTGCGGCTGGCGCATGAATGGCACCCGCGACGAGCGCGAAGACAAGAATCATGCGGGTAAGCACCAGTTTCACAATCGGGTGCCTAGCCACTGCAACCAAAACGCGCAAACGCTTCGTGTTGCGGATGCGAAATTTGCGATCCTATTCCGTACCGTGGCCACGCTCGACCGCCGCCGCGCGCTGCGGCAAGGCGAGGATCAAAATCAGGATAACAATTCCAAGCGTGACCGATGCGCCAGCGCGGCTGAGCTCCAAGCCGCCGTGGGCGACCGGCTTGTCGAGAAAGTCACCGACGGCCGCGCCGAGCGGGCGGGTGAGGATAAGCGGTTCGTGCCACAACGACATGATCGCCGACTGCAAGATTGCCAGCGCACAGCATAAAGCAAGCGGGCATCTATCTCGTTACTGCGTCGGCAGGATTGGCTGGACCCGCGTTCTGGGGCTGGCGGCATCGTGACTTTTTGTCTGCGCCCACTTTGCCTAAATTGACCGAGAGATCGCCGTCTTGTTGACATTGCGCAAAGTGCTTGCGTGCGTTACCCGTTCCCAAAGTTGCGGCATTATGGCCTTGTGCGAGCTCATCGAAACGCTGACCCTACGTGACCATGGTTAGGATACCCCGCACGGTCTGGGCACTTGGCCTTGTCAGCCTGTTCATGGACTTGTCGTCCGAGATCATCCACGCACTGTTGCCGCTTTTCTTGACGACGACCCTTGGTGTGAGCGTTGCAATGGTCGGGCTGATTGATGGCATCGCGGAGTCGACCGCTTCTATCAGCAAGGTATTTTCGGGTTACATTTCGGATCGGATCGGGCGGCGCAAGCCGCTGATCCTACTGGGCTATGGATTGGGCGCACTGACCAAGCCGTTGTTCGCACTTGCTGGTTCAGCGTCTATGGTGCTCGGCGCGCGGTTTGCAGACAGGATCGGCAAAGGTCTGCGCGGCGCCCCTCGCGACGCGCTGGTGGCCGATGTTACGCCAGCAGCCATTCGCGGGCGGGCTTTCGGGCTGCGCCAGTCGCTCGATACGGTTGGAGCGTTCGCGGGACCGCTGCTCGCCATTGGGCTGATGGCAGCATTTGCTAACGACATGCGCCTTGTCTTTTGGGTTGCGGTCATCCCAGCTATATTAGCGGTTTTTTGCGTGATCTTCGGTGTGGAAGAACGGGTCGATCACGCTATCGCTAACCCGAAGCGGGTGCCGATTTCGATTTCCGATCTCAAACGCCTTGAGCGCCAGTTCTGGCGTGTCGTTGCGCTTGGCATCGTCTTCACGCTTGCGCGGTTCAGCGAAGCATTCCTGATACTCAAGGCGTCGTCCGAGGGGTTGTCACTTACCTACGCGCCTGCCGTTCTGGTGACGATGAATGTCGTCTATGCGCTTGGCGCCTATCCTGCGGGCATCGCTTCCGATCATGTGTCGGCGCGCATTTTGCTGGGCTGGGGGATGCTCTGCCTGATCCTGGCGGATCTTGTTCTGGCGCTGGTTTCAGGGCTGGTTGCCGCATTCGTCGGGATTGCCCTCTGGGGTCTACACATGGCGCTTACGCAAGGTTTGATGGCAAAGCTGGTTGCGGATCGTGCCCCACCCGAACTGCGAGGTTCGGCATTTGGGATGTTCAACCTTGCGGCGGGAGTGGCAATGCTGTTCGCGAGTGTTGTGGCGGGTCTCTTGTGGGACAGACTCAGCGCGAGTTCGACGTTCCTAGCAGGTGCTGGCTTTGCCACATTTGCTTGGATTGGTCTGGCGTTAAACCGGCCCAAGTCAGAAACCGTCTGTACCTAACTGGTGGCCAGATAAGCCTTGCTGGTGCCAAACACCATCTATCCGCGCAGCTTCACGAAGCAATTGTGTTCATCCAGTGTTATGAGTTTTTGCGCCGGTCGGTTTACGGCGAATGGGCCAACGCAAGAATAGCAATACGGTACCGGCCAGCCCGAACGCGAGTCCACCGATGGCGAAAGCCAGCAGCCACCAGGTGTTGAAATTCTCGTGATTCTTCCAGTCCATGATGTGGAGGCTCCAGAAGAAATCGTAGAGCCGCCACGAGCCGGTGCGCACAGCGGTGATCTTGCCGGTATCCGCAGCGACAAACACGCTGGTGGCGTCAGGATCGGCATAGGCGATCCGCCACGCCGGAAGCGCACCACGATATTCGGGGCTTTCAGTGGTGACCCGCGATGCCATTGAACTCGGCTTGCTGGCAGATTTCCAGGCGGCATTCGCAATGGTTTTGGTCATGGCAGCATCGATTGGCGGCAGCGCTGCGCCTGTTGCAGCGTCGAACAACCTGATGCCCTCGGAGGTCGTCACTTCGGCAACCGGGCGATTGCCCAGCATACGCCAGGTGATCGCATCGACCGGCGCTCCGGGACCGGCCGCAAACCGCGCCGGATTGGCGAAGCGGGCACCAGCGGAAATCGACGCTGCGACCTCGCGCGCCACCAGATGCTCGCCGCGCACCTTGTCGATCGGCAAGAAGCTCATCAGTGCACCGCTGGCAAACCAGATCAGCAACTGCGCGCCGATGAACAGCGCCAGCCATTTGTGCAAGCGACTTGCGCCGATGTGAACCCGGCTACGCAGTGTTCTCAAGGTAGGTTCCTCCCCAGGCCTGTTACTGATCCCGCTGAGCGCAGGCACTCTCACCAGCCAGCTCTTTTCTACATGTCCATTCCGGCATGGGGGTCACTGGGCGAAGGGCCAGGCGTGGGGAGTTTCGGCTTTGGAGTAGGCTTCGGTGTGGCTGTGGGGCGCGGGGTGGCTGCCGGGCGCGCGACCGGTCGTG
>JBFWSE010000188.1:0-4885 GCA_050248535.1 Novosphingobium sp.
TCGATCTTGCGGTCTGGGGCGATTGCAAGTCTTAATGTCTAATCCGAAACTCCATTTCGGGCCGGTGCCGTCTCGAAATTCGCCCTTTCGCGAATTTCGAATCAGACTCTAAAGCAGGAGGCTTGGGCGAAAGCAATTTGCGCAATTTCGGCGTGTGGGCTTCGGTCAGCCGGGAAAAGCCCCAAGCGAACAGAACCAGCGCCAAGTAAGCGAGCGCGAGCACCAACGCGCTGCCCCAGCCCGGCTCGATCCGGCCTTGCGGCATGGCCAATGCAGTAGCCAGCGTCAGCACCGGAAAATGGACGACATAAAGCGAATAGGATGAATTGGCCCCGAACTTGGCCAGCGGAGACAGCCACCCCTTCGGCAAAGGATTGCGCCCCAGTAGCAGCCATACGAAAACCGCAAACGCTATCCCGACCGCGATAAACCCGAACGGCGCGGGGATCTTGCCCAACCGATCGGCCGACATCACCGCTCCAGCCAGCATGGCGCCAAGCAGGAATTGCCAAAGCGGTGTGCGAGCCCGGTTTTCGTGCAGGCGGCTGTCGAGATAATAGAGTGCGCTGCCTGCCAGCCACACGGCAAACCCGGCAAGCAAGTGCGGCCCGATGGCAACCACCACCAGCGCAAGCAAGCCAAGGCTTACACGCCGCTTTTTCACCAGCATCAGCAGAGCTGGAAACCACACGTAGTACCAGAATTCGTTGGCGAGGCTCCACAAGGGGCCATTCGAGCCAAATGTCGGCACCAGTATGGTCTGCAGGAATGCGAGATTGCCCAGGAAGGTAGCAGCATCGAGCCGCGCGGCGATGTCACCCCGGAGCGACAAGGCGCCGCTGGTGCCCAGATAGAGGGGCGACTGCAGGCCGAAACGGCCATAGGCGTCAAGGGCCCAGCCAATCAGGAGCGCTGGCACAATCACTACCAGCAGTCGCGAGAGCCGGTCGGTGAGATACACGCGCCAGAAATTCGGCGCATCGACTCGGCGCTCGACCGCGCGCGTGATCCAAAACCCCGACAGGACGAAAAAGATGGAAACGGCCTGACTGCCAAAGCCGGTGAGGAAATAGACGGGCTGGAAAAGCACGGAAGGAAGCGCGGCCTCGCCCCAGGTCAGCCATGTCAGATCGCGAAGATGCTCGACCACCACCAGCGAAGCGGCGACATAGCGCAGCAGGTCCATGTAGAAAAAAGCCCCGCGTTCGGGCGTTTCGACCGGATGCGTCACTTGAGCCTTTCCCTGAACCCCACGAGCCGGGATAGAGCAACCAGTCCCGTCCGCAAGCAACAAAAAAAAGGCCCCGGATCGCTCCGGGGCCCCTCTTGGCGTCCTGGCCGGACGCGCGGTCAGTCGACCACCGCCACCATGTGCGGCAGCTTGGCAATCGCGCCGCGCACTTCGGGGGTGTCTTCGAGTTCCACCACCCGGTGCATCTTGCCAAGGCCCAGCCCGGTGAGGATTTCCTTCTGCTTCGAAGGCCGGCGGATCGGCGAGCCGATCTGCTTCAGCTTGATTTTGGCCATCGTGCTTACTCCGTGATCGCGGCGGCTTCGGCTTCCGCCTCCACCGCGCTGGCGCCGCCGCGGCCGAGCAGGTCGGCGACTTTCTTGCCGCGACGCTGCGCCACCGACTTGGGGCTGGTCTGAGTGGTCAGCGCATCGAAAGTCGCCCGCACCATGTTGTAGGGGTTCGAGGTGCCGACCGACTTGGCGACGACATCCGCCACGCCCAGCCCTTCGAAAACCGCGCGCATCGGACCGCCGGCGATGATGCCGGTGCCAGCCGGAGCGGACCGGACATTGACCTTGCCCGCGCCGAAACGGCCCTTGCCGTCATGGTGCAGCGTGCGGCCTTCCTTGAGCGGGACGCGGACCATCTTCTTCTTGGCAGCCGCAGTCGCCTTGGTGATGGCTTCAGGCACTTCGCGCGCCTTGCCGTGGCCGAAACCGACCCGGCCCTTGCCGTCACCGACCACGACGAGTGCCGCAAAGCCGAAGCGCTTGCCGCCCTTCACGGTCTTCGACACGCGGTTGATGTGGACGAGCTTTTCGATCAGCTCCTCGCCGCCATCGTCGTCGTTCGAGCCACGCCCGCGACGCTCGCGGTCGCCGCCGCGGCCACGGCCGCCCCGATCGCCACCCCGGCCACGACCGCCACGGCCACGGCCGCTTTCGACAGCCGCCTCGACCGCTTCAGGTGCGGCAACGGCCTCGACGGCCACCACTTCGGCTTCCGTGCCGGTTTCGTTGTTGGTTTCGTCAGCCATGCCTTAGAACTCCAGACCGCCTTCGCGTGCGGCGTCGGCCAGCGCCTTGACGCGGCCATGAAACAGGAAACCGCCGCGATCGAACACGACAGACGTCACGCCAGCCTTCTTGGCGGCTTCGGCCAGCGCCTTGCCGACATTGGCCGCCGCCTCGACAGTGGCGCCGGTGCCCTTGCTGCCCTTGGTCAGCGACGAAGCGGCAGCGACCGTTCGCCCGGCCGTATCGTCGATGATCTGGGCATAGATATGCCGGCCCGAACGGTGCACCGACAGCCGCGGACGGCCACCGGCGCGCGCCTTGAGCGCAGTGCGGACGCGCCTGCGGCGGCGCTCGAAAAGGGATAGTCTGGCCATTACTTCTTCTTCCCTTCCTTACGGAAGATGTACTCGCCGCGATACTTGATGCCCTTGCCCTTGTAGGGTTCCGGCTTCCTCCAGCGGCGGATCTCGGCGGCAACCTGTCCGACCTTCTGCTTGTCGATCCCGCTGATCTCGATCGTGGTGTTGTCGGGCGTCTTCACTTCGACGCCTTCGGGCACTTCGAAATCGACATCGTGGCTGTAGCCAAGCTGCAGCTTGAGCTTGCGCGGGCCCTGGGCATTGGCGCGATAGCCGACGCCGGTGATTTCGAGCACCTTGGTGTAGCCCTCGGTGACGCCAGTCACAAGATTGTTCACCAGCGTGCGCTGCATGCCCCAGAACGCGCGGGCCGCCTTGGTCTCGTTGGCCGGGCGCACCAGGATGCGGCCTTCCTCGACAACATAGCTGATTTCATCGCGCATGGTCAGCGACAGGGTGCCCTTGGGCCCCTTCACGCTGAGCACGCCATTGGCGATCTCGGCAGTTACGCCACCGGGAATCGCGACCGGAACCTTGCCGATGCGGCTCATCAGAACACCTCCGCCAGCACTTCGCCGCCGACGTTCTGGGCGCGCGCCTCGGCATCCGAGAGCACGCCCCTGGGCGTCGAGACGATGGTGATGCCAAGACCGTTGCGGATCACCGGAAGCTCCTTGGAACCCGAATAGACCCGGCGGCCCGGCTTGGAGACACGGGCGACATGCTTGATCGCAGGTTCGCCCTCGAAATACTTGAGCTCGATGCGCAGCTGCGGGTGACGGCCAGTGGCATCCTCGGTATAACCGCGGATATAGCCTTCGCGCTGCAGCACTTCGAGCACGCGGGCGCGCAGCTTGGAAGCTGGCGTCAGCACGGAGTCCTTCTTGGCCCGCTGACCATTACGGATGCGGGTGAGCAGATCGCCCAGGGGATCGGTCAAAGCCATCGCGTTATCCTTACCAGCTCGACTTTGTGACGCCCGGAATCATGCCCTTGTTGGCAAGATCCCGAAGTTCGATGCGGCACAGGCCGAACTTGCGATAATAGCCGCGCGGGCGGCCGGTGGTGTTGCAGCGGTTGCGCACCCGTGTGGGATTCGCATTGCGCGGCAGTTCAGCCATCTTGAGACGCGCCATCAGCCGCTCGGTATCGTCGAGCGACTTGTTTTCGGCCTGGGCCTTCAGCGCGGCATATTTGGCCGCATACTTCTGCACGAGCTTCTTGCGCCGCTCGTTCTTGTTGATCGAACTCAGTTTCGCCATGGACTTAAGCTCTCTTCTTTCAATTTCTTTCAGGCGGCCTGCTGCTGTTCGGCAGCTTCCTGCGGGAAGGGGAAACCGAACAGGCGAAGCAGCTCGCGCGCTTCGTCGTCGGTGTTGGCGGTGGTGGTGACGATGATGTCCATCCCGCGCACCTTGTCGATCTGGTCGTAGCTGATCTCGGGGAAGATGATCTGCTCCTTGAAACCCATCGCGTAGTTGCCGCGCCCGTCGAAGCTCTTCGGGTTAAGCCCGCGGAAGTCGCGGATACGGGGCATGGCGACTGTCACCAGGCGGTCGAGGAATTCATACATGCGGTCGCGGCGCAGGGTTACCTTGCAGCCGATCGCCATGCCTTCGCGCAGCTTGAACTGCGCGACCGACTTCTTCGCCTTGCAGATCACCGGCTTCTGCCCGGCGATCAGCGACATTTCCTCGGCCGCGGTCGTGACCTTCTTGCGGTCCTGCGTGCCTTCGCCGACGCCCATGTTGAGCGTGATCTTCTCGATCCGCGGCACCTGCATCGGATTGGTATAGCCGAAGCGTTCGATCATCTGCTTGGCGATGACATCGAGGTAACGCTGCTTGAGGCGGGGAACATAAGACTCAGCCATCGATTTTCTCCCCGGACTTGACCGCGACACGCGTCTTGGTGCCGTCCTTGGCAATGTCAAAACGCACGCGCGTGGCCTTGCCGGTCTTCGGGTCGGCGAGACCGACCTTGGAAATCGCCATCGGCGCTTCGCGGCGCTCGATGCCGCCCTGCGGATCGGCCTGGGTCGGCTTCTTGTGGCGGGTGGCGACGTTCACACCCTGAACGAGCAGCTTGCCGTCCTTCGGCATGACTTGCAGCACCGTGCCGGTGCGGCCCTTGTCCTTACCCGAACGCACGACGACAGAATCGCCCTTCTTGATCCTTGCAGCGCCCATCACAACACCTCCGGCGCGAGCGAAATGATCTTCATGTAGCCGCGACCACGCAGTTCGCGGACCACGGGGCCGAAGAAGATCGGAAGA
>JBFWSE010000189.1:0-4823 GCA_050248535.1 Novosphingobium sp.
CCGCTGCCCCAAAAACCAGAAAGGAAAAATCCACCACTTGACCCATGACCCGCATCGCGGGACATAACATCCACCCGGGTCACTTCTCGATGAAAATCCCGGGTCAACTCTCAGTGCAAATCAACAGACACGGGCCATGGGCGACAGAGCCCCCGTTCATATCACCATCGGCGGCGCGCTGCGCCGCGACCTCCTCTGCAACCTTGCTGCCTGCGCCGAGGAATACGATCTGCGCGCCGAATGGGACGGCGAGCCGTTCGGTCCGGCGGCGGTAGCCGAGGGCGAGCCGCTCGAGCTCTACGGCACCGAACTCAATGGCGGGCAGATCCCGGAGGTCGATGCCTTCTGCATCGAGCACGGGTTGATCTTCCGGCGCTGGTCGGGCGGGTGTCCCGGGGCTTATCTCCCCGAGATTGTCGTGTTCGACGGCACCGGACCCATGCGCGACTACACGGCGAGCGAGGACGAATATGTCCTTTTTCCGCCGTCCTGGATCAAGGGGTTCACCCGGCTGCGTGACCTCAAGCGCGCGATGGCGAAGGCCGAGATCACCGTCCCGCCGCTCGTCATTATCTGACGCGCCGAACCGCCCCGGGGAGGGCACTTTGCCATGAAATACGTCGTCGCCTTCTACGCGGTCGATCGCGCTTACGGCGGGCCGGAGGAAGGTGGATGGTGGTTCGACACCGGCGAACTCGTCCGCCTCCACCGGGTCTGCCTTACCGAAGCTGCTGCCGCGCGGCTCGCTGAGCGTGCCAACCGGCTGCTCGACCTGGTCCAGCGCGGCCAGCGCCGCCTCGATTCCGTGCTTTACGCCGGCGGCCGCTACCGCGCCTGCGTGTTCAAACACATGGCTCCGCCCCGCTTCCCGCAAGCCCCACCTCGTTACGAATGAGGCTCCCATGACCGATCCCGATTCTGCTGCGTCGCCGTCTGATGAACGCGGCCGCACACTCGCGCAGTTCCCGCTCTCGCGGGTGACCGAGGCATTCCATGACGAAATGCTGGGCGTGCTTCCCCCGGCCCATATCCGCGGCGCGGTCGGCTTTTTCGTCTCCGAAGCGGTAGCCGAGGACATCCACGCCCAGTTTGTCCAACGTGATGGCCGTTTTTACGGCGGCTATGTTGCGCTGCGCGATCCGGAGACCTGGATCACCTCGGCGCGTATCGCCGCCTATGATGCCGCTAACCCTGACGCGGTGGAACTCGCCTGGTATCCCGATGGGGCAGGGGAGGCTGCTGCGTGACCTGCCACAGGCTCTTCGAACTCGGGGCAGGGCCAGCGAACGAGCCCTGCGCCCAGCTCGGCCAAACGCCCGATTTCGAATGCGTCAACAGACACGAGCTGCTCGTCTTTCAGGCAGCGGTGATCGCGGCCAACGGCGTGCCACCTGCGCCGCTGGAATTCGCGGCGATCGCCAACGCACATGATTTTGGGGCCTACTGGACGCTGTGGATCGTCGCGCCGGTGGCGGTACTGCCGCAAGGTGCCCGGCGCTGGCTCGATGGGCTAGACGTGCCGTCAAGCTGGGTCAGCGCAGGCTTCCCGCCGCCCGTCACTTATGCAGGTTCGGCACTCCCATGCGTGCGCCCTTTTGCCGAGGTGATCGCCGCCGCGCTCCAGATCACGCGGCCGGGCGACGACGGCAGCTTCTTTCCGCCCGCAAACGCAGTCCTCCACCGCAATCTTGAAGCTACCTACGGCCCCATGCTGGCCGCAAGCGGGGCGGGCCATTCCCCGGCGATGCCGACCGGAGGGTAGGGGGAACGCGGACGGGCAGGCGAATAAGGAGACCTGCCATGCCCCGTTTTTACACCGGAATCGGTGCACGCCGCACCCCGCCCGAAGTGCTCGCGCTGATGACGCGCGCTGCCTTCGCCCTTCTGAAGCGCGGCTACGTACTGCGCTCCGGCCATGCGATTGGTGCCGACAGCGCGTTCGAACGCGGAGCGGGGGAGGGCAAGCAGATCTTCCTGCCCGCGCCGGGCTGGCGGGGTTCGGCGAGCCCGTTCCACCCGGACGCATTGCCGCCAGAGTTGTGGCAGCGTGCGCGTGCCATTGCTGCTGCGGCGCACCCCGCTTTCGCCGGACTCGATCCCTTCGTCCAGGCCTTGCACATCCGGAACGTGTTCCAGGTGCTGGGGCCTGAGCTCGATGCGCCCGCCGACTTCGTCCTGTGCTGGACCGCCGATGGCGAAGCCTCGGGCGGGACCGGCCAGGCAATCCGCATCGCCGCTGCCCACGGCGTTCCCGTCTACAATTTCCAGCGCCCGCGCGAGCGTGCGCACGTCGAACGCCACCTCTCACTCTGAGCATTGCCCTGCCGTTCCGGTCCCCGACGCACCTGCGCCGGGCAGCGCCAGTCTGGGGCGGCTGTGCGCTTCCCGCGAAGGAACTCCCATGTCCGCAATCCATCTCGCCCTCGATATTCCCTGCACGCGCGATGAAGCTGCCCGGCTCTTCGCCGTGCTCATTTTCCTGGCACAGCTTGAAACCGACCCCGATGCCAAACCGGGGCCGGAACTGGACGCGATATTCGGCGCAAACGCGCGCGAGGCGCTGCTCGGCATCATCGGTCACCCCGTGCCGCTCGGGATCGACTACAACTATGATCCCGAGACCGGGCTGCTGTCGCTCACCGATATCGCGGGCAAGCCCAACCTTGCCGCCGTACCGGTGCTCCTCCTCTGGCTTTACCCCGACAAGCTGCCGCTCGCCTACGCGGTCCACACCGCCGGGCACCCCGGGCACAAGGTCTGGACGCTGATCGGGCTCAATCGCATCGAGATCACCGAGGATGCGGCCTCGGTCGAGACGCGCCTTGCTGCGCTACGGTCCGAACCCGGCGCGGCGCGCCGGATCGACCTGCTACCGACAAAGCCCTTGCCGAACGGCGGTTGACGCCTGGGTGCGTGTCCGCTCACGCGGCGGCGCGGTCCGGAGGGGTGTCGCTGGTTCGGCGCCGGGACCCACGCGGCGGCAGCAGCTCGCCTTCCTTCCACACCATGTGGATGACGCCCTCGCAGGCCAGCAGGGCCTCGAGCGGTTCGCTGGCCTCGGTATCGCCATCATGGATATGGATCGCGGTTGCATCCTCGCCGGTGTCCTTGAGCACCAGGCTGGCGATCGGCGTCGCCGCATCGAGGTTGACCCGCATGCCCTTCACGAACCGGCGCCTTTCAGCGACCGATTTGGCGATCAGATACTGCTCGTCGCTGCTCTCGTAGGGCAGCCATTCGCCGGTCACCGGCATCAGCGCCACCTCGATCAGGTCGAATGTCCCTTGCCTGCGCCGCGCGAACGAGCCGGCAACGACGAGGTGGCCTTGGTTCCCCTGCGCCTGCCACAGCGCCAGTTCGCCCGCGAACCGCTTGTGGAAGCGGCGCGCCATGTCCGGGTCCATGACGAAGGGCATGTCGCCGACGTGGCGCAGCACGATGCGCTCCGCGCCGTGCGCCGGGATGATTTCCTTGATCTCGCCCACCACCACCATCAACTCGTCACGCGAACGGTAGACGCGCTCAAGCGCCGCCCGGCGGCGCGCGCGCAGGTCCTCCTTGTCCTCGAGCCGGAACGTCTCGGGCACGAACAGGACATGGGGCAGGGCTTCCTGCTTGGCCTTGCAGCTGGCCGCAGCTTCGAGCAGCGCGCGGCGCACCACGAACCAGCTGCGCTTTCCCGCCATCTTGGGATGCCAGTGCGTCAGTTCGGCCCGGTCCCACAGGACATGGAGCAGCCCCCGCATCGACAGCTTCTGGCCTGTGGACTTGACCGTCGGTTTGTTGTTGGTGAGCGCCGCTGGCGCGAGCCGCGCCGCACCGCGTGACAGCGGGAAGGCGAGCTTGAGCGTCGTTTCGCCGGAAGCCTCGTCGTCGATCACGGCATTTCCGCGGACCTGGGCCATGCCGGTCAGGAAGTCCGGGGCCTCGTAATGGTCGCAGGCGGTCGCATGACGCGCGCCCGAACCGGGCCAGCGCGCCAGCACGTAGCGATCATGGCGGTGGCTTATATAGAGCGGCAGCTCTTCGTGCCTGCGGCATTCGCAGAGCACCCGCTCCTTGCGCGCATAGGCCGCGCCGAGCGCAGCCTGCAGGTCATCTTGGCCGCCGGTGACGACCTTCCCGAGCACACGGTATCGCTGGATCATTGGGGATCTCCAATTTCTCGCGATCGACGCTGCCCGTTCGACCTCTCGCGCATTCTCCTTTGGTTTGTCTGACGCGGCCCGCATGGCGCGCGCTGGGCCAAGTCTATCCTTGCCCGTGGCCCCCGGCAAGGCCGGCGGCGTATAGCGCAGCTTGTGGTCAGATAAGCTGGATCAGTCCGTTTCGCCCGCCTCGTGCGCGAGGCTTTCGGCAATTCCCTCGGCAAGCCCGAGGCACAGTGCGGCTTCTTCGCGGCTCAGCACGATCTCGCTCGCCGCCTGGTCGGCAAGCTTGCCTGCGAGCAGCGTCGCCATGGCCTCAGCGACCATGCGCGCGCTCGGCATCTGGACCTCCTGATCCATTCGCGATTCTCCCTTGCCAGTCGCATGGAAACACTGCCCCTGCGGGCGGTTCCAGGACGGCCCCCCAATAGCCTTTCTAGAGCCGCTGGTCGAGCATTGCCGCAATCCACTGACGCGGTGGGCCCGCCATGCGGGCGACAATGGCACATCGGTATTGGGCTAAAGGTGGATGGGGGGTTGGGAGGCAAAGGGCAGGGGAGAGGGCGGGGGCACCCCTACGCCCGCGCCCCGCGCGGGGCTGGGGGCGACCCGCTCTACTCGCTAGGGCGCGCGGTCGGTGCTCACGCACCGCCGCTCGCCCATCCTCGCCGGCTA
>JBFWSE010000190.1:0-4666 GCA_050248535.1 Novosphingobium sp.
TCATGGATGTCACCAACCTGCAAATTCCCTACTGGCTGATGAATTTCGAGGAGCATTGCGAAGCCTTGCTCACTTCGGGCGGCGAAGACCGCCAGACGGACTCCGAAATTCTCGCCCGCTGCCTTTTGCAAGCGCGGATGAAGAGCAAGCTGGCGGAAAACCTGGGCAAGATCACGGTCGATGCGCCGATCCCCTATCTGCTTTCGGACCTGTCCAACATCCTGCAAAACGAGATGGGCAAGCTCGACAAGGCGACCACTTCGGCGCCCTATATGCGGATCAAGACCAAGCTCGACGAGCTGAAGGGCGATCCGCGCTATCAGTTCATGTTCTCGGGCATGCTGGTCAACGACACCATGGCTGATTTCATCGGCAAGATGTTCCGCATGCCCGCGCGCGGCAAGCCGATCACCATCATCGATGTTTCGGGCGTGCCCTCGGAAATCATCTCGACGGTGGTTGCGCTGCTCAGCCGGCTGGTGTTCGATTTCGCCATCTGGTCGCGCGACGAAAAGACCCGGCCGGTGTTGCTGGTCTGCGAGGAAGCGCACCGTTACGTGCCCAGCGAGAAGACTGTTGAAGGCTCCTCGGTCGGCAAGATCCTGTCGCGGATCGCCAAGGAAGGCCGTAAATACGGCGTCTCGCTGGGCCTCATCACCCAGCGGCCATCCGACCTTGCCGAAGGTGTGCTGTCGCAGTGCGGCACGATCCTTTCGATGCGGCTCAACAACGAACGGGACCAGGCTTTCGTCAAGAGCGCCATGCCCGAAGGCGCGCGCGGCTTCCTCGATTCCATCCCGGCATTGAGGAACCGCGAATGCATTGTCTGCGGCGAAGGCGTTTCGATCCCGATGCGCATCAGCTTCGACGAGCTGGAGGAATTCAAGCGGCCAAGCTCGGAAGACCCCTCCTTCGCCCAGCTGTGGACTCAGTCCGGCGGCGAGGAGGAAATGGTCGACCGCACCGTCAGCCGCTGGCGCGCGCACGGGCGTTAAGCCGGGGGCTCACTCGGCCGGCGCGGGCGCCGTTCTCATGTGCGGGCGCGGTGCGCGCCAGCCGCCCTTGAAATAATAGACGATCGCAAGCAGTGCCGACGACGTGCTGCTGGCAATAAATGCCCACCAGATCGCGTCGGCGCGGAAATAGGGGAAAAGCCCGAAGCCGACGCTCAACCGCACAAGGATGACCGAAAAGAACAGGATCAGGAACGGCGCCGCCACTGCGCCGTTGGCCCGCACCACCGAAGTCAGCACCATGGAAATTCCCATGGGTATGAACGTCCAGCCGATCATCCAGTTGATATGGTCGCCGATCTCGATGGCCCTCGCCCCGTGCGGCAGGAACAGGCCGAGCAGGAAGTGCCCCGCGAGCAATAACAGGCCTATCAGCAGCCCGGTCATCACCACATTGGTGATGACTCCCGCGCGTGTGAGTTGGCCGATCCGGTCCCACCGGCCTGCGCCGATGTTTTGCGCGGCCATGGCGCTTACCGCGCTGCCGACGGCGAAAGCCGGCATCTGGATGTAGTTCCACAATTGCTGCGCGGCATTGTAGGCGGCGGAAGTCTCGACTCCCTCGCGATTGATCAAGCCCAGCATGATGACCGACGAGACCGCCATGATCGCGGTCGACAGGCTCATCGGAACGCCCATGGTGAACACCGGTTTGAGATGTTCCCAGTCGGGCCGGATGAACCGCAATTCCGGGCCGCGCAACCGGATCGGCAAATCGAGCATATAGATACGCACGACTATGAAAATCAGGCAGATCAGGTTGGTCACGGCCCCGGCGATAGCCGCGCCGGGCAGGCCCAGGCGTGGAATCGGCCCCAGCCCCAGAATGAACACCGGATTGAGCAGGATCGAGAACACTAGATTGAGGATCGTGCTCCACAGCGGCGTCACTGCATCGCCGATCCCGCGCAGCGCCGATTGCAGCAGCATGCTGACGAAAACCAGCGGCAGGGTGAGGAAGACGATATTGAGGAACGAAATGGCGTATGGGTATGCCGCTGCGGGCGTCGACAGGGCATGCAATATGGCCGGCGCAAAGATATAGCCAAGCACGCCCAGAATGACACTGGCGATCAGAAAGGTCCCCAGCGTGGCGCCGGCGATCCGGCGCACTTCGGCATGATCGCGCCGCCCCATGGCCTGGCCGATCATGATGGTTGCGGCCATGGACAGCCCGAACACGCTCGAAAAGATCAGGAACATCGCCATGTTGGCGATGCCCGCGCCGGCAAAAGCGGTCTCGCCCAGGAACTTGCCGACATAGATCGCGCTGATCGAGCCATTGAGACTCTGCAGCACATTCGAGCCCAGTGTCGGCACAGTAAAGCGCAGCAGCGTTTTCCCGACCGTCCCCTGCGTCAGGTCGCCCCGCATGGCCGCGCGCTGCGGGGCGGCGGATGGCACTTGGTCGTCGTCGAGGGGGCCTGCGTCACTCACGTTCCCCTCGTGTCGCCGTAGAGGTGGATATGCAAGCGGTCCGACAGGGAAAATTCGTTTTCCGAACAATATTGCGCCAGCCAGCGGGCGCGCTGGCGCAAAGTTTCGCTGTCGCGGCCTTCGGGCATGAGCTGGATACGGCGCGCGGAGATGGCATAGGCCTTTTGCAGCGCGAGAACCTCGGGCAGGTCGTCGGCCTGGGCAATGACAAACTTGAACGTGGCCCTGGGCTCCGCGGCCCAATGCGCCAAGGCTCTGGGATCGAGAGCGAGTTCGGACGCATTGCCGCTGTGCGCGAGCTTCGGGCTGACATTGTACTGGTGGATCAGGGCATCGAGCGCGGGAGGCGGGATGACGGTGCCGTTGGTCTCGACTTCGACGTGCATGGCAGGCAGCAGCGCCAGCATCCTCGCCAGTGCCGGGGCCTGCAGCAGCGGCTCGCCGCCAGTGACGACGAGGCGCGACTGGCCCAGTGCAGCTACGCGGGCTGCGGCATCTTCCTCGGAAAGCGGCACCTGATTGGACTTGCGGTCGAAAGCGGCGTTGTCGCGATGCGGACGATTATCGCCCTCGAAGCGCCAGGTGTAGGCAGTGTCGCACCAGACGCAGGCAAGATTGCATCGCGACAGTCGGATGAAAGCGCAGGGCTTGCCGGCGGAGAGACCCTCGCCCTGCAGCGAGGCGAAGATTTCGGGTTCGCCCGGTGTGGTGGTGGCGAGGACTAAAGGCACTTTGCCAAACTCCGTCTGCCCTGAGCCTGTCGAAGGGCTGCCCTTTTCTTCGAGCCCCTCGCCAGAAGAAAAGGACGGTGCTTCGACAAGCTCAGCACAGACGGTTCCTCCTCATTTTCCGCCTAGCCTAACCGCGCCAATGCGGCAGCCAGCCGCTCGGCCTCGGCCGCATGATGCGCATGATCCGCCCGGGCCTTTTCCACCGCCTCGGGCTTGGCCTTTTCGACGAAGGCGGGATTGTTCAACCGGCCTTCGAGCGACTTGGCTTCCTTGGTCGAGGCCTCGAGAGCCTTGGCGAGGCGGGCTTTTTCGGCGGCGATGTCGATCACGCCTTCGAGGGGGATGACAATGTTGGCATCGCCCGCGCCGATCTGCATCGCCGCTCCCACAGGCACCGCATCGAAGCGAATGGCGGAGAGCCGGGCCAGCCGGTCGATAGCGCCACTGTTGGCCTCGATGATCGCGCGAGTCGCCGTGCTGGGTTCGGGCAGGTAGGCATCGAGCCTTGCACCGGGGGCTATTCCGAGTTCGTTCTTGGCCGTGCGCAAGTTGCCAACAAGGGCAATCAGCCATTCGACTTCGCGCTTGGCGTCAGCATCGACCTTGGCTTCCGGCGCGGGCCAGCTCGCCGTAATCAGCGGATAGTGTGGCCTATCGCCCAAAGCCCCCCAGAGCTCTTCCGTCACAAAGGGCATGAACGGATGCAGCATGACCAGAATCTGGTCGAGCACCCAGCCCGCCACCAGTTTCGTCTCCTCGTCGAAGCTACCTTTGATCAGCTCGATATACCAGTCGCAGAACTGGTCCCAGACGAAGTGGTAGATCGCATTGGCTGCCGCATCGAAGCGCAGGTCGGCCATGGCCTTGTCGAGCTCGGCTAGAGTCTCGACGACTTCGCCGATGATCCACTTGTTGACCGCGCTGGTGGCTGCGGGCGCGGCCACGCGGGTGCTCGCGCCGATGCCGTTCGACTGGCAGAACCGCGCGGCGTTCCACAGCTTGGTGGCGAAATTGCGGTAGCCCTCGACCCGCTTTTCATCCATCTTGACGTCGCGGCCCTGGCTTTCCATCGAGGCCATGAAGAAGCGCAGCGCGTCGGCGCCGTACTGGTCGATCAAGAGCAGCGGATCGACGACATTGCCCTTGCTCTTGGACATCTTCTGGCCGTCCGCCGCGCGCACCAGTCCGTGCAGATAGAGCCGCTTCCACGGCACCTCGCCCATGAAATGCATCCCCTGCATCGCCATGCGCGCATCCCAGAAGAACAGGATGTCGAAGCCGGAGATCAGGAGGTCGTTGGGGTAGTGGCGGGCGAGGAGCGAGCGCCCTTGCTCCCCCTCCTCTTCAGAGGAGGGGGTTGGGGGGTGGTGGAGGCTGGGCGCGACAGTCGCTGCGCGAGCGCTGCCTGCGGCAGCGCCACCACCCCCTGACCCCTCCTCTGAAGAGGAGGGGAGACCCGCGCCTTCCGGCCAGCCCAGCGTGGCG
>JBFWSE010000191.1:0-4522 GCA_050248535.1 Novosphingobium sp.
TTGCTAGGGCCGAATACAATCGGCTTCGCGGGATTCGACAACGGTGCCATTCTCTCCTTCGCCTCCGTATTCAGCGTATACCCGCCTCTCGACGGTCCGATCGCGATCATATCGCAGAGCGGCGGTATCGGAGCCTGCGCATATGCCTTGCTGCGTGAGGCCAAATGGGGCGTTAGGTGTATCGCGGCAACCGGCAATGAAGCCGACCTCGATACCGCTGACTTCATTGATGCTTTCGCTCAGGCGCAATCAATCAAAGTGATGTTGCTCTACCTCGAGGACGTCAAGGATGTCGGTAAGATGGCCTCGGCGCTAGCCGCGGCGCGCACCAAGGGGATTGCGATCATCGCTCTGCGATCGGGCCGATCCGACGAAGGTAAACGGACAGCCGCCCTGCATACGGGTTCTCGCGGAGCCGTGACACCGGAACTTGATCAGATTTTCGCGCGGCACGCGTGTCGTTCTGTCGAAAATATCGAGCAGCTCGTCGGTGGCGTCCCTTTCTACCTCGGAGCTTCCTTCGACGCCCGCACGACTGGGCGGCGGCCGCGCATCGCCTTGATCAGCAATTCTGGCGCCGGCTGCGTACTTCTTGCAGACCAGGCCGAACTCGTGGGCCTGGAACTGTCAGCGCTGTCGCCGGACACAATCGCCGAGCTAGATGCAATTCTCCCGGACTTCTCCAGGAACCGTAATCCGGTCGATCTTACGGCTGCTCTCATCTCGGATTCATCGATGCTCGGCAAAGCTACGCAAAGCATTTTGGCCGATCCGGCGGTTGACGGGGCCGCGTTGGGCCTCTTGGCGATCGCCGGCTCCAGCTACGACACCGCGCGGTTCGCAGTGGATGCCCATGCCGCCGCTGAGCGGATGGGGAAGCCGCTGGCCGTTTACAGCCCGCACGCCCACGTTCGGGACGTGTTTGCCACGAGCGGTCACGCAGTCTTCCGAACGGAGGCGGAAGCGCTAGAGGCGCTCACAGGTTTTCTCGATCACCGAGCGGCGATGCACGACACCGCGCAAGCCGCCGAAAGGAGTTGATTCAATGAATGATGTTGCCGTCTTGTCTTATGCTCGCACCGCCATTGGAAAGGCGGTTCGTGGGGCGCTCAATATCACCCACGGTGGCACAATGGGCGGCCATGTCGTGCGTGAGGTGGTGCAGCGGGCCGGTATTGATCGAGGCGAGATCGACGATGTGGTCATGGGATGCGCTTTCCCTGAAGGGGCCAACGGCTTCAACATTGGACGTATCAGCGCGCTTGCGGCTGGCTTGCCGGACAGCGTGCCTGGCATGACTGTCAACAGGTATTGCTCCTCGGGTCTCCAGGCGATCGCGATCGCCTCCCAAGCGATCCGCGGAGGCGCGATGGAGATCGCAGTAGCCGGCGGTACTGAATCCATCAGTTGCGTGCGCGAGCACACAAATCGCTTCATGCGCGAGGAACCGTACCTCGCCGAGCATGCGCCAGACGTCTATATGCCGATGATCGATACGGCGGAGAACGTGCACGAGCGGTATGGCGTTTCCCGCGCACGGCAGGACGAGTATGCGTTGAGCAGCCAGCAGCGATATGCGGCTGCGAATGGGGCTGGCCGGTTCGCTGACGAGATCGTCGCGATCACAACCAACACGCAAAAGTCGAACAAGCAGGGCGAAAGCTGGAGCGAAACAGTTACACTTGCAAAGGACGAGGGTGCCCGACCCGATACCACCCTCGCGGGCCTTTCCGAGCTTCAGCCGGTAAAACCTGGTGGCACGATCACCGCAGGCAATGCGAGTCAGCTGTCCGATGGAGCGGCAGCGGTCGTGCTGGCGAACGCCGATGTAGCTGCTCGGCGGCGCTTGCCCGTGCTCGGATACTTCCGAGGTTTCGCTGTCGCGGGATGTGCTCCCGATGAAATGGGTATCGGACCGGTCTTTGCGGTGCCGAAGCTCCTCCTGCAGACCGGCCTTTCGATGGATGATATCGGCCTATGGGAATTGAACGAGGCCTTTGCCGTGCAAGTTGTTTATTGCGCCGACAGGCTTGGGATTCCGTACGATCGGCTCAATGTGAATGGCGGGGCGATTACGATTGGTCATCCGTTCGGGATGTCGGGTGCCCGAATGACCGGCCACGCACTGCTTGAGGGCAAGCGGCGCGGTGTGAAGTTTGTCGTTGTGACCATGTGCATTGGCGGCGGTATGGGAGCAGCCGGGTTATTTGAGGTAGCCCATTAGGAGGTAATTTGAGGTTAGAGGTCGAACGCTTGGCTCCCGCATCCGAGCCAGTGATCACGCGGCCTTCCGCTCCCTTTCCTTGGCGTATGAAAAATTCGAAATAGGGAACATACCGACGAAATTTCGTATGATCGTAGTTCGGTCGTTTGAAATTTCATAATATAGAAGCTACCTTCCTCCCTAGGGAGGAGTTTGGCTGCGATCATTCGCATAGGCTTTCCTCTTGAAGCTGGTTTCGCTCCCACACGGAAGTGGGTCGATACCGCAATATCTGCCGAATATTCCGTCTTGGTGGGGTTCTGAAATGCTATTCAACGAAAGCCAGATCGCAGTTCGCGAAATGGCGGAACGCTTTGCCAAGGAAGTGCTGAGTCCTGGCTACCAGAAGCGGGAAGCACAAGACTTCATCGACCGTGATCTCATGAAGCAGATGGGTTCGCTCGGTCTGATTGGCGTCGATCTTGGCGAAGAATATGGCGGTCTGGACGAGAGCAGTGTGACGGCCGGCATGATCACCGAGGCGATCGCATACGGCGATTTCAACGTATCCTACATCCAGGTCATGGCGTCCCTGATGGGGGCAATTCTGCACCGGAATGCCAGCAAGGACCTCGCGCTTCACTGGAACAGCCGTTTGGTAGCCGGCGAAGCCATCATCGGCTTGGGGCTTACCGAGCCGGGCACGGGATCCGATGCGGCAAACCTGCAGTGCCGTGCGCGCAAGGACGGTTCCGACTACGTGCTTTCAGGCGAGAAGACGTCGATCACTTATGCTGGTCAGGCAGACGCCTTCATCGTATTTGCCCGCACGGGTGGTCCGGAGAGCGGTGCCCGGGGCGTCAGCGCCTTTCTGGTTCCGGGACGGTCGACAGGACTGTCTTCTTCCCGCTTCAACGATGTCGGCAGCAAGATCATCGGACGCGGTTCACTTTTCTTTGACGAGGTACGAGTCCCGGCTGGCAATCTCTTAGGCGAAGAAGGCAAGGGCTTCACGGAGGTAATGGCCGGCTTCGACTACAGCCGGATTTTGATCGCTCTCCAATGTCTGGCCGCCGCGCAGGCGTCGATTGACGAAACCTGGGAATACTCCAAGCAGCGAAAGGCGATGGGCGCGCCGATCGTACAGTACCAGGGGGTATCGTTCCCCATCGTGGAATTCGAGACGCAAATCGCGGCCTGCCGGGCACTTTGCTACCAGGGGTTGGAACTGCACGATGCAGGCCTCCCGCACACTGCAGAATCCGCGATGGTCAAGTGGATGGGCCCCAAAGTATCTTTCGATACCATCCACCAGTGCATCCTGACATTCGGCCATTATGGATGGTCGATGGATAGTCCGCATCAACAGCGCCTCCGCGACGTGATGGGCCTCGAGATCGGCGACGGCACGGCGCAGATCATGAAGCTCGTCATCGCACGTGAACGGGCCGGCAGGGTGGCGGTCCAGTACGCCAAGGAGTCGAGGAAATAATGTCCGCTCGCCGGCGTATCGTCGCAGCCTGGGCCCCGATCGCGAATGCGCGGAGCGGGTGAGGGCTCGCGGCGTGGGAAGCTCGTACCCTAATCTCCTGTCGCCGATTTCGGTCGGTCATGCGACCTTGGCCAATCGGGTCGTGATGGGGGCGATGCATACGCGCATCGATCATCTGGACCGGCCCTACGAGCGGATAGCAGCCTTCTATCGTGCTCGTGCGCTCGGCGGCGTGGCGATGATTATCACAGGGGGTGTCTCGCCCAACCCGGAGGGCCGTTTCGAGGAAGGGGCTCATTACATCGCCCCAGGAATAGACCTTGACTGGCATAGGGCAATCGTGGGCTCCGTGAGCGGCACACCGGCCAAGATGTGCATGCAGCTTCTTCATGCAGGCCGGTATGCAAGACTTCGGGAATGCGTGGCACCCTCTGGGTTCAAGTCCCGCATCAATCACTACGCACCTCGGGCACTGACAACGGCGGAGGTCTGGCGCACGATTGAGGACTTCGCGCACGCCGCCGCCATTGCGCGCGATTTCGGCTATCATGGCGTCGAGATCATGGGGTCCGAAGGCTACCTCATCAACGAATTCACGGCACCGGCGACGAACGACAGAACCGATGAGTTTGGTGGTGGTTTCGACGGTCGGGTTCGATTTCCGCTGGAAATCATACGGGCAACACGCCGGCTGGCGGGTGAAGACTTCATTATCATCTACCGGATCTCCGCGGCCGATCTCGTACCCGGAGGCATGGTTGGAGCGGAAACCGCCCGCTACGCGCAATTGGTGCAGCAGGCTGGCGCCGACGCCATCAATATCGGGG
>JBFWSE010000192.1:0-4404 GCA_050248535.1 Novosphingobium sp.
CAACCAGGGCAATGTCATGGATCTGGCGGTGGGTGTGATCATTGGCGGCGCTTTCGGCAAGATCGTCACTGCACTGACCGATGATCTCATCATGCCGCTGGTCGGCATGGTGTTCGGCAATCTCGACTTTTCGAACAACTACCTGGTGCTGGGCGGAGGGGACAAGGTTGCGCCGGGCATGTCGCTTGCCAAGGCCAAAGAGGCTGGCGCCAACGTTCTCGCCTGGGGCGATTTTGTCAGCGTATTGCTGAATTTCGTCATTCTTGCATTCGTCATCTTTCAGCTGGTCAAAGTTGCCAACCGCCTGAAGAAGCCCGCCGAAGCCGCACCCGCCGGCCCGAGCGAAGTCGATCTGCTCACCGAAATCCGCGATGCGCTGAAGAAATAACGCGTTCCCCTGCCGCAAGCGGGAGGGGAATAACTCAGTCACTTCACATTAAGCCGGCATGGCCTATATAGGGCCTGCCGGTTTCGACCGGATATGGCGATAAATTGCGGCGTGCAATAGGCACAGCGGACCCGGGGGCAGTACCCGGCGGCTCCACCACCTCTCCCTGTTGTCAGAGGGGGAAATGACGGGGCCGAACCAGGATCGACGTGTGTTGAAAAGCGTTGTTTTTGCCCGGGCTGAGTAACCCGTTCAAGGCTCAAAACTCACAAGTGCCAACGACAACGAAGCACTTGCTCTTGCTGCGTAATTCTAGGGGCTAACGCCCTGAAGTTATAAAGCCAGAACGCGGTTGGACCCACCGGGCAACAGAAGCGGATTCCGGGGGCCCGGGGCGGGCCTAGCAACAGAACCGCCCCACTTTCCAATTCTTCCTCCGGGCGGCAGCTCCCGGCCCCGCTCACCCTGAGCTTGTCGAAGGGTGTTGGCGCGGCGGTTGTTCAAACATCCTTCGACAAGCTCAGGATGAGCGGGGTTGTGGTTATTTCGCCGGCAATTGAGCCGTTCAATACCCCAGCGAGGCGAGAATCCTCTCGCTTTCGCTCCACAGCCGTGCCGCTGCCGCATCGTCGGCGGCGTGGGGCTGGATTTCCTTTTCCTCCATTTCATAGAAATGGCGGCCGCCGGGCAGGCCGGTCTCCTGCGCCGTGGCCATCCACACCACGGTCCGCGCCACTTCCTCGGGAGTAAGGCCTGGGGCAGCATTGCAATAGGCCTGCATGTTCTCGTCACCGTGGCTGGCGAAATTGGTGTGGACGATGCCCGGGATCAGCGACTGCACGGCGATGCCGTCGGAAGTGATGCGCTTGCTCAGTTCGTGGCTGAACAGGACATTGGCTAGTTTGGCCTCGCAATAAACGCTGCTTGCCGGGAAGTCGCCCTCAAGGTGCTGGAGATCGTCCCAGTTCATGCCATTGGCGGCCGTCAGATAGGCGAGCGACGAGGTGGCGATCACGCGGACATCGCCCGGCTGGCATTCGGCGGCGGTGGCCTTGATCATGGGCAGCAGCAGGCGGGTCAACAGGAAGGGGGCAAGGTGGTTGGCGGTGAAGGTTTCTTCGGTGCCCTCGCTGGTTATGTAGCGCTGATCGCGCACCCCGCCCGAATTGTTGAACAACACGTCGATGCGGCCGGTAAGGTGCTTGATCTCGCCAGCGATGCGCTTGACCTCGGCCATAAGCGCCATGTCGCCGCGCAGGAAATCGACTCTGCTGTCGGGCGCCGCCACAGCGCGGATTTCGGCTTCCGCCTCGGCGCAGCGCTGCGAATTGCGCCCGGTGCCGATGACATGCCAGCCCATCGCGGCAAAAGCCTTAGCAGTTTCCTTGCCTATGCCTGAGCTCGCTCCCGTGATGACGATGCAGCGGTGTTCCTTGATTGTCATGGCATTCTCCCGGAATTAGCGGGCCGCAACGGCCGCTTCGCCCCGGTGAAATCGTCCGGTGGCAAAAAAGCAGAGCGCGCCGGCGATTGTCGCAACGGCGCAGATGATCAGAAACAGGTTGAAATTTCCGCCGCCGCGCAAGGTGAGCGACAGCACCACCGAGCCGACCGAGGAGGCAAGCCCCATCGCGGTCATAAGCAGGGAAAACACGAAGCTGTAATGACCCAGGCCGAAACGGCGCGAGGTGAGCACCGCCGCGACATCGGTTTCCGCGCCCTGGGCAAGACCGACGCAGGCCATCGCCACGGCCATTAGCCAGCGCGCGTCGAAAGGTAGCGCCAGCATGGCAAAGCCGATGGCCGGCAGGCCAAGCGAGACGATGGCGACAACATGCGGCGGCACGCGGTCGAGCGCATAGCCGCCGATGAAACGGCCGACGATCACAGTGCTGGTGTAAACCGAGAGCATGGCCGCCGCATAGGCCCGGGTCGCCCCGTTCTCGATCAGCATGATGCTCATCTGCGAAGAGACAATGGGCTGGGGAAAATTGACGAGGAACATGCCGAACATCAGCAGCACGAACGTGGGGTTGCGGCAAAATTCGACGAATTGCGCCCAGTCGAGCTTGGGCGCCTTGGCGCGCAGGGTTCCCTTTGCATCGACATACTTTCCGATCAGCAGCACGGCCGAAATGCCGCCCATTGCCGATACCAGCGCCATGAAGCGGTAGGCATTGCGCCAGCCTTCCGCCTCGATCATCCAGGCGATGATGGGCGCGAAAATCGTGCCGACCAACGGCGGGCAGGAGAGCAGGCAAGCAAGCGCAATGCCGCGCGCCTTGTCGAAGCGCTCCACTACCACCCGGGTCATCGCCATGGTGGCGGCGATGATGCCGATGGCGCTCTTGATCGCTATGATCGCATAGAATTGGTAGATATTGCCCGTCATGAAACTGAGCGCCAGAAAGCCAATCGGGATAACCGAAAGACCGATGGCTGCCGCAGTGCGCGGGCCCAGGACATCGTTGATCCGTCCGGCGATCGGGGTGCAGACCATGCCGACAATGCCGATTGCGCCGATTAAGGCGAATTGTGCCTTGCTCCAGCCGAATTCGGCAATCAACGCCGGGCCGAACAGGTTCATCATGTAGTGATTGAACGCCGAGCCAAAAGCGAGACCCAGTCCGGCGCCCAGCAGGTTGGTCCAGTTGAGGCGGAATTCGCTGAGATAGGACAAATGGTCTCTCCCTGTGCCGGCCCTTATCTGGGCCTGGCTCCATCGAGAAACAGCCCTACGGCAAAGGCGACGCGCTCGTCTATCTCTTCCTTGGACAGCCGGTTGCCCGAAACCAGCACCCGCACCGGGCCGCTGACTGCCATGCTCATGAACACATTCGCGGCCAGCGCGGGATTGTCGACCGCCAGGCGCCCGGCCGCGGTTTCGCGTTTGAGCAGGCGGGCGAGGAATTTTACTGTCGGCAGGGCGCCCACTTCGTAAAGCTCGTTGAAGATATCCGGGAAGCGGTAGCTTTCAGTATTGATGATGCGCTGCAGCTTCATGCCTTCCGGACTCGCCACCAGGTCGATCCGCAGGTGCGCGATATTGCGCAGGGTCTGTTCCAAATCGCCGCAATCGGTGGCGGCAATGCGCTCTTCGGAAATGACATAGCGTTCGATCGCGCGATGCACGGCTGCGGCGAACAGGGCGGCCTTGTCGGCATAGCGGGCATAGACGGTGCGCTTGGTCATACCGACCTGGCTGGCAATCGCCTCTATCGTGGCCTGTTCGAAACCTTTGTCGAGGAAGTGATCGAGTGCGCAATCGAGCAATTCCTCGTGGCGGGCCTCTGCCTGTTCGCGGGTTGGCCGGCCGGCCCGGACGCGGGGCATGGTGGTCAATTTGTCCATCTGTGCCTTCCAGCCAATTTGCCGCTTGCCCGCAAGCGCCGATTGCGCTTAATGAAACGTAATAGGTGCCATTATTCGATGGCAGACGATTCGGCAAGGAGGATATGATGGGCGCGGCTGCGGACAAACTGACGGAGCTGGTGGGCTCCGACGATCGTTACGATATTCCGGTGGCGGATCTTCGCGCGGCGCAAGTCGAGGCGATGAATGAGCGCTTTCAGGAGCGAAGGGACAAGATCAAGCTGCTCGGCCACCGGGCTTCGGAAGCCAATCTCGCCGAAGTCCGCAGCTTCGAGGACGTGGTGCAGCTGCTGTTTCCACACACGGCCTACAAGAGCTATCCCGAAAGCTTCCTGATGGACGAGCGCTGGGATCGGCTGTCGCGCTGGCTCGATACGGTTTCGACCTACCGGGTTCCGGTCGACAGGGTCAAGGATGCGCCCGACGTCGATGGCTGGCTGGCCAACCTCGAGCGCGAGGGCTTCTTTGTCTCCTGCTCTTCGGGCACCACCGGAATGTCGGCCATGCAGGTGGCTTCTCAAAAGGACATGGACTGGGTCAAGCGCGAGGCGCCGCAGGCCTATGCCTGGGGTTCTGGCACCGATCTGGGGCGCGACAGGCGCATGTTCGGCATGGCGCCAGTCGCCTATACGCCGCGCAACCAC
>JBFWSE010000193.1:0-4402 GCA_050248535.1 Novosphingobium sp.
TGGTCGCCGGTGAGATGGAGGCCGATGGCGCCGAGATTCTGTTCGAACTGGTCCGCGCTGCTTGCGCCAATGAACAGCGAGGCCACGGTCGGGCGTTGCAGCAGCCAGGCAATCGCGACCTGCGCATGAGTGGCGCCGGTTTCCTTGGCGACTTCGCCCAGGCAATCGATCGTATCGAACACCCGGGATTCGGACAGGTCGCCTTGCCGGCCCGGCTTGCGGCCCGCGGCCGAGAGCGCCAGTCGACCGCGCCCGTATTTCCCCGAGAGCAGGCCGCCCGCGAGCGGGCTCCAGACCAGGCTGGCGACGTTCTGGTCAGCGCCGAGGGGAACCAGTTCCCACTCCGCGTCACGCTGGACCAGCGACCAGGCGATCTGGTGCGACACGTAGCGCGCCCAGCCGTGCCGGTCCGATGCGGCGAGCGCCTTCATCAGCTGCCAGGCCGCGTGATTCGAGCAGCCGACGTAGCGCACCTTGCCCGCGGCAATCAGCCTGTCGAGAGTGGACAGAGTTTCCTCGACGGGCGTGCGCCCGTCGAAAGCATGGATCTGGAACAGGTCGATGTAATCCGTGGCGAGCCGCCGCAGGCTGCGCTCGCAGGTGTCGATCAGGTGGTGACGCGAGGCGCCGGTTTCATTGGGACCATCGCCCGCGCGCAGCCCCGCTCTGGTGGCGACAAGAGCTCTCGGCCGGCGTTTGCCAAGCAATTTGCCAAGCACGTCCTCGGCTGATCCATGGGTTCCGCCACTGTCGAAAAACGGGGCGCCGTGATCGATCGCCATGTCGATCAGCCGCGCCGCGGCTTTCTCGCCAAGCCAGCCTTGTGTTCCCGCTCCCGTGCGAAAATTGGCAGTGCCCAGCCCGATAACCGGCACATTGAGGCCGGATGCGCCCAGCGCCCTGTAATCCATGTGCGTCCCCTGTCACACCATGCCCCAGCTTGCCAGGCCACGTCCCGGTGGCCGCAAAGGGGCGGGGCACAAGATCGCTCCGCGCCGTTCCAGACGCAAGCATAACCCGCCACAGAATTCATTTTCCTACAAATAACCGTATAGGTTATTTCTGGCTTCAAGTGATTCGCCAGGAGCCGCCGTGCCGCAACCACCCATCCAGTATCCCACAAGCTATTCGGTCAGTTATGCCGTCGCCTTCTCCGACATGGCCGGCAACTCGCTGCTTGTCAGCCCCGACGCGCCGCTGCCGGTCACCATCGGTCAGCCTGCCGGGACGACCCCGCTAACCGGAACGGCTGTCGCCTCGGTGGTCGTCGGGCCTTACGCGCCGGTCGCCGGCCGGCCGGTGATGCTTTCGCTGCAAGGGACCTGGCAGGGCACGGTCGCGCTGCGGCGTTCTACCGATGGCGGCACTGCCTGGGGCCAGTTCGCGGGCAATGCCTGCGAGCCGGTATGGGAAGAAAGCGAATCCATCGCGCGGCTCTATCTCGATATCCAGATCGCTTCGGGCTCGGTCAGCTACAGGCTCGCCCAGTGAGCGTCGATTTCGTCGCGCGCGCACTGGCGCAGAGGGCCGGCCAGGCCCAGGCATTCACCACACTCGCCACGGGCATTCCCGGGGCAAGTATCCCCTCCAGCGTCAATGTGATCCAGACCTCCGGATATGCGGCTCATGGCCTTGGCGCCGGTACTTACGTTGCCGATGCGCTCGCCACAGCCGCCCTGTCCACCGCGCACCCGCGCTTCTGCAAGACCGATGCCGGCGGGCGCCACTGGCGATTGCTGCCCGACGACAATGGGCTGATCCCGGTGGTATGCGGCGGGGTAAACGGGTTTGCCGAAACACCGCTGACATTGTCCGGACTGGCGTCGCTATCGGGCTCGCAAGGGAGTGGCACCTCGACGGCAAACGGGACGGTTACGCAGGGAACCGGCAACGACGTTGTGCTCACCGCCACCGGAACCAACTTCGTCCTGATTTACCGGTCGCAGCGTGGGTCAACCAAAGTAAGGGCCGTCGTCAAGGCGGGCACGGCCAACCGGGTTTACCTTTGGTGCAACAACAATCCCGCCGATCCCGATCAGGTCAATGGCTGCTGGTTCAATCTGGCTAACGGGACGGTCGATGCCGATGGCATCGGCAACGGCACCATCGTCTCGCTCGGCGGCGGGTATTACCAGCTCGACATCGAGGCGACCTGTTACCAGAATCTGGGTATCGGCATTTCCGACGCTCCGGGCACCAACTGCACGCCTGGCAAGACCGCTATCGTCCGCAGCCTTGCCTTTGCCGGCAGCGATGGCTTCGACCCATGGTCGGCCACCGACGACCAGCCCGGAATCCAGGCCGCGATCGAATATTGCGAAGCCATCGACGCGGTGGGCACGCGCTACGACGCCAGGCACTATTCGCGATGGCGCAAGGTGCCGGCCGGCATTCCGAACATCCATTCTTCGCGACAGGGGCTGCTGCTGGCCACCGCCAAGAGCCACAAGTTCGTGTCAAGCTGCGGCCAGTCGACGCTGTGGCGGCGCGACCATGATGGCTCGCCCATGGGGATCGCGAAGTTCTCCACCCTGTCGGACAACAGCCGCTGGCGTGGCGGCGGCATCTTTACCGATGGCCAGTCGAGCGCGCCCGCCGAGCTGTCCGATAATTCGATCACCCTCCATGACATGGTGCTCGATGGCGGCATCACCGACAGTTCGGAACAGAACAATCCCTATGGCGCCTTCATGAACAGCAATGGGGATGGCTGGGATGTCACCGACAAGGGCATCTGGCAGGCCAACGACAGGTTTTGCGGCCACATCGTGCTCGAAGGCCGCAGCGCCATACGCTATTTCATGGGTGAATTGATCTACGGTTCGGGCGTGGGACCGAGCATCGCCAGGCGCAAGATCAGGATCGGCCCCGAAGTCGAACTGGGCCATACCTGCGGATCCTGCCTCAATGGCAACGGCCAGACACTCGAAGTCGAAAGTTGTCTCTTGCACAATGCCTTCATCGGTTTCGAAGGCTGGACTGGTGAGCTGGGCGGCTATTTCAAGGCGCGGATCACGGATACGAACCGCAATTCGATCCAGGGTGGCATGCCCAATTTCGGTTCGGGCAGCTATTATCTCAAAACGCGTCCGACAGCGTCGGTTCTGCCCATCGGGATGGTCGATATGAACCTGCTCAACGCCGGGCAGTTCGACATCGGCAGCTGGATTTCGGGACGGATCCATTCGACCGATTGCTATGTTTCGCTGGGCAACGGCACTGCCTTCGCCGGCGGCAGCCAGGAATGCGATCTCGAAGTCACGGCCATTTGTGACAAGGGCAGCCTGGTGGGCGGCATTGCCATCCTGGGTGGCGCGAGCGGTTCGCAGGCGACCGACCGCATAACCGTCCGCCTCAACTGCAAGCGGTCCGACAATGCCATCGCCAACAACTATACCTTTGCCCAGGCGGTTTTCTGTTATGGGTCATACGGCCCCAACGTCTCCGTCTGGCTCGATGGGCAGGACGGCCTCAATCATGCCCCGATGTCGCCCGCGGGCACGATCTATGACTACCCGATCAAGCTGACGGGCTGGGACTACGACGCCAATCGCAATCCCTATTACTACTATGACATCGAGGCGAACAACAACGCCACCATCGATATCAAGCAATATGGCAATGTGATCATTACCCAGTGCACCAACAACGGCAGTTACAACATGAACCTGCCGAACAGCGGCGTGCCGGCGGGCTACCGGCTGTTTGTGCGCGACACGACCAAGAACTTCGTGGCCGGCGGTGCCGCCTGCCGTATCCCCGCGGCCAATCTCCGCGGCGGCCGCGACCTGATCATTCCGCCCGGTTACGATTACGCCGAACTGGCGTTTGACGGAGGGGCCTGGTCGGTAGTGACGGCGCCTCCCCTGCTGACCGCGACCGCGGCCTGGGATCCGCCGAGCATCGCCGCGGGCGCTTCGGCAACAACATCGGTGGGCCTGATCGGGACACTCGTCGGCGACGAAGTCAAGGCCGGGTTCTCCGGAAACCTGCAGGGACTGGTGCTGACAGCCTATGTCGGCGCGGCGGGCACGGTGACGGCAGTGCTGTTCAATCCTACCGGAAGTGCCGTTGATCTGGCCAGCGGCACGCTGCGCGTTACAGTCGGCTAGAGCGGCGTGCAGTATATCTGATCCACCCTGATTGCTTCAGGAAGCCCGTCGGCTAGGAACGTCGCGCAGAGCGGGTCGGGAACCCGGACAAGCGACGTGACGCTGTCCGGAGGACTTCCTGAAGCAACCCCTCCGGGGCGGGCCGATTTTTGCCCATTTCCGCGTCGCTCGTCGGTCACTATATTCCCGCAAAGCTCCCTCCTCGCACCATGAACTGGGCCAAAATCGGCTCCGTCAGGGTGGGGCAGATATACAGCACGCCGCTCTAGCGGCCGCCCGGCGGAAACCTA
>JBFWSE010000194.1:0-4310 GCA_050248535.1 Novosphingobium sp.
CGCTGGCGAGGCGCCTGACGGGCCTGAAGGGCAAGACGGTCGGCATCATCTCGAACAACAAGAAGGGCACCAAGCCCTTCTTCGCGGCCATCGAGAAGGAGCTGACCGAGACCTATGGCGTCGCCCGGGTCATCCGCCGCGCCAAGTCCAACTACAGCGCGCCGGCCGACGCCGCGATCATGGAGGAGGCCAGAAGCTGGGACGCCATCATCTCCGGCGTCGGCGACTGAGGCAGCTGCTCGTCGTGCAGTTTGCATGACGCGGTGGCGGGCGAAAAACTGGGCGTTCCCGCGCTGGGCGTGATGACCGAGAAGTTCGTCAGCGCGGCCGAGCTGATGGCTCGGGTGCTGGGCGCACCGGGCTTCCGCTTCGCGGTGATCGACCATCCGATGAGCAGCGCAACGGACGAAATGCTGGCCGAGCGGGCGCGCCAAGCGCTGAAGCAGGGCATTCCGTTGCTGGTCGAGGGTGGGTAGACCACCCCGCGGTTCTTGTCGGCCTGACAACGGAGCGCGACCTTCTCAATCAGCTATACTCAGCCCATGGAGGAGATCGAAAATCGCTGGTGGACGCCGCGTGAGTTGCTCACTTCCGCGCACGCCATCAGGGTTGCCACACCCGAAGATGAGTTCTTCTGCGAGGGCAAGTACAAGAAGGTACGCGAGGCCATTGCAGTGGCCGAGTTTGCGACGCGACGGCCATGGAACCGAGATTGGCAGGTGCGCCCGGTGCCGGAGCACGAGCGCTTCCCCGACGCAGAACTCAAGTGTGGCGATGACCTGCGCCCGTTCGAGGTCGTCGAAGCGGATAGAGAAAGCCGTAGAAGATGCGCCGAATACCGCGCTGCAAAAGGTCAGCCTAAGGAGTTGGAATTCTACGACCCCGAAGAAGAAGCCAGCACGGCTCTAGGCGAGATATATCGCGTCGTCGGAAAGAAGGCGGCGAAGGGGTACACTCCGAAGCCACACCTTCTAGTCTATGTAAACTTGCCGGCAGGCGAGCCCACTTCGCTTGATGCCTCTGCGCTACATGAGCAGTTTGGAGCGAGGTTTCAGAGTGTGTGGCTGCTCTGGCAGTCGGGCACATTTCGCTTATGGCCCAACCCTGCAAGAATTAAGAGAAATTTCTAAAATTAGCCTCACAATTATGGGCTTTGTAACTCTTTGAATTTTATAGCTAAACATTGGTGGAGCGCATCATTCTCGAACCCGCAACCAAAACGATGTAACCCCTTGTTTCCCCTCATATTTAGCCATACCCGCGAGTATTCATCCACTGGATATTCGCGCATCCATGCGACTAACGGCACGCCTTGCGAGCCTGGAGCCGCAGCACGAGGACAGGGCCCATGGGGTGTTGCGACCTGCGTGGACAGACAGGTCCTCCGGCGCAGCTTTAGCTATTCGAAGAGCCGCTTGATGTCCGCCATCGGTCGAAACAACTTCGAGGGTTGATCCGGAAACGGCAGGAAACTCTCCCGTTCGTAGAAGCGGCAAGCACTGTCGTCCTTCGCATCGACAATCACCGCAAATGAGGCGATCTCGCTCCGGGCGGCCCGATACAGAGCGTCTGCAAGGAGAAACCGCCCGTACCCCTTCCCCTGTTGGCGCCGATTGATCGCAAGACGACCTAAGAGCGTCGCTGGCACCAGCGGATATCGTGGAAGCTTCCGTGCCGTTTGCTCTGGCAAGTCTTCGAGCCGCACAGAAATCGACGAGAGCGTGTAGTAGCCGGCGACCGTCCCATCTGGCAGTACCAGGACAAACGGTGCGGCCAAGTTCTTCCGCGCATCCTGGCCAGCTTGCGTGCGAAAGTACCTGTCCAGCGGCTCTGCGCCGCTTTCGAAGCTCGCCCGATCATGTCCTGGACCCAATGGATCGATACGGAGCTTTTCCTGGGGTTCGTCCGTCACGCGTCAGACGCCGGTTCTCTCGCGATAGCGCCGCACCGTATCGCGCAGACGATCGTTGACCGGCTTCGGGTTCAGGAGCGCATCGACGAAAGCCTCGCTGTCGCTCATCGAAAGGGAGAGCTGGTGATACTCCTCGATTGCGCGCCGGGCCGCATCCTGCACGCTCGTCAGCACGAAATCGGTGACGGTCCGGCCCTGCAACGCAGCCGCACGCTCGATAAGGCTCTTTTGTTCGGCTGTAAGGCGAGCCTCCAGACGTTTCGCCCGGGTTCGTCCGCTGCTCGATTTCTGAACTGCGTTTGGCATGTCATTCTCCTTACAAGGAAATGTACGGCCAATGACCGGCCACATCAAGGAGGCAGCCGTTAAAGTTTTGGAGGTCGGAACAGGGCCGCAGAGACAACGGCGCAAAAGGCGCCTTCTCCCCCTCTGCAACAACGTCTCCCGCCAAATCCTAACCGGGATTCAAGCTCGGCTCGCACCGACCCACTTGGAGGGAAGTTACGAGCACGTAGCACCCACCCTGTTCCGCCGAATGCAGTGCGTCCGTGCCGCGTCTTAAACCCGGGCAATTGCCGGGAGACCCAGCTCCCACATTGGACGGAGACGTCCGCCGCAAAGCGGCTTCAGGCCGAGGCGGGACCGGAGACGTTTTGGTGGGAAGTTCGAAACCGACTCAATGGTGCGTCAAAGAATTCTGTAAAAACAATAACTTATATATGGTGGGCCCGGCAGGACTCGAACCTGCAACCAAACCGTTATGAGCGGTCCGCTCTGACCAATTGAGCTACGGGCCCGCAGGGGCTGGGCTGTCTGGTATCAGGATTCCGGGTCGGGGACCAGTCCCGGCCGCTGGCGCAGCAGGGCGCGCAGCGCCGCGCGGGCGGGCTTGCCGGTCGCGGTGCGCGGGATCGCGGGAACGAAGCGCAGGGTGGCCCGCCCCCAGGACGGCGGCAGCAGAGCGCCGATCTGCCGGGCGATGTCGGCGGGCACCGCATCGGCGGCCGGGCGGACCGCGACCGCCAGTTCGTCGCGCCCCGATCCGTCGGACAGTTCGACCACGCAGATATCGTCGACCGCCGCCAGGGCGCGCGCCGCCGCCTCGAAGTCCAGCGGCGCGATTTTCACCCCGCCGATATTGAGCATGTCGTCGGCCCGGCCGAGCAGCCGGATGCGTCCGCCGCCCAGCATGACCGCCAGGTCGCCGGGCTGGAACCAGCCATCGTGGAAGGCCGCCGCCGTCGCCTGGGGCGCATCGATGTATCCGGCCACGACGCCGGCGCTCCGCACGCGCAGCAATCCCGCCTGCCCGTCGGGCAGGCGGCGGCCCTCATCGTCCAGGATCGCCGCCTCGACCTCGGGCAGCAACCTTCCGCTCCCGTCCGCATCCATGGTGGCGATGGGGCCGGATTCGTTGCTGCCATAGCTTTCGATCACCGGTCCGCCGAACAGCGCCTCGATCCGGCCCCGCAATGCCGGGCCGACATGGCCGCCCAAGGTCGACACGGTCATTGCGGCCCCCGGCAATGCGCCGCCCCCTGCCAGCAGGGCAAGCTCCGCCGGCAGCATGGCGGCATGGGTCGGCCGCAGCGACGCCATCGCCGCGGCGAGATCGCGCCGCGTTTCGATCAGGCAGCAGCCCCCCGCCCGCAGGCAGGCGGTAGCATAGAGATAGGCCGCATTGAGATGAAAGCCGGAGACGACCAGATGCCGGGTCGTCCGCGACATTCCGCTGCGCCGGCGATATTGCATCAGCCAGAAATCCTGGCTGCGCCGCGTCGCCCGCATCCATTTCACCGGCCCGGTCGTGCCCGAGGTCTGCAACAGCCGCAGCGGCGCCTGCGGGTCCAGGGGCTCCGGCGCGCGCAGCGGCGCGACCGATAGGCCGGGGGACAGGCGGTCGGGCCAGCCCGGCGCCAGCCGCTCGATGCGCCGGCAGCCGGCCAAGGGCCCGGGCGCGGTCGAGATCAGAATGTCGGCGATGCGCAGCAGATGCGCATAGGTCTCGCGGGCGCGCCCGTCGAGCGACGCCGTCGCGACGCCCAGCGTCTCGCAGCCCAGCACCAGCAGCCAATGCTCGAACGGGTCGTCGCAATCCAGGGCCGCGACGGCACCCACCGGAAGGTCGAGATGCGCGAGGAACCGGACTGTTGCGCCCAGGGCTGCCTGAAAGGTACCGAAGCCGATACGGCGCCCGTCGAGGATCAGCGCCGGGGCCTCCGGCCGTTCCGCCGCATGCCGCGCCAGCCATTCGACCGTCGATGCGTCCGCACCGGCCATCCGCGCCCCGCCCCAAACAAGACGGGCGCCAGGATATCCCGGCGCCCGTGCCCGTTGCAGCCCGAAACCGGGACGATCAGTAGTCGAGGAAGCTCCGCAGCTTGCGGCTGCGGCTGGG
>JBFWSE010000195.1:0-4292 GCA_050248535.1 Novosphingobium sp.
GGTGAACGATGAGATCGACGTGGTCGTGGTTGGCGGCGGCTTTGCCGGGATCATGGTCGGCGGACGGCTCGTCGAAGCCGGCATAACCAACGTCCGCATTATCGACCGCGGCGGCGATTTCGGCGGCACCTGGTACTGGAACCGCTACCCCGGCGTGCAATGCGACGTCGAGAGCTACACCTATCTGCCGCTGCTCGAAGAAATGAACTACATGCCGAAGGACCGCTATTCCTACGGCACGGAGATCTTCGAATACTGCCAGAAGATCGGCCGCCACTTCGGGCTTTACGAGCATGCCCTGTTCGGCACGACGATCGAAAGCCTGCAGTGGGAAGAAGCGAGCAAACGCTGGCGCATCGGCACGCGCCAGGGCGATACGATCCGCGCGCGCTTCGTCATCATGGCAGTCGGCCCGATCAACCGGCCCAAGCTGCCCGGTGTTCCGGGCATCAAGAGCTTCAAGGGCCACTCGTTCCACACCATGCGCTGGGACTACGATTACACCGGCGGCGACTTCTACAACCCGGTGCTCGACAAGCTGCATGACAAGCGCGTCGCCATCATCGGCACGGGGGCGACGGCGCTGCAATGCGTGCCCTATCTCGGGCAATATGCCAAGCAGCTGACAGTTTTCCAGCGCACCCCCAGCTATGTCGATTTCCGCGGCAACATGCCGACTGACTGGGAATGGGCGAAACAGCTCAAACCCGGCTGGCACCAGGAGCGGATGAACAGTTTCCACACCGGCATCAACGGCATCTACGGGCCCGACGACGAAGACCTGATCTGCGACGGCTGGAGCGAACTCAACCGCAACGTCCAGGCCCGCCGCAAGGAAATGGGCTGGCCCGAGATGAGCTTCGAGGAGCTGATGGCGCTGCGCGAGGTTGAGGACCACCGCGCCATGGAACGCATCAGGAAGCGCGTGGACGATGAAGTCAAGGACAAGCGCAAGGCCGAGATCCTCAAGCCCTGGTACCGCTTTCTGTGCAAGCGTCCCTGCTTCAACGACGAATATCTCGCCACGTTCAATCGCGACACTGTCGATATTGTCGATGTCTCGGCCACCAAGGGCATCGAGGCGATCACCGAAAGGGGCATTATCGCCAATGGCGTCGAGCACGAGTTCGATTGCATCATCTATTCGACCGGCTTCGAAAGCACCACCGATCTGCGCCGCAAATACGGCATCGATGTGATCGAAGGCCGCGACGGCCTGTCACTCTACGACTACTGGAAGGACGGCTTCCGCACCCTCCACGGCATGAGCCTGCATGGCTTCCCCGGTCTGCTATGGACCGGCTGGATCCAGGGCGGCGTCTCGGGCTCGACCACGCTGATGTACGACCAGCAAGGCCGGCACCTGTCCTACATCATCGGCGAAGCGATGAAGCGCGGGGCGGAGACCGTGGAACCCAGTGCCGAAGCCGAGGCTGGCTGGGTGAAGCACGTGCGCGAAACCTTCTTCTACGATGCCGGCTTCTGGGCCGCCTGCACTCCGGGCTACAACAATAACGAGGGCGTGGCGGCCAGCCGCTATACGATCTTCGGCGACATGTATGGGCCGGGGTATAATGCTTTCGACGACCTCATCCGCGAATGGCGCGAAGAGGGATCGATGGCGGGGATGGACTTGGTGAAGTAGGTCAACGGGATACGATCCGCTCCTCCCCCCTTTGCGGGGGAGGATACGAAGACTTGGCAACTTGTTGCCTTGTCGCAGTTGGTGAGGGGTATGCGGGCCAAAGGCCCGCGCGAGCCTACGGCTCGCATACCCCTCTCCAAGCTCTGCTAGCTCCATTGGGAGCAAGCTACGCTATCCTCCCCCGCAAGGGGGAGGAGCTCAAACCTTGAATTCCCTCGGCACGGTCATCTCCCCCGGATACCGCACCGAAGCCTTGCGCTCCCAAATCCGCCAGCCTTGCTCCGTCCGCACGACAATATCGTCATTGTCCCCGCCAACGAAGCTGCCATTCTCCAGGTCCGGCACCAGCCACTTCATCTTGACCAGCACCTGCCCGTCCACTTCGCGCACCCAGCAATTGGTCATGTGGTGTGAGGGCGGGTGCGGCGGTTTGCCGAGCGCGAAGAAGGCGACGATTTCCTCCATGCCGACGCACAGCGGTCCGCCGCACAGCCGTCCGTCGAAGCGGGCGTCCTGGGTAAACACCAGCGGAAACAGGCTCTGGTCATGGTGATCGACAGCATGGTGGCAGAAAGCCTCCAGCTGCTGGATGGCGACGATATCGTCGGTTGTCAGCATTGCATCCTCTCTTGTCATCGTTGTTATTGCCGATCAGGATAGAGCGAAATCCGCGAAGACGGAAACGGAGAGAAGCGATGGCAACCGCTGCAGTCGAATTGACCCGGATTCCCCCGCATGTCGATCCCGCGCTGGTCGTCGATTTCGACTACATGGCCCCCGCTGGGATCGAGGAGAGCGGCGACGTCTACCGGGCTTTCGCGCGGTTGCACGAGGGACCGGACGTGCAATGGACGCCGCATTACGGCGGCCACTGGATCGCGACGCGCGCCGAAGACATCAAGTGGATCCAGGAAACTCACCAGAGCTTTTCCAACACCGAAAAGGCACCGCCCAAAGGCTCCTGCCCGTTCATGCCGCCGATCACCTTCGATCCGCCCGAACACACGAAATACCGCGCCGTGCTCAATCCGCATTTCGCCAAGCGGCATATCGAGGAGACCTATGAGCCGAACGTCCGCGCGGTAACCATTGGCCTGATCGAGGGCATTCTCGCCAGCGGCGCCACCTCTTGCGAATTCGTCAGCGAGTTCTCGACCATCGCTCCGCTCAAGCTGTTCTGGGACCTCGTCAACCTGCCGCAGGAGCGGCGCGGGGAATTCCTGCAGTGGGGCCGCTGGATGGCGGGCTACGGCACAGCGGAAGAGCGGGTGAAGGCGCAGGTCGCGGTCGGCGCCTTCCTGAGCGAGCTGCTGGACGAGCGCTATGTCCATCCCGGACCCGACGTGTTCACCGGCATCTCCAAATGGCGCGACAACCCGCGGTTCAGCAAGCGCGAGGAGATCGTCGGCATGGCCCAACTGGTGTTCTTCGGCGGGCTCGATACCGTCGCCTCGATGACCGGTTTTTCGATGTGGCGGCTGGCCGAGCGGCCCGATTTGCAGCAGCGGCTCAAGGCCGATCCCGCGGTGATTCCCGCCGCGGTCGAGGAACTGCTGCGCCGCCATGGCCTGTCCAACACCTGCCGCATGGTGCGCCACGACATGGAGCACAAGGGCGCGAGCCTGAAAGCGGGCGAGTTGATCATGACGGTCAACGGTCTCTCCGGCATCGACGCCAAGCGCTACGACGATCCCTTCAAGGTCGATTTCGACCGGGGACCGGTCGGGCACAACAGCCTGGGCAACGGCCCGCACAAATGCGTCGGCCAGCACCTGGCCCGGCTTGAATTGCGCGTGTTCCTGGAGGAATGGACGAAGCGCATGCCGATCTGCCGCCTCGATCCGGAAAAGCCCGCGCCCAGATCGCATGCCGGGCCGGTCAATGGCGTCGATCACCTTTATCTGACATGGGATAGTGCATGAGCCTGTTGTTCGACCTGCCCGCGAGACCTTCGGTTCCCGTCCTCGGCGAAAGCGCCCGCTTTCCCGTCCACCGCATCTTCTGCGTCGGGCGCAACTATGCCGCCCATGCCGCCGAAATGGGGCTTTCAGTGGTGAAGGATACGCCGTTCTATTTCACCAAGACCCCTTCGGCGATGTGTCATTCGGGTGAGACCGCGCCCTATGCGCCGGGGACGAGTGACTATCACTACGAAATGGAACTGGTCGCCGCCATCGGCGCCCCGGCCTTTCGCATTGCCGAAGCGGACGCGCTTTCGATAGTCTATGGCTATGCTAGCGGGCTCGACATGACCCGGCGCGATCTTCAGGCGAGAGCCCGCGAGCAGAGCCATCCGTGGGACTTTGCCAAGGACTTCGAACAGGCAGCGGTGATGGCGCCAATAACCCGGGCTCGGGACTTTGCCGTGGCGGGCCAGCGTATCGCCCTCACCCAAAACGGTGCGGTGAAGCAGGATGCAGTGCTGTCCGACATGATCTTCAACCTGGCCGAACTGATCGCCTACCTGTCGCGCTTCTATCACCTCCAGCCCGGCGACCTTCTTTATACTGGCACGCCCGCAGGTGTCGGTCCGGTTGCGCCGGGGGACCGGCTGGTGGGCACGATCGAGGGCCTGACGCCGGTCGATCTGACGATTGGCCCGGCCGAATGAGCGGTCTCGCGCCGCCGATCAGGCGCTTTGCTGTCG
>JBFWSE010000196.1:0-4252 GCA_050248535.1 Novosphingobium sp.
ACGAGGTTGTGACGCAGACGCACAAGGCCAAATATTCCGATGTGAAGCTCGATCACATGCTGGCCGACGCCGGCGGCATGCAGCTGGTGCGCTGGCCGAAGCAGTTCGACGTCATCGTCACAGACAATCTGTTCGGCGACATGCTGTCGGACGTCGCGGCCATGCTGACGGGTTCACTCGGCATGCTGCCATCGGCCTCGCTCGGCGCGCCGGATGCGAAGACCGGCAAGCGCAAGGCGCTTTACGAACCGGTGCACGGTTCGGCGCCGGACATTGCCGGCAAGGGCATTGCCAATCCGATCGCCATGATCGCCTCCTTCGCCATGTGCCTGCGCTATTCGTTCAACATGGTAGCCGAGGCCGACCGACTTGAGGCGGCCATCGCCGCCGTGCTCGACGACGGCTATCGCACCAGGGACATCATGTCCGAGGGCAAGAACGAGGTTGGCACCACAACCATGGGCGACAAGGTGCTGGAGAAGTTTTTGGCGATCGCCGCCTGAGCGGCCGAGAGCGCAACCGAACAATCTGCCCGCGGCCTGGCCTTCGCGGCGCCATCTGCTCGTATCACGCAGGTGCGGCGGTGCCACACCCAAAAAGCCTAGATTATCAGCGATGATGCATTGACTCGGATTGTATCCTGGATACAGTTTCAAATGAAAAGGAAGTTTCGGCCTGCATTGCTTGGGGAACCCGGTGTTTCCCACAGGCTGCGCCAGGGAGGGCACACCGAGTGCACTGGAACTATGCCGACATCTATGAAGCCATAGCGCGTGCCGTTCCGGACCTGCCCTGCCAGGTCCAGGGCGACCGAAGTGTGAGTTGGGGCGAGTTCGACCGGCGCAGCAACGCTCTTGCGAACGCCTTGCTTGCAGCGGGTCTCTCGCCGCAGGCGAAAGTTGCAGTCTATCTGCGCAATTGCCCGGAATTCATTGAGGCCTATGTCGCCTGCTTCAAGGCGAGGCTGGTTCCGGTCAACGTCAACTATCGCTACGAGCACGACGAACTGGTGCATGTGCTTGGCAATGCCGATGCCGAGGCGGTGATCTTCCATGCCAGCTATGCGCCGATGGTGGCCCGCTGCCGCGAGAGCCTGCCGCAACTGAAATACCTCGTCGCGGTGGACGACGGCAATCCCTTGCCGCAATGGGCTGAGGCCTATGACGCACTGGCCGCAGGCGACGATTCAAAGCCCGGCCTCGCGCGCTCCGGGGAGGACGCGCTGCTGCTCTACACCGGCGGCACCACGGGCCTGCCCAAAGGCGTGCTCTGGCAGCAGAATGAGGTGATCCAGGCGCTGGGGACAGCTGCGAATTTCTATCTCGGCGAAGCGCCCTCAGCCGATCTCGACGATGTCGTCCGCAGGGTCGACCCTTCCGGCAAGCGGCTTTATGTCGCCTGCCCGCTCATGCACGCCACCGGCCTGTTTACCAGCCTGTCGCTGATGAATGCCGGATGGACCATCGAAACTACCGCCTCCCAGCGTTTCGACGCCTCGGCCTTGTGGCGTATCGCCAGCGATCACCATGTCAATGCGCTTGTCATTGTCGGCGACGCCTTCGCTCAGCCGCTGCTGGCCGAACTCGAGACCAACGCCGCGAGCTACGATCTCAGCCGCCTGCAACTGATCATATCGTCTGGCTCGAAATTCTCGCGCGCGGTGCGGGCCGGCGTCCTGAAGCATCTGCCCTGGATCGTCCTGTCGGATAATTACGGCTCGTCGGAAGCGCTGCGTGGCGTGCAGACTTACAGCCGGGGCGACAGCGTTCCCGAAGATGCGGTGATCTCCCGCAGCGACGTCATGCAGATGATGGACGACGCAGGACGCCTGCTCGACACCACGGTGCCCGGGCATCGCGGCATGCTGCTCATCAAGGGGCATCTCGCGGTCGGCTACTACAAGGACCCGGAGAAGACCCAGGCGACCTATGTCACGGTCGGCGGCACGCGCTACTGCGTCACCGGGGATTTCGGCGTGGTCGAACCCGACGGCAACATCCGCCTCGTCGGCCGTGGCTCGTCTGTGATCAACACCGGTGGCGAGAAGGTCTTTCCGTACGAGGTCGAGATGGTAATTCGCCGCCACGAAGCGGTGGCCGACGTCGCGGTGATCGGCTTGCCGCACGAGCGCTTCGGCCAGGCGGTGGCGGCCGTCGTTGTGCTGCGACCGGGCGCCCATCTCGATCGATTGGCTCTATCCGATCATGTCAAACAACATTTGGCGGCCTATAAGGCGCCGCGCGAGATGTTCGCCGTCGACGTCATCCCGCGCACTGCGGCGGGCAAGATCGATCACCGGGCATGCCTGGTCCTCGTGCAATCGATGACCAACTGACAGATATCCGGTCGAGAGAGGATTGGCGCATGGAGCGCATGAGCATGATCGATGCCTCGTTTCTCTATATGGAGAACGAGTTCGACCTGCATCACAACGCCTGGCTCGGCATATTCGCCGGCCCGGCTCCCACCGGGGCCGAGTTTCGTCGCCACATTGCGTCGAAGCTGCCGCGCATCCCGCGCTACCGGCAGCGGGTGCGGTTCGTGCCGCATGATCTCGCGGCGCCCGTCTGGGTCGATGACCAGCACTTCAACCTCACCTATCACGTCCGCGCCATTGCGCTGCCTGCGCCCGGCAGCGAGGAGCAGTTGAAGGAACTCTTCACGACGCTGATGGCCGAGCCGCTGGATCGCAACAAGCCGCTGTGGGACATGTGGCTGATCGATGGGCTGGAAGGCGGCCGCTGGGCGCTCATTTCCAGGCTGCATCACTGCATGGCCGACGGGGTGAGCACGACCGACATCACCACGACCGTTCTCGACCGCGAGGCCGTCACGACGACCGCCGACGTGGTCGACGACTGGAAGCCGGAGACGCCGCCCACCGACGCCGAACTCGTGCAGGCCGCGCTTGCTGAGTCGCAACAAGCGGGCGCCGAGCAGACGAGCCGCTACAACACATGGGTCAACTCCCTGAAGGCGCAGATGATTGAGGTCGACAAGGCCTTCGCCTCGCTGAAGAGCAGTTTTGCCAACCCGCTGTCCATCACCAGCCTCAACGGCCCGATCGGCCCCTATCGTCGCTGGGGCTGGGCCAAGGCCAGCCTGGCCGACATCGCCGCCATCCGCGCCGCTCTCGGAGGAACGGTCAACGATGTCGTGTTGGCGACGGTGACCCGCGCGTTCCGCGATCTGCTGTTGTCGCGCGGCGAGGAAGTCGCCGGCCGCACGGTCCGCTGCCTGGTGCCCGTGTCGGTGCGCAGCATCGGCGAGATGGGCGGCAACAGGATCGCCAGCATGTATGCCGAGTTGCCGGTGGGCATCGCCGACCCACGGGAAAGGCTGGCCAGCATCCGCACGCGGATGGATGGCCTGAAGGCATCCAAGCAGGCGCTCGCGGCCGATGTGCTCACCTCGCTCGCCGGCTTCCAGCCGCCAGCCTTGATGGCAATGAGCGCCCGTACGGCCAGTCACGCCCCGAACCCGGTGAATACCGTCGCCACGAACGTGCCCGGGCCCCAGTATCCGCTATTCGTGTTGGGCCGCAGGATGCTCGACAACTATCCCTTTGTGCCGTTGGCCAGCACGATGCGGTTGGGCACCAGCGTGTTTTCGTATGACGGGTATGTGCGATTCGGAACCACCGGGGACTACGAGACGATGCCGGACATCCAGGTGTTCGCCGACGGGTTGGACCGCGGGATACGCGAGCTGATCGAGGCTGCGGCGAACGGGCCTGCAAAGGCGAAGTCTGCCGGCAAGGGCAAGTCCTCCAGCAAGAAGAAATCGGCAAGGAAGACCAAAGCCTGACGGCGTCATCCGGCCTGGCCCGTGATTGCCTCGGGATTGCGGCCGAGGCATGTGAAAGCCGCCGGCTGGCCCGAGCCGCCGCCAAAGCATTGCAATGAGAAGAAAGGACAAACATGAGCAACGAAGATACCGCGCCGCAGGCGCCCGATCTGCAGCAACAGCAGATCGACGCGCTGGAGCAGGCCAACAAGCAGCAGCTCGAGGCATTGTCGCAGCAGCGCGAACTGGCCATGGAGTCGGCGAAGTATTGGGACAACATCGCCAAACAGGCTGCCACCGGATTGCCGGAGGCGCAGGCTGCCGCCCTGCCGGCTCGCGTGAGTTCCACTGTCCTTACTGAGGCGCACTTTACTTACCTGGAATCCGTGCTCAAGGCGCAGGTGGATTTCATCCGGACTCTCCTGACTTCGGGTTCGAGGTAGCAGCATTGCCTGAAGACGTGCCT
>JBFWSE010000197.1:0-4214 GCA_050248535.1 Novosphingobium sp.
GCCTTGCGCCGCACTTCGCGCACCACCTTCATGTCGTCCTTCATGAACTCGTCGAACGGCACGTCGACGCTCTGCGCCTCGGGCCAGAGCGGCCGGTCGCGCACGCAGGCGCGCAGCAGCCTTTCGACGCGGTCGGTCCAGTAGTCGAGCAGGCCCTGGGTATCGATGGTCGGATAGCTCATGCGTTCCCCGTAAGCGATCATGGTGATCGCCGACTGGATCACCTCCACCGGATCGCGATAGGTGATCGCCACCGTCGCATCGGGGAACACCTTCTTGATCACGGGAAGCTGCTCGAGGTGCTGCGGGCACTTGGTGACAAAGCGCTTGCGCTGGCCGCCCGCCTGGACATCCTGCCACTGGAAGATCTTGAGCACGGTCTTCATGTATTCGTAGTGCTCGGTCTGGTCGTGCGACAGGTAGTGGTCGCGGAACCGCGGGCTGCGGGCGAGCCATTCGAAATTGTAGCCGGCGAAGTTCGGGCCCATCAGCTCGACGTCCTCGTGGAAGTGGTCGGGCTCCATCGCATGCATCGCCGCGCTCATCGGATTGGAGGCGAGCTGCTGCTCCCACTTTTCGGCAACGCGGGTGTATCGCGGATCGGAGCCGTCGGGGTTCATCGGCTCCCTGGGGTTGGGCACCGGCGCATAGGTCCGCCACAGCGGGGTCGAGGCGAGGCGGCTGTCCGCGCCGAGAAGGTTCAGCAGGTGCGTGGTGCCCGAGCGCGGCATGCCGACGACGATGATGGGCCGCTCGATCGGCTCGTCGTGGATTTCGGGGTGGCGCTTCAGCAGGTCGTGGATCAGCAGCCGGTTGCTGGCATAGCGGATCGCGTAGTCGAGCAGGAACTGGCGCTTCAGCGCATAGGCGCGGGTATCGCCGTTCCAGTCTTCCAGCAGGACATGCAGGCGCTCGCGGAAGTCGTCCGGTCCGAAATCGCTGAGCCCGGTCGCCTCCCGCGCGGCGGACAGGATGGCCTCTTCGGTCAGTACGGGCGGATTGGCCTCGACCGAGGCAATGTAGCCCTTCATCTCGGGGCTCAGTTGCGGATCGGTCAGGTCGTCTATCGAAAACTTCTTGCTCAAAATGCCTCTCCCAATTCTGCCGGTCAGTTCCTCTCCAAATTTGCGAAGCACATTTGGGGAGGTGGCAGCGCGAAGCGCTGACGGAGGGGTAACGGCGCAACGTTGAAACCCCTCCGGCCCGCCTGTGGCGGGCCACCTCCCCATTTGCACTTCGTGAAAATGGAGAGGGTCCCCTGGACCTATTCCGCCTCGTTAGCATGCCGCCGCCCCGTGACCAGAGTGCAAATTCCGGTGCGCTTGCCGGCAAATTGCGATAGCCTCCCGACCACACACGATTGGATAAGCGATGCAGAAAATCTCCGAACTCACCCTGCCCTACCTGCCGATGGACGAGGCCAGTTTCGCCGAGAACCCCTGGCCGCATTTCGACAGGGCGCGCGGTGAGCACCCCTGGCTGGCTAATTGCCCCTATGGTCTGGTCGTCACCCAGTTCGAAGCGATGCGCGACTTGCTCTATCAGGATCGCTACATGCGCGGCGCCTATGAAAGCGTGGTCGATATCATGGGCGCGCGGGGCACCAGCTGGGGACGCTTCCAGCTCGAGAGCCTGCTGGCGCAGACCGGCGAATCGCACCAGCGCATCCGCAAGGTGCTCGCCCCGGCGTTTACTCCGCAACAGGCCAACAAGCACCGCGCCCTGATGCGCGCGACGATCGACACATTGCTCGACGAATGGGTGCCCAAGGATGCTTTCGATTTCGAGGAGTTCGCCTCGATGTTCCCGATCACCGTGTTCTGCGCGCTGGTCGGCGCTTCGCCCGATGTCATCCCCGGCCTGCGCGCGTCGCTGGAGACATTCGGCATGAGCGTCAGCCTCGACAAGACGCTGCTGCCCAAGCTGGTCAATGCGATGGATACGCTCGATGCCTTCGTCCAGAAGCTCGTCGCCAGGCGCCGCGCGAACCGGCTGGGCAGGGACAACGAGGACCTGCTCGAGATTCTTGTGCGCACCGCCGACGATGAGGGCAACCTGTCCGACCGCGAGCTCTATGACTTGCTGATCTTCCTGTTCGTCGCCGGTTTCGACACTTCGAAGAACGCGCTGACTCTGATGATGGACACCCTGATCGACCGCCCGGAGATGTACCGGCGCTGCGCCGAGGATCAAGGCTATTGCCGCAAGGTGGTCGAGGAAATGTTCCGCTATGTCACCACGTCAACTATCCCGCGGCTGGTAACCCGCGATCTCGAATACCGCGATGTACTGATCCCGGAAGGCACCGTGCTGTTCTTCCCGGTCAGCGTCTCGGGCCGCGACCCGGCGATCGAGCGCGGCACGCAATTCGATCCCGAGCGGGAAAACACGACCAAACATATCGCCTTCGGCATGGGCGTGCACATCTGCATGGGCCAGTTCATTGCCCGCGCGCAGATCGAGGAAGGCCTCCACCAGATCGCCCGCCGGATCCGGAACCCGCGCCGCACCGGGCCGAGCGGCTGGCGGCCGTTTTTCGGAGTCTGGGGGATGATCGGGCTGCCGATTGCCTTTGACCAGGCGAAGGAGATGGAACCTGCGTAGCCTTGAACTGTCTTCCCCTCCCCTTCAGGAGAGGGGATCGAGGGATGGGGCCTGTCGGGCGAGTGTTGTGCTTTCCGGACAAACCCCACCCCAACCCCTCCCCTGAAGGGGAGGGGCATTCTATCCCTTCAACTCCCGCCCCACGGTCATCCCCGCAACCCTGCCCATGGTGATCGCATTGGCCACCGAATTTCCCCCACCGACGTAGCGCTCGCCCAGCACTCCGGCCCCGGCCTCGCCCGCGGCAAACAGGCCTGGAATGATGCGCCCGTCCTCGTCCAGCGCATGGGCATCGGGATCGATGCGCGGGCCGACGCCGGTGAGCGTGAAGCCGGTGTTGGTGTGGCGGAAAGCGTAGAACGGGGCCTGGGCGATCGGGAAAAGCTCTTCCATCGAACGCAGGAACCAGCGGTCCTCGCCTTTCTCGATATCTTCGTTGAATTGCTCGACGGTCACGGCGAGCGCGCCCGGCCGCATCGAAAGCTTGCCCGCCAGCGCCTCCAGCGTATCGGCGGCGACGATGTCCCCCGCGGCAACGCATTGCAGCACGAAGTCCGGATCCCAGCCGCGCGCGAAGCCGCTGCGCGTCGGGTCCGCCCGCAGCCGCGCCGCCTCATCGAACACGCCCCAGACATTGTGGTCCTGATCCTTGATCAGGCCCGGCATCACCGCATAGGGCGCGGTTTCCGGCGCGAAACGCTGGCCGCGGCCGTTGACGTAGACCACCGAGGTCGGCTGGTAGCCGTGGAACCCCGGCGGCGCCGATGGCAGGAATGGCCCGGAAACCGCCAGCCCGCAATTCTTGCCGATGATATGGGCTCCGGCCTGCTGCGCCATGACCACCCCGTCGCCGCGGCTGCCCTCCGCCGAGCCATAGCGCGGGTGATAGCCCTCGGGCAGCGCATCGTAGGCATCGGGAAACCAGGCGCGGATCATTTCCTTCGGGCCATTGGCGATGCCGCCGCAGGCGAGCAGCACCGCATGGCTGGTGAGCCGCTGGCCATCCACATCCACGCCCTTCACGGCCCCGTCCTCGACAATCAGTTGCCTGACCCGGGTGTTGAGCACCAGCTCCACTCCCAGCACCGCGCGGCGGTTTTCCATGGCATTGATATAGACCGAGCCGCCCTCTGCCGGGCAATGCCCGCGCGGCGGCCATTCGACTCCGGCCGAATAGAGCCCGCCACCCTCGACCGAGCCGGGAAAAACCGGCTGCTTGGGCTTGTGGGCGATGCGTTCGGGATAGGTCACGCCGATCGACAGCAGCCATTCGAGCGTCGGCGTCGCTTCCTCGCAGAACCGCCGGATCAGCGCCGCCGGTTGCCGCCAGGCGTTTAGCGTCATGTAGTAATCGTAATAGTCGTCGATCGAATCCGCGAGCCCCAGCTTTTTCTGCAGGCTGGTGTCTGCGGCGTTGAATACCCCATCGGACAGCGCGGTGGAGCCGCCGATATGGTCCTCCGCCTCCAGGATGATGACCTTGCACCCGGCCTCGGCGGCAAAGATCGCCCCCGCCATGCCTGCGCCGCCCGCGCCGACAACAATGAGATCGTAGGCCGGGGTTTGTGTCGTGTGAGCCTCTCCCAGTGTTGCCGTGTGGTAGGCGGGAG
>JBFWSE010000198.1:0-4211 GCA_050248535.1 Novosphingobium sp.
GATCCGACCCGCGCACTCCCATTCTGGCCAGCAGCCACACGCTGCGTCAACAGGCCGGACAGAAGGCAGCATCCGGCACCGTGCCCGTACCCGAATTTATCGCTTGCATCCGTGGGGGCGTCCACAGAGGGTTATTGCACCTGTCACCGTAACTTCACACCGTGCAGGATCGGGCTTCCCGAATCAAAACCTCAACAGAGCGCCGTCCACACCATCACCGTAACCCTCGAAACGCCCAATGAGGTCTTTGCCAGACTGGTGGCTGAGGCTCAGACTACTGCAAAGCAGTGTTGCGCTTCAGGTTGACACCGCCTCACCGTAACCTCATCTCTGACTGAATCGCCGCAGTTACGACCTCTTGGTCAACTCCTGCGAGTTCTGACCAATAATAAATCATGTCGGCTAGTTGATCGTCGAGCCTGTCAACATCGCAGACGATGCATACCAACAATCTGTTTCGCGCATTTTGAACTGGGTCGTTTTTTACTGAGTCGATCAACGACCATATTCTTGATCGATTCTCCACTACCTCTGACTGCGACAGTTTATGGGATTTGAATCGAGAAATAAGATTTATTTCAATTGGCGTTAGATCACTCATGTTGGAAGCTACTTCGGATGCCACTCGCTGCCCGGACGAGGGGGGAAGTGGTCTTTCCTCGAGCGCACTAAGCAGGGCGTCCTTTGACATCTAGAAATCAACTCCCAGCTTCTTCAGAATAGCTTGGCAGCTTGAACAGGCTTCCATGAGTTTTCCGAGTTACGGTGCCAGGTGCAATAACCCCCAATTATCACCCCCACACCCCTCACAACTCCTCCGACAACAGTGGCAACCGCCGGAACCTGAACCCCGTCGCCGAAAACAGCGCATTGGCCAGCGCCGGGGCGACCGCAGCTACGCCCAGTTCCCCGGGATCGGCGGGATCCGCGTCGCTGTCGATGAACTGGACGGCTATTTCGGGGCAATCGGCCAGCAGCGGCAGGCCCAGCGACGCCAGCCGTCCGCTGTTCGGCAGACCCTCGGTGTAAGGCGTGCTCGATCCCAATGCCAGACCGATGCCGAAGATCAGCCCGCCTTCGATCTGCTGACGGGCGATGTCGTAATTGACGATCCGGCCGATGTCGGCGACCGCGCTGATCTTGTCGACGCGCACGCCGCTTTCGTCGCGCCGCGCGGTGGCGATGACGCAAATCCGCCCTTCCCCGATGCGGTGGCAGGCCAGGCCCTGACCGCTGGCGTCGGCGCCGGCGTCCCAATTGGCCAGTGCCGCGGCGCGCTGCATGCATTGCACCAGACGTACCTCGCCGCCCAACATGCCGACGCGGAACGACAATGGCTCGCGGCCCGCGCGGTGGGCCAGTTCGTCGACGAAGCTCTCGGTGAAAAAGGCCGTGTAACCGTGGGCATTGCCGCGCAGCCGTGCGGTGGGCAACGAAACAGGCACGGGAACATGCTCGATAACCATATCGGGCACGGCATAAGGCGGAATGGCGCCTTCCATCGCCAGAACATCGCCCTTGCCAGCGCTTTCGGCCGTGGCGGCGAGCGGCGTCTTGCCGCCGAACAGGCGTTCGCCGAATTCGAAACTGGTCGAAGGCATGGCAAGGCGCGCCTTCCAGCCCGTTACAGCCCCGCCCTCACCCGCCTTGGCCGCCATCACGGCCGCGACCGGCGTGCGCGGCCAGCCAGCCAGATGCTCCTGCCAGCGCGACCAGATCAGCTGTACCGGCTTGCCGGTCTCGCGGGCGATAACGGCAGCCTCGATCACGTGATCGTGCTCCAGCCGCCGGTCGAAAGAGCCGCCGGCCGGCATCGGATAGAGCACGGTGTTGCGCTCCGAAATTCCGGCTGCCCGCGCCGCAGCGCGCCGCGCCGCCTCGGGCGCCTGGCATGCGGCCCACAGCTCCAGCTTGCCGCCGGACAGCCTTGCCGTGGCGCTGGAGGTCTCAAGCGTTGCGTGGAGCGCGGGCGCGACGTCGTATCGCAGGGCCAGCGCAAAGGGCTTGTCGTCGAGATTACCGGGATCGCCGTTCTCGTGAATGCTGACAGCATCGCCTTTGGAAAGCGCCATGCCCAGTTTTTCCTCGATCGCCAGGCTGTCCGCCCGGAGACTGGCATTGAACGAAGGCGCAATCGCCGTGAGCGCACGCTCGGCCGCCCACCAATCGCTCGCCACCGCCGCCAGCCAGCGCTTGCCCTTGACCAGGGAGATCAAGCCGGAAACGCCCTCGGCCTTGGCTTTGTCGAAGCTGTCCAGCGTGGAATCGCCAATCGGTCCGTGGCGAATGGCGGCATAGACCATGCCTGGCAGCCGCACGTCGCCGGCGAACAAGTGCGTGCCATTGGCTTTCGAAGGCAAATCCAGTCTGGGAAAATTGAGTTTCGCGTCCTCACTGGCAAAATCGCCAGGCCGTTCGCGCGCGGGGCTCTCGCGCAAGGGGGGCGGATCGGGCGGATCGAAAGCGGCGGCTTCCACGGCCAGTTTGCCGAACGGCATGCGATCGGCGCCGTGGACTATCAGCCCTCCGCGTGCCTCGCATTCCTGCCAGGCCACGTTCCAGCGTTTGGCGGCGGCCATGGCCAGCATGGTGCGGACCGATGCAGCGGCATAGCGGGCTGCTGCCTCATAGGCTTCGAGCGACGTGCCGTCGGCGGTGATGTTGAAGTGCTCGTCTTCGGCCCAGCGCCGGGTCAGCGGGCTGAGCGGCGTGGAATTGACCCTGGGAAAGGTCGCCCAGAGTTCGGACCAGCGCGCCGCCAGTGGAAAGTTCGCATAGAGCGCGCTTGGCGGAGCGGGCTCGACCGCGACATTGGCCCAGTCCGCGCCCAGCTCGGTGGCGACGATCTGCGGCAGCAGGGTGGAAATCCCCTGCCCCATTTCGAGCTGCGGCACCGCGACAGTCACCATGCCATCGGCGGCGAGCTTGATCCAGGCGTCGAAAGCCACTTCGTCGCGGCCGGCCGAGAGCGGCAGGGGGAAGCCCCGGGGGCGAAGCAGGTAACCGACGGCCAGGCCGCCTCCCGCCAGGCCGCCGATCAGCAATCCTCGCCGCGTAACCCGCATGTCAGCCCCGTTGATTGTCGAGCCAGGTTCCGACCCGGCGGGCGATCGCGGCATAGGCCTCGGCCTGCGCGCCCTCGCCTGCAGCAGGGGGCTCACCAGCCTCGCTGCCGCGCATGATTGCGATATCGAGCGGAATGCGGCCCAGGAAGGCCTGACCCGCGGCCTTCGCCGCCTGTTCCACGCCGCCCTGGCCGAACGGATCGCTCACTTCCCCGCAATGCGGACAGGCATAACCCGCCATGTTTTCCACCAGCCCGATCACTGGCACGCCGCCTTGCTCGAACAGCTGCATGGCCCGGGTCGCATCCATCAGGGCGAGATCCTGCGGCGTCGAAACGATAACCGCTCCATCGGGCTTGTAGCGCTGCAGCATGGTCAGCTGCACGTCGCCAGTGCCGGGCGGCAGATCGATCACCAGAATGTCCGCATCGCCCCAGTCCGCATCGATCAGCTGGCTCAGCGCATTGCCCGCCATCGGCCCGCGCCAGGCAATCGCCCGCCCCGGATCGACCAGATGACCCATGGAAAGCACCGGCACGCCCCACGGGCTGGGAACCGGCACGAGTTTCTTGTCGTGCGCCTCGGGCCGTTTGCCTTCGTTGGCCAGCAGCCGGGGCAACGATGGTCCGTAGATATCCGCATCCACCAGTCCGACCTTGCGCCCGGCGCGTGACAGGGCAACCGCCAGATTGGCGGCAAGCGTGGACTTGCCTACCCCACCCTTGCCCGAACCCACGGCGACCAGTCTGCGGCGTGGCTTGTCGGCCGTCATGGCGATCCGCACATCGCCGATACCGGGCAATTGCACCAGGGATTCGCGCGTGGCGCTTTCGAGCCGATCGCGCTCAATCGAGTCCATCCCGGCCACGTCCAGCACCAGCGTTACAGCGCCATCGGCCACGCGCAACGACTGCAAACGGCTGCGCGCCAATTGCGGTAATGCGGCTTCGATGGCTCTGGTATCGCTGTCGCTCATGTTCGCTCCTGAGTACGCATTGCTATGGTTTCCGCGAAAAAGCGATGGCCAGCACTGTTTTTGTTGCGAATGGATGCCTATAAAGTGGTTCATGAAATCAATTGGCAGTGCGATTGCGAAGGGTGTTGTGGCCATGGCAGGCCGCAAGAGCCCGTGGGGCGGCGGCGATA
>JBFWSE010000199.1:0-4142 GCA_050248535.1 Novosphingobium sp.
CCGGCGCACCGGTGTGTCGCATGGTCCAGACGTTCTCGGCGGTCATCGGCGCATCGTCCGCCGCCTGATCGGGGCGCAGGATGTAGTTCTCGCCCATGGCTTCGATCATCGGCCCGCAGACTTCGGCGAGACGCTCGGCCACTGGGCCGAATATCCCTCCCCAGACGCGCGGCGGGGCGAATTCGTGGCCATCGACGTCGAGCGTTCGCGAGAGCAGGTCCTGCGCGGTCATCGCGCCGACAGCCCCGGATTGCATTCCCGCGTGCGGAACCGCAGCGAGTTCTGGATGAAGGCGACCTTGTGATACTGCCCGGCGAGCACTGGCAGTTCGATCAGCTGGCGGTCATCGAGCCGGCGCGACAGCATGTCCCAGGTCTCGTCCGAGATCATCGCATCGGCATGCAATTCCTCGCAGGCCTTGAGGATCGCCCGTTCATGCTCGCCCCACCCGGGGGCGGAAGAGCCAATCGTGATCCATTCGATTTCCTCGCTGGTCAGCCCGGCTTCCTTGCCGATGATGACGTGCTCGCCCCATTCATAGGGCGCGCCGCAGAGCCAGCCGGTGCGCAGGATCGCCAGTTCGCGGTCACGCGCTTCGAGCGCCGTATCGCCAAGGAAGCGCACGCCGAAATCGAGGAAGGCGGCGAGCAGTTCGGGGTGCTTGCCAACGGTGGCGAACATTTCCGGGACCGGCAGGTCGGCAGCCAGGTCATTCATCTTGCGGATGCGGTCGATCGCGCCGAGTGCCGGTTCGCGTATCTCGTCGTCCGCCAGCGGCGTCATGCGCGACGGCTGGCCGAGGATCTGTTCCATCCGCGCTTCGGTATCCCACTGCACGCGCTTCATTCTCCCGCTGGTGTGTAGAGCATGCGTTCGACCCCGCGGCTGGTTCGCGCAAGCAAAAGATTGCCTGCGGCATCGGCGCAGAACTTGTGCATCGTGCCCATGATGTCGCCAACCACGCCATCGGGGCACATGAGGTGGCCGGCCACTTGCCATCTGGCGAGATCCACTATCCAGATGCGGGCGTTGTTGCCGTCGTTGATCAGCACGAACCTGCCGTCGGGGGTGAAGACGAGATTGAACACCGTGCCGAAGGGCGATGGCTCCGGGATGGCGATTTCGCGCAGGAAAGTCGCCTGGTCCTTGCCCACGGCATCGAACACCTGGAGACGGTCGTTCTTGCGGTCGCAGATATACATCAGGCCATCCGGGCCGATGCTTATGGCATGGACCGGATTGTGGAAGCGGTGGTGTAGCGGCAGCTCGGCGTCGGGCGCCCTGCCATAGGCGCCGAACGCCCGCTTGAACGCGCCGGTATCCGAATCGAACACCGCTACCCGGTGGTTGACGTAACCGTCGGTAACGAAGACCTCGCGCCGGGCGACATCGTGCCAGCAATCGGTCGGGCAGCCGAGCAAAGTCTGGCTGTCGTCGCCCCCGGTCTCGCCGTATTTTCCGATCCTCAGGAGCAGCTTGCCGTCGCGGGTAAAGCGCTGGACTGCGTGATCGTAGCTCACATCCGCGCCGAACACCCAGAGCGTGTCTTCCTCGTCGAAGGCGATGGTCTCTTCCTGTTTGGGCCATTGCTGCAGGCCGTCGATGCGGGGCAGGTGATCGGGCCCGCCCCAGTCTTGCAGGTAGGTCCCGTCTGCATCGAACTCGACGACCGCGCCCAGCCGCAAGGCAGGGTCATCGCTCTGCCCAGGCGGGCCCCATTCCATCTTGCTCGCGATGTGCAGCATCCAGATATGCCCATCGGGCGTCACGGCCACGCCGGTAATCGAACCGATCGTGCGCCCCGGCGGCAAGCGTACCGGCGGCACGGCATCCGCCGCATAGCGCGGCAGGGCGATGGTTTGGGTAACGGCCATGATCACTCTCCGGGCCGCTCTCTGCTGGAGCGGCTGTTGCGTGAGATTGGAGCAAGGCGATTGGTGGGGCAAGGGAGAATTGGGATGTCTGGGCCGTGCACATACCGGAGCGACGGCAAGAAACATTTGCCAAGCTGGTTTCGCGCGATAATTAGTTGTCACGGGAATTAGGGGCGGGGTCGAAATATGCCTATACCGTCGGGACGCGGTTTTTTGGCAATTGTATTGCCGCTGTTGGTCATGACTGGCGGTGCGCGCGTTTTGGCTCAGGGCGCCGCACCCCCGGCACCGGCTGTCTCTTCCGCACCGGCCGCCCCTTTCGATCCGGCTAAGTTGACTGCGGCCGATTTCGCCCAGCTGCCATTTATCGAAGGCCCCAAGCTCTCTCCCGACGGCAACCGTTTCGCCGGTTTTTTCGGGCAGGGCGGGACGCAGGTTATCGGAATGTTCAGCCTGTTCGATAAGGCGGAAAAGCAGGTTTTCATTGGCATTCCGGATGGCACCGAGGCTGACTATGTCGCCTGGGTCAACGACGATAATGTCATCGTCAAGCTGCGCAGTCTTTTACCGGTCGAAGGATCGGGACGCTGGTACATCTCGCGGCTAATCGGCATCAATCGGCTCACCGGCAAGATCACCAAGATCATGTGGGATTCCGGCGGGCAGAATGCCGCGAGTGTGATCCGGATGCCGGCGGATGATTCCAGCAAGATTCTGGTTGCCGCGCAGTATACGATTTACAGCAATTATCCCGAGCTGTTCTGGCCCTCGGTTTACGAAGTCGATGTAACCAACGGCAAAAAGAAGAGGGTGCTGCAGGGGCGCGAGAACGTGCTCAGTTGGGACGCGGACGCGCAAGGCACCATCCGCACCGGTTTCAAGATCGCCCAGTCCGGCCGCAACTGGTCCCTCCTGTATCGCGGCGAGGGCTCAGGTGGCAATTTCCGCACGATCGACAAGGCTGACACACGCAAGAGGGAAGGGCTTCTCAGTCCCATCGTGTTCCTGCCCGGAACCGACCGGGCTCTCGCAATGAGCGAAGACGACAAGGGCGAAGCCAGCATTTACGAAGTCGATCTGCTGACGCGAGAACAGGTTCGCAAAGTATACACCGCGCCCGATGGCTCCGAAGTAGCAGGCTACCATGTTTCGGCGGACGGCCTGACCTTGCTGGGCGCCTATACCAGCGAAGCAGGCGGCGGTATTCACTGGTTCGACACAGCGCTTGCCGAATTGCAGGCGCAGTTCAACAAGGCCGTTGACACGCGCAGCGCGCGCATTGTCAGCTTCAGCCGCGACCGCAATCGGATGCTGGTTGTCGTCAACCGCGCCGATACCCCTGGCTCTCTCTATTTTTACGACGTCGGGGACGGAACCATGCGCAAGATCGCCGACATGAACACGGCACTGGGTGCAAGGTTACTCTCCCCGGTCACCGCAGTGCGTTACAGGGCGCACGACGGCCTGGAGATCGAGGCGATGCTGACTCTGCCCAAGGGCCTGGAAGCGCGCAAATTGCCGATTGTAATTCTGCCGCATGGCGGGCCGTGGGCGCAGGATACTTTGAGCTACGACTACTGGGCGCAGTTTATCGCCAGCCGCGGCTATGCCGTTCTCCAACCCAATTTTCGCGGATCCACGGGCTATGGCGAAGACTTCACGCGCAAGGGTGAAGGTGAACTGGGCCTCGCCATGCAGGACGACCTGAGCGACGGCCTGCGCTGGGCCGTATCGCAGGGGATTGCCGATCCGGCCCGCGCCTGCATCGTCGGCGCGTCCTATGGTGGCTATGCTGCGATGTGGGGCATTGCCAAAGACCCGGACCAATACAAATGCGCCATCGCGATTTCAGGTGTATCGAGCTTGCGCCGCGAAGTGAACGACATGGGCGATTCATTGACAGGAGGCCTTTCGAAAGACGCCTGGCAGCGCATGACGCCCGATTTCGCCGCTGTCTCGCCGATCAATGCGATTGACCGGATAAAGACGCCCTTGCTGCTCATTCACGGCAAGAAGGATGTGACAGTCGATCATGGGCAGTCGGCAAGCATGAATTCGCGCATGCAATCCGCCGGCAAACAGGTGGAAATGCTTTCGCTTCCTTTGGCCGACCACCACTTTACCCGGCAGGAAGATCGTCAGGTGTTGATTTGCACTGAGAGTTGACCCGGGAGGGGCATAAATTTCCACTGAGAAGTGACCCATGTTCTGAGCTTTCCCCTGGCTGTTGGGTTGGGGGATACAGGAGTGATCGACATGGCGTTATTG
>JBFWSE010000200.1:0-4106 GCA_050248535.1 Novosphingobium sp.
GTGGCACCGGGGAGCAGCAACATCTTTTCCGACATAGTGCCAATCAATCGCTCGATATGCCCGCCCAGGTGCGAGGCCCCACGCGGCCGGACATCCGGATCGATCCCATATGTGTGGCAGGCGCTTCTGAACGCTTCAGCGCGATGCGCCGATGCAAAATCGGCGTGCAACCGCTTGAAAAAGCCATGCATGGGATAATCCTCCGTCATCTGGAGGCCCGTGAGCAAGGGCTTCTTGGGCAACAGCGCATTTGCGACTGCCCGCCCGCACCGGAAGATCGATGGATCCCCAAAGCTCACATAGAACCCGAGGATGCAGCGGCTCCAGACATCGATCAGCAAAGTCACCCAGGGCCTCCCCAAGGCATTGCGGTGCAAGCTGTCCACCAGCATGACATTGGCGGGCGAATGGTCCATCTGAACCACATCCAGCAGCCCTTCGCTGAGGTATTCTCCCGGGTGCGGCTCATGTGCGGTTCGCCGCTTTGACCCCATGGTCGAACGCGCCAATTGCGGCGAACTGATTTCGCCAATCATCCGCTCGATAGTGCGCACGCTGGGAACATCGGCCATGTCGAACCTGTGATCGCCCGTGTCCGCGATCAGCAGTCCGCGAATCTGGTTCGCCGCTTCCCTGATCGCGGGTGGCGGCCTTTTCAGGAAAATCTCTACAATCTCCCTGTCGATCACCTCGATCACAGCCGCCGATGCGTGCTTCTTGCCAGGCTTGGGGCCCTTGGGCAGCGAAGCAAGGCTCTCGGCGATGGGTTTGCTTCGAAATCGGCGCGCAAGTTCCCGTATCCGACGCGTGCCGAGTCCAGTTTTCTCCGAGATCGCTGCTACCGCTGCGGCAGTCAGCGGGCCTTCAAGCGGCACGAACCTGCGAAACACGGAATAGAGCTCGGCACCGACCTTCAAAGCCGCTTCGGAGGGCTTGGCTATCCTTGGCGGTTTTCGTTCGAGCAAAGGACGACTCCAGCTTCGCTATCGACAACCGCAGTGTTGGCTGTTTTGGCACCCAAGGAAAGATGACTTTCGTCGGCGCCGAGGAAAAATTCATCGAGAAGACGACATTATGGCGTTTTATCAATGCGCTTGAGTGAGTGTCGCGTGCTTTGTCACGCCACAGCCGTCATCGAGCGCCCCAGCGCCATGATGCTTCGAAGGTCGGTCAGCAGCAGGTCGTGGCGCTCGCAGCGCAGGGTAACACGCAGGATCCAGCTGCGTTCGATCCGCCACGGCGCGCCGCTTTCCAGCCAGTCGAGCCAGCATTGCGGGCACCCGATCGAGCGCAGCGCCGGGGGCAGCAGGTCACCGCGTGGACAGCCCACGAAAGTCCTCAGAACTGCCTTCTCGGGCAATGCCGTGGCCCAGGCCAACCGCTCGACCATGATCCTGTGCCGGTCTGCGGCGCCATCGGCTGATGAGGCCAGGTCACGCGCAGCGAGGGCTCTCTCGATCCCAAGATAGCCGAACAGCGCCTTGCGCGTGGTTTCATGCCGCGCGGCGAGGCGCTGCAGCCAGGATTCAAAGCATTCACCCGCCAAGGGCCTGACCCGGTAGGCCAGCGGCTCGATCTCGCTTCCGCCCATTCCGGCCCCCATCCCGGCACTCAATCCGGGCTATAGGGGGTAAAGATCTGCAAGGCCTTGCTGATATCGTCGTGAGTCACCAGCACGCGATCGTGCCGCTTCGCGACCTTTGCCGACCAGTGCAGGATCCGCTTGAAATTGCCGGTTACCCCGCCGCTTTCGCGCCAGATCCGCTCGGCGAACGCGGGCTCGGCGAGATGTTCGGGCTCGGCCATGTCCATCCCGCGCGCCAGCGCCCTGATCAGCCGCTGCGACGGCTCTCCTGGCTCCCACAGCGGCAACTTAAGCATGATCGAACGGAAGGCGAGCTCGACATCGTCGGCGAATATCTGGCGGGCGACATCAAGCCCGGCCACGACCAGCGGCACGTTGCCTGCGCTCATCAGGAAACGGAACGCATCGAGCGTATCGCGCCGCGCCATGCCGCTCGCGGTCAGGATCACATGGACATTGTCGATCGCGACCAACCTCGTCCCTTGCGCGGCCAACAGATCGACTACCTTGAAATCGGCGGTTTTGTGCGTGTTTGTCCGTATCGGCCAGCCCTGCTTCCAGAGCAGCGCCAGGTTGATCTTGAGCGAGGTCGGACTCGAGGGAATCACCGTGCGCAGCACAGGTTGGTACCGAGCTTCGCCCCAATCGGCAGGCTCGGGAAGAGCTTTGGTCAGACGCCGCTGCGCCTCGCGCAGGATCGAGGTCTTGCCCATGCCGGACTGGCCGGTGAGCACGATGCAGGTCGGTCGCTCCTCCGGGTCGTCGAGGGCAACCTCGACGATGGTTTCGACGGCGTTGCGGGCTTCGTCGAAATCTATCCAGAATGTGGAAGAGAGGGCCGGGTGACGAACCGTTTCAATAGCGCTCATGTTCGCACCTTGAGCCAGTCATCCTCGCCCAGATCCGATACCGCCTTCCACTGAATGCGTGGTTTTTCAAGCTTTTCTGTCGCCCGCAGGTCCGCGAGCGTACTCCCCTCCCCTTCCCGGCGCTTTGCCCGGCGCCGCGCCTCCTTCGTGCGGGCGCGGGCTAGGTGGGTTTCCTGATTGGCAGCAGCAATGGCGCGGGCCGTCGCCGCGCGTCCGCCATCCGCCTGGTAAGCCCGGCCAAGCGCCCTCACCCCTGCCCTGGCAGCTTCCCAGTCCGCCTCCCACACATCGGGATACTGGCCGATCACCGGCATTTGCACGAAGCTGCCATCCAGTTCGACATAGACATGCTGGATGGTCCGCTCGTCCCAGCTGACCTCGACCTTCTGACCAATCCTAGTCGCAAGCTCCCTGTGCCAATAATGGCGATGTTTGATCTGGATCCCCCTGGAATGGACCGTCAGCGACTTCGACGGCAGAAACTGGCGGAATAGCTCATCTGAATTGCACGACACCGGAAGCAAGGGACCATGCCGCGCCGCCTCGCGTTCCCACATCTGCGCCGGGCAGAGGCCACCGAGTGCGGAATGCGGTGTATGATGATAAACCGTGATCTGGCACAGCAGCCAGCGCTCGAATTCTGCGAGGGTCATGGCCGCTTCGGCCTCGGCGTCGTAGCCATCGCGCGCAGACACGTTCGATCCCGTAGCCCCCGGCAAGAGCCGCAGTTTTCCGACCATTGTGCCGATCAGCCGCTCGATATGGCCACCAAGATGGGCCGGGCCGGGCTTGCGGACATCCGGGTCGATTCCATTGCGCACGCAGGCCCGCCGGAACGACTCCGATCGATGCGGCTTGGCTTGATCGGCATGCAGGCGCCGAAACAGGCCGAACATCGGGTAGCTGACATCTACACCCAGATGCTCGAGCACCGGTTCCTTGGGCAGCAGCGCGCTCGCAACAGCCCTGCCGCACCGGAAAATCGAGGGATCGCCGAAGCTGACATAATAGCCGAGAATCGAACGGGTCCAGATTTCGATCAGAAGCGTGATCCACGGCCGTCCGAGCTCTTCCCGCCTGAGGCTATCGACCAGGATGACGTCGCCCCTGGTGTGGTCCATCTGCACAAGGTCGAGAAAGCCCTCGCTCCGGTATTCGCCGGGATGGGCCTCATGCGCACTTCGGGTTTTCGAGCCCATGGTGGTCTTGGCCCACACACTGCTCGAAATTTCGCCTAGCAGCCGCTCGATCGTCTTCTCACTCGGGACCAAATCGGCGGCAAACCGGTGATTTCCATTGTCGGCATGGAGCAGGCCCCATATCTGCCGCGCCGCCTCGGCGCGCGATGGAGAGACCATCTTGAGCGCAATTTCGTGTATCAACGCCTCAATGGCTTCCCTCACCGCCGGATCGATCCGGTGCGAGCCGACAGCGGGTCCCCGAGGTCTTGGGGCAAGCGACTCAGCAACCGGATGCGCCCGGTACCGCGCCGCCAGTGTCCGGATCTGGCGCTCCTTCAGCCCGGTTGCTTCGCAAATGGCTGCAACCTGGGTCGCCGTCACCGGCCCGGCCACCGAAATATGTTTCCGGAAATGCGGGAACAGCGCCAATCCCACCTCGAGCGACTGGAGGCTGCGCTTGGGTGCAGGAGA
>JBFWSE010000201.1:0-4072 GCA_050248535.1 Novosphingobium sp.
ACAGCTTCGATCCCCGGCCGCCGGACTTTAACCACCACTTCCTCGCCTGTCTTCAGCCGCGCGGCATAGACTTGCGCGATCGAGGCCGCGGCGAGTGGCACAGGCGAGAATTCTGAAAAAACGCTCTCAGGAGAGCCGCCGAGATCGGCGGACAACTGATCTTGGATCTCGGTATACGGCACCGGGGCGACATTGTTGTGCAAACGACTGAGACGCTCTGTAACCTCAAGTGGCAGCAAATCCGACCGAGTGGCCATGATCTGCCCAAGCTTGACGAAAGTAGGGCCAAGCTGTTCCAGCGCCGCGACGAAACCTTCCGCAGCCATATCAGGATCTTCGTCGTCGCTCCCATTCGACCGCAAAAGGCCCAGTCTTAACAGAGCTGGCCGGGCTCCGGATCGCGCCAGTACGTGGATTATTCTCGATAACCTGCGATAGTCGTTGACCGATAGAATGCGCACAGATGAACTCCTCAAACTACAGCTGCCCGCGAGAGGCATCGACCGAGGCTATGGCACCCTGGCTGGAGCTTTCCACAGGCTGGTCCATCCGATCCGGACCAAGAAGACTGAGGTTGTCGGCTTCAGGGGTTCTCGGAGGATCAGCGGCCTCGGCTTCGATTGAGACAAACTATTGCGGCTCCACAGCTAGTTCAGAGAATGCGCCGTCTGCGTGCCATCGGCGGGCGATCTCTCCCAGACCGTCGAGAACGCCGCGCAATTCCAAGCCCCGCGCGGTCAGACCATAGGTAACGGCTGGCGGAATCGTCTGTGTCTGTTCGCGCCAGACCACGGCCGCCCACTCCAGCATTCGCAGACGCTCGGTCAGCACCCGGGTGGAGATACCCGGCACGGCGCGTTTGAGCTCCCCAAACCGTCGTGGACCATCTTCGGACAGGACCCACAGGATGTAGATCGTCCAAGGACCCGTGATCAGGGCCAACAGCGCCTCCATCGGACAGGTCGCCGTAGCAGCGCGTTTCATGTCGGTCCTCCCTGGCGGATTGTGCGGTTACTTTTATGTGCCTGCTTTCGTTTTGTAAGCAAGTGCGTTACCCAATGCCGGTGCAAAAATTTGCAAGTCCAGTCTGGCCGATCAACGCCCTGCCAGAGGACGGAGGAATGGTATGAGCGACACGGCAGTAAAATGGGTCTACTGGATTTCGACCGGGCTGGTTGCCCTGGTTTATCTGGGCGCAGCCGCCTTCTACATCAGCATGTACGACATGGTGAAGGGGATGTATGAAGGTGTCCTTCATTACCCGACCTACATCATCTGGCCGCTGGCGATCCTCAAATTCGCGGGTTCGGTAGTCATCCTGTGGCGGCCGACCGCCATGATCACCGACTGGGCCTATGGCGCGATGTTCTGGCACCTGCTGCTGGCGGCCTCTGCCCATATGGCCGTCGGAGATCCCGGCTGGCCGCCCGCGGTCGTGACGTGGATGCTGCTGATAGCATCATGGTGGACCGCGAACCGGGTACGCAAAGTAAAGTCGGCCTATGCGCCCAGCGGGCAGATCCCGACCGCCTGAGCGGGTGTACCTCGTTGCCGGCGCATAGGGTCGCTCGCGCGCCGGCCATCTCCGTAAGAAAGGAAAGACGACATGACTCGCATGCCGAGTCTCTTCATCCCTCACGGGGGCGGCCCTTGCTTCTTCATGGCGTGGAACCCGCCCGGCGCCTGGGACCGGCAGCGCAAATTCCTTGAGGATGTTCCCGCCACGCTGCCGGAGAAGCCCCGGGCGCTTCTGGTTGTCTCGGGGCATTGGGAGGAACCGGTCTTTACCGTGCAGACCAGCGCTGCGCCGCCGCTCCTGTTCGACTATCATGGCTTTCCGCCGCACACCTATGATCTGACCTGGCCTGCGCCAGGCGACCCGGCGCTCGCCGCGCGGGTGCGAGGGCTGCTTGAAGACGCCGGGTTCGAGGTGGCCGAGGACCCCGCACGTGGCTACGATCACGGGGTATTCGTGCCGCTGAAGGTGGCCTTCCCCGAGGCGGACATTCCCACGGTCCAGCTGTCGCTGCGCGCCGACCTCGACCCTGAGGCGCATATTGCGGCGGGGCGAGCGCTGACGCCGCTGCGCGACGAGGGCGTGCTGATCGTTGGATCGGGCAATACCTATCACAACATGCAGGCGATGATGCAGGCCATGCGGGCCGGCCGCGGGACCAGCGTGCAGGGGCTCGACTTCGACCGTTGGCTGACCGACGCCGTGACGCGGGACAACCCCGTCACGCGCGATGCGATGCTGGCCGCCTGGGACAAGGCCCCGGGTGCGCGCGACGCCAACCCGCGAGAGGAGCACCTCATTCCACTCCATGTGGCGGCGGGCGCGGCCGGTGCGGACCGGGGCATGAAGACACTGGAGGATCACGTCATGGGTGCTGTCGAAAGCGCCTTCCGGTTCGGGTGAGATCATGGGTTCGAGCTTCCCCCAAGGCAGGGCCCGCGCCCCCACACCACCGATTGCGCGCCGCATGAGCAGGTATCGAAGAACTCGCCGGGCGAGGTCCATGCGCTTTTCAAGGAACGCGCTTTTGCTCTGCCCTTCGTCGAGCGCCGCCCCTCAGGCATCTCGGTGCCGGGCGCTGAGGCTCTGGTCCTGCCGCGCGATCATGCCTGCGGTCCTTCCGAGGCCTTCATGATTGGCCGCGAATTCGCGCATCTGCACCCTGCCCGCGACGGATCTTCGCACCTGATGCTGCCGCTTGCGGCAGTCGAGGAACTGACCGCAAAGGGTTGGGGCGAGCCGCACCCGATGGCGCGCCTCGGCTACATACCGGCCAATGCGGTCATGGCCTTCGCCCCTCGCGATGCCGTGGAGGTCGGGGTGATGATCCGCATCCTCACGACGAGCTGGCACTTCGCACGCGGCAAGCTCGTGAACCCAGCACCCATTCACATTCACGACTGAACCTAGCCTGAGGAAAAGGTATGCACTCATGGCCACGACCCAAGATGGACCTTTCATCGTTACCGGCGCCTCAGGCCAGCTTGGCCGGCAAGGCGTCGATTTGTTGCTTAAGGCAGGTTGCAGCCCGATCGTCGCCATCACCCGCGATCCGTCCAAGTTGACCGATCTGGCGGCCAGGGGCGTGGATGTCCGCTGCGGCGATTTCAACGTGCCCGACACACTGGGGCCGGCCTTCGCCGGCGGCAAGCGCCTGCTGGTCATTTCGACCGACGATCTGGAGCCGGGCAAGCGGCTGGCGGCACATAGTAACGCCATCGCCGCTGCCCGGGTGGCGGGCGTGGAGCATATCGTCTACACGTCGCTTGTGAATCCCGTTCCAGAAAGCCCGATCACCTTCTCCGCCGATCATCAAGATACCGAGAAACTGATCGAGGCTACCGATGCGGACTACACGATCCTGCGCAACAATCTCTATACCGACTTGCTGCTGATGAGCGGCGCACAGGCTATCGGTCTGGGCCAGCTCTCCACCGCCGCCGCCGATGGCAAGGCCGGCTATGTCACCCGAGCTGACTGTGCTCGTGCCGCAGCCGCCGCGCTGATGAATGAAGCCGGGCGGAAGGTGCTGAACATCACCGGACCCGCTGCGGTCGGCCAGGACGAGGTGGCCACGATTCTTTCGCAGGTGTCCGGCAAGACGATCCCGTACGTTCCGCTGCAGGCCGAAGAACTGGTGCATGCGATGATTGACAAAGGCCTGCCGGAGTTCATGGCCCGCGTCTTCGTCTCCTTCGATCAGGCTGTCGCCGAAGGATACATCGATGTCACTACGGGGGATTTGGAGGCCCTGACAGGCCTACCCGCCCAGTCGGCGCGCGACTTCCTGCTCGCCCATCGAGAGGCTCTGCTCGCGACCCCTCAATATTGATAGGTGCATCCAGCAAAGTGCAGCGTGGCGCGAAGAACTGAGAACGGGGAAAGAAGCTATCTGCGGGCCATTATAGCGAGGCGATCAGGATGAGACGCGCGAGCGGCAATAACAATGATAATTGCCCGTGACCGCGACACAAGAATCTCATGCAGATTTTGCTGCCATCAACATAAGCAATACACACGGATGCTGGCGCTGCCATCGAAGCGGGCGCGACTTCG
>JBFWSE010000202.1:0-4030 GCA_050248535.1 Novosphingobium sp.
GCCATCGGCGGCGCGCGCGTCACCCATGACAAGAAAACTAGCCGGTTCCGCTGGAACACACTGAATTCAAATGGCACCATCACTTTGCGCGATGATATCGTGCCGGCGCCGTACTCGAAAACCAAGCCCAGCTTTCTGATCGGCCTCAACTACAAGCCGAACGACGATACGCTGATTTATGGCAAGTGGTCGAACTCGTTCGTGTCGGGCGGTTCAGTGGCTGGTATCGGATTCGAGCCGGAAACCGCCAGTTCGTTTGAACTCGGCCTCAAGGCTGATTTCCTCGACCGCAAACTGCGCACCAACCTTGCGCTGTTCTATGTCGATTACAAGCACTTCCAGCAGCCCAGTTCGACCACCTCGCCGGAAGCCGTTGCCTTCCTCAACGCACAATATGGCAATATCGGCACCGCACTGGCATCGAACCTGAGCACGTTCGTGCAGCAGGCACATGACGTCCGTGCCAAGGGCTTTGAACTGGAAGTGACTGCAGCGCCGACCAGAGGTCTGACTATCGGCGGCAGCTTGGCCTACACTGACGCGGAATTCCTCAACATTCTGCCTACATTCCTCGCCTCTCAGGGCGGCGAATATGTACCGTTCGTGCGACCAAAGTGGACCGGCAGCGCCTATTTCTCCTTGAACACCGAACCGCTGTTCGGAAATGCCTTCCTCAATTTCCGCATGGACGCGCTTTACACCTCGGAACAGTTGTTCACTGCCACCCCGAACGTTCGTCGCGCACAGGGTTTCCCGGAAAATTCGTTGGCAAACCCAGCCAAGGTCAACCTCAATGGCCGGATCGCATTGCGGGATATTGATATCGGCGGGGCCAAGGCCGAGCTATCGGTCTGGGGCCGTAACCTGACCGACCGCCAAGGCATGGTTTCCAACCTGTATTTGCCGTTTGTCACGTCCGCCAACTACGAACCCGCGCGCACCTATGGCGTGGAGCTTTCGATCGAATTCTGACGCCAACACCTCGTGCTTAACAAACGCCCGGGCCGAAAGGTCCGGGCGTTTTGTTTTGCGCCACGTGACCCTTGTCAGGCCGCCCGGCTCCCCGGCTCATCGTCATCATACCGGTAATACCGCGCATACTGCTCGCGGTATGCCAGGATCGGCCCATCGCCTTTCACCAGCAGCGGCTGCTTCATGTTGATCTTGGCGTTCCAGATCGGGATGTCCTGATTGACCTGCTTCACCAGATCGCGGATCCGCGCCTGAGTCACCCGCAGTTTGCCTTCGCTGATGCCGGGCGGGTGGAACATCAGCCACCTGAGGTGCGTGAGCTCTGAATCGCTCGGTGTGACGTGCTGCGCCTGCACCACGTGGCAAACATCGATATAGTCGACCCTCGACTGACCGGGACCGACCGCCGTGGTGTCAATCTTGCCGGTCATCGGCCCACGCGGCGTATTCATTTCGGCCACCACGGTGTTGCGGCGCTTGTAGCCATCGATCTTCATTTCGCCTTTGGGCGCGAAAGGCACGCCGTGCACCGCGTTGAAATGGGCATAGTCCTGCCCGTTTTCGGTGATCTCCTGACAATGGATATCGATCACCCAGTCATGCTGCGAGGCGAGCACCCAGTCGCCGTCCGGGCACTGGGGCAGCGGCACCACGTCCCACTTGGGCGCGGCCTTCCTGGGGTGGTGCCAGACATAGATCACCCCTCCGCTCTCGGTAATCGGCCAGGTGTTGAGGCAGCCCTTCCTGAGCCGGGGTGGGATCACCGGCGTGTAGGGAATATCCGCTACCCCGCCCTCGCCATTGAAGCTCCAGTGGTGATAGGCGCAGCGCAAGTCATTGCCGACAACCTCCGAATTAACGCCCAGGTGCGCGCCCAGGTGCGGACAGATCGGATCGACGGCATGGAGCACGCCATCCTCGCCGCGCCAGATCACGAATTCGGTGGCGAAATAGCGCAGGGTCTTGATGCCGCCCCTGGGCAAGTCGTCCGTCATGGCGACGGCAAACCAGCCAAAGGGTATGGGCAGACCGGCATAGCCGCGATCGATGGTGGGTACGCGCGTTGTCATATTCAGCTCCTCATCTCCCCTCCCGCAAGCGGGAGGGGAAATCGTTCACCGCCCGCTCGGAATATCCCGGAAAGGCACGTCCTTGTCGACGCGCGGATCGCCGGGAAGGCCCAGCACCCGCTCGGCGATGATGTTTTTCATGATCTCGTCCGAACCGCCGCCCAGCCTGAGGCCCGGGGACCACAGGAAGCGGTGATGGAAAGTGCCATTGCGATGTGCCAGGTCGGGATCGTCGATCTGGCCAAAGCTTTCCAGCAGGTCGAGCGCCCTGGCGGTCATCGCCTGGGTCGAATTGGCCCAGAGCAGCTTGCCCGCCGAAGCCGCCGGGCTGGGCGCCTCGCCGCGCGACAGCGCAGTCATGGTGCGGAAGCTCAGCAGCCGGATCGCTTCGACTTCGGTGTAATAGTCGGCCAGCCATTCGCGGAACGCCGGGTCTTGCGAAGCCATGCCGTCGAACGAGGGGGTTTCCCGGGCCAGTTTCAGAATGTCGCGCCAGTTGATCCCGGTCACCGAGCCGACCGCGACGCGCTCGTTCATCAGTGTCGAAATGATCACTTTCCAGCCGCCGTTGACTTCGCCGACACGCTGGTTGTCGGGAATGCGGACGTCGGTCAGGAACACTTCGTTGAATTCGTAGTCGCCCGACATCATCCGGATCGGGCGGACTTCCACGCCCGGAGACTTCATGTCGAGCCAGAACACAGTCAGCCCCTTGTGCTTGGGCACGTCTGGATCGGTGCGGGTGACAACCATGCCATAGTCGCTGGCCTGGGCGCCGCTGTTCCACACCTTCTGGCCGGTAACGATCCAGTCGCCGCCTCCTGCCCCGGACTGCGATCCGGGGTCGCGCTGGGCGCGGGTGCGGATTCCGGCGCTGTCCGAACCGCTTGAAGGCTCTGAAAACAGCTGGCACCAGATCGTGTCGCCGCGCACCGCCGGGGCAACCTGCGCCAGCGAGGCCGGGTCTGTCGTGTGCTCCATCAGCGCGGGCAGCAGCATCCTGAGGCCCGTGGCGAAATAGTGGAACTGCACGCCCGCGGCCAGTTCCTCCTGGCTGAAGATTGCCTCTTCGATCGCGCTTCCGCCAGCCCCGCCGCGCTCTTTCGGCCAGGAAATGCAGGCGTAGCCCGCAGCGGCCTTGGTCTGCTGCCACTGGCGCGCCATGTCCTTGTGCACCGGATGCCACAGGCGGTTTTGCTCGGGCGGCAAGCTGCCGAAATCGGGAGCATGGGCGGCAATCCATTCGCGCACTCTGGCGCGATAGGCGGCCTCTTGCGGAGTATCGTCGAAGTTCATGGCCTGTCCTCCCGCGCGACCTGCGCTTCCAGTCCATCGGCCAGCCTGCGCCGCCAGTCGCGCACCGAGCCCAGCACCAGCGCAAGATGCCTGGCGCGGCGATAGAACAGCTGGCAATCCGCCTCCCAGGTAAAGCCGATGCCGCCGTGGGTCTGGATATTCTCCTTGGCGGCGAGCCAATAGGCGTTCGATCCCGCCACGCGCGCCGCCGCCGCCGCAACCGGCAGTTCCGGCGCATCGACCAAAAGCGCCCAGGCCCCGAAATAGGCATTGGCCCGCAGCACTTCGTTCTGGACGAAAACATCGGCCAGCTTGTGCTTGATTGCCTGGTACGAGCCGATCGGCCGGCCGAAGGCATAGCGTTCCAGCGCATAGTCGCGCGCCATTTCGAGGCAGCGGTCGGCGCCGCCGAGCTGTTCAAAAGCCAGCAGCACTGCGGCGCGCTGTTCGATCCGCGCGAGCATCTCCATGCCCTCGCCCAGCGCGCCCAGCCTCTCGGCCGGCGTGCCGTCGAACCTGATCTGTGCACCGCCGCGGGTGGGATCGACAGTGAAAATGGGCTCGCGCGTGGTTTCGCTGCCCGTGGGATCGCAGAGGTAGAGCCCAGGACCATCTGCCGACATCGCCAGCACCAGCATACGGTTTGCCGCAAGACCATCGGTCACTGGCAGCTTGGCGCCGGTCAGCTTGCC
>JBFWSE010000203.1:0-3939 GCA_050248535.1 Novosphingobium sp.
GGCTGGCCTCGGGCGACATTGCCACGGTCGATGAGCTGGGCATTTTCACCATTGTCGATCGCAAGAAGAACATGGTCATCTCGGGCGGCGAGAACATCTACTGCGCCGAAGTCGAGCGGGTCTGCGCCACAATGCCGGGTGTTCGCGAATGCATCGCCTATGGCGTGCCCGATGCGCGGTTGGGCGAGCGCATGGTGGTCTCGGTGGTCGGCGAGGAAAGCGACGCGCTTAATGGCGATACGGTAAAGGCGCACTGCAAGCAGCACCTGGCGATTTACAAGGTGCCGCGCGAAGTCCGCTTCCAGAGCGAGCCTCTGCCGCGCAATGCCACGGCGAAGGTCGATCGCGGCAAATTCCTCAAGTCCATGCGCGGGGAGGGCTGAGCGTCGTGTCCGAAGACTGTGTACTCTACGAGGTGAATGATCGCATTGCGACGATCACGCTCAACCGGCCGGAAAAGCTCAATGCGGTCAATGGTCCGCTGGTGCGGGAATTGATGGCGGCGCTGGACAGGGCCGATGCCGACGACGATGTTCGCGTTGTCGTCGTTACCGGGGCAGGGCGCGCTTTTTGCGCTGGGGCGGACCTTTCGCGCGGGGCCGATAGTTTCATCGCGCAGGATTCCGGTCCGGACGGCAAGAGCAACCAGGAGCTTGGCGGCCATCTCGCCATTCAGCTCTACAATCTGAAGAAACCTGTCATCGGCGCGATCAATGGCGGCGCGGCAGGCATGGGCGCCACGCTGATCCTGCCAATGGACATCCGTATCTGCACGGAAGAAGCGAAATTCGGTTTCGTCTTTTCCCGCCGCGCGATGACGCTGGAAACTGGTGCCTCCTTCTTTCTGCCGCGTATAATCGGCATTTCAAAAGCGCTGGAATGGTGCCTTTCGGGCCGCATGGTGCCAGCGGCGGAGGCTCTGGAGCATGGACTGGTTTCGGCGGTTGTGCCGCGCGAACAATTGCTCGCGAAAGCCGGCAGCATCGCCCGCGAAATTGCCGACAATACCGCGCCTGTATCGGTCGCGCTGATCCGCCAGATGCTGTGGAAGGGGCTGGGCATGTCGCATCCGATGGAGGCGTCACGGATCGAAAGCCGGGGCATGTATGTCCGCGCCCGGAACAAGGACGCGAAGGAGGGAGTCATGTCCTTCCTCGAAAAGCGGCAGCCGGACTTTCCGGACCGGGTTTCGAGCGATATGCCGGACTTCTACCCCTGGTGGGAGGAGCCCGAATACTATTGAGGCAATGGGAGAGAAAAATGAGCGAAGATCAATTCGACGAAATGTTCGATTTTGTCGTGGCGGGCAGCGGCGGCGGTTCGATGTGCGCCGGGCTCTTGATGCGCAGCCTGGGCAAGAGCGTGGTCATTCTCGAAAAGATGCCGCGCATCGGGGGCACGACATCGCGCTCGGGCGGGGTGATGTGGATCCCCAACAACCGCTTCATGGCCGAAGCCGGCGTGCCCGACAGCTATGAGCAGGCCTTGGCCTATATGGAGGCGACGGCCGGCCAGTCGGTCGATGCGCCGGGCACCAGCAAGGAACGCCGCAGCGCCTATGTTACCGAAGGGCCGAAAATGATCGATTTTCTGGTCGGTCAAGGCATCAAGCTGCGCCGCGTCGATTCATGGCCCGACTATTACGATGACCGGCCGGGCGGCTCCGTTCCGGGGCGCACGGTGATTGCCGACCTGTTCGACACCAACGAACTAGGCGACTGGCGCGACCGGCTCGAGCCCAATTTCATGAAGATTCCGGCCTATCATTTCGAAGGCTTCGACATTGCCCTGCTCAAGAGTTCGTTCAAGGGCCGCATTGCCATGCTCAAGGTCGGCATGCGCATTGTCGCCGCCAAGCTGACCGGCAAACGCTGGACCAGCGCCGGCGGAGCGTTGCAGGGCCGCATGCTCAAGGCGAGCCTCAAGGCCGGGGTGGACCTTCGGGTCAACAGCCCGGTCCGGCAGTTCATCCAGGACGAGAAGGGCGCAGTGAAAGGCGTGGTTACCGAAAAGGATGGCAAGCCCTGGCGGATCGGCACGCGGCTCGGTGTGCTGGTCAATGCCGGCGGCTTTTCGCACAACCAGGAAATGCGCGACAAGTACCAGCCGGGCACTTCGGCCAAATGGACTGCCGCGCCTCCCGGCAATACCGGTGAAATGATCCTCGAAATGGCGAATATCGGCGCTGCGCTCGGCCAGATGGAGGAAATGGTCGGCAACCAGATGTCGATCCCTCCCGGCGCCGAGAACAAGGGGGATGGAGTCGATCTGGGCTCGGTTGGCGGGCAGATGAACATCACCAAGCCGCATTCGATAATCGTCGACCAATCGGGCGTGCGCTACATGAACGAGGCGGGCTCCTACATGGAATTCTGCCAGAACATGCTCAAGCGCGACAAGCAGGTGCCGGCAGTGCCCAGCTGGTGGATCGTCGATCAGAAATACATGGACATGTACATGTACACCGGCACCATGGCGGGCTCGAAGAAGCCGCAATCGTGGTACGATGCAGGCTTTCTCAAGCGCGCGGATACTATCGAGGACCTGGCCGCATTGATCTCGGTCGATCCGGCCATGCTGAGAAAGACCGTCGACCAGTTCAATGACGATGCCAAGGCTGGCAAGGACACCCTCTTCGGCCGCGGCAACCGCGCCTATGACAACTGGCTGGGCGATTTCTATCGCGAGGACGGGTCGCACACGCTGGGCCCGATTGAGCAGGCTCCGTTCTACGCGGCGCCGGTGGTGCCGGGCGATGTCGGCACCTATGGCGGGGTCGTCACCGATGTGAATGCGCGAGTGCTGCGTCCGGATGGCACGCCGATCGAGGGGCTCTATGCGACCGGGGTCAGCACGGCTTCGGTGATGGGGCGGATCTATCCGGGGGCAGGAGCCTCGGTCGGCCCGTCGTTCACTTTCGGCTACATTGCGGCCAAGCACGCGGCAAACGCCGATAACGTGGCCTAGGCGAGCAAGACCAGCGCATCGACCGCCACAGCGCCCTGGCCTTCGGGCAGGACCAGCAGCGGGTTCACTTCGACCTCGCGCAGACGCTCGCCGCCGGCCAGCACGGCCTCGCCCAGCGCGGCTATGGCCGTTGCGGCGGCCTTGACGTCGGCCCGGGGTGCGCCGCGATAGCCGTCGAGCAGCTTGAAGCCCTTGAGCGCGCGCAGCATCTCCTCGGCCTGCGCCGCATCGACCGGCAGCAGGGCGTGGCGGACGTCCTGCATCAGTTCGGTCCAGACCCCGCCTAGGCCCACTGTCAGCATCCAGCCGAACACCGTATCGCGCGTGACACCGGCAAGGACCTCGACGCCGCCTGCCAGCATCGGTTCGAGCGTGACGCCATCGATGGATACGCCCATGCTGCGTGCCTTGGCCATCATCGCATCGAAGGCTTCGGCCACATCGTCCGCGCTTTTCAGGCCCAGGCGGATGAGACCGTGCTCGGTCTTGTGGGCAACCTCGGCGCTGACCAGCTTGGCGACGAGGGGGTAGCCCAGTTCTTCAGCGGCAATGCGCGCCGCGCCAGAATCCTGCACCAGCACATCGCGCACCACCGGCACGCCGAATGCGGCCAGCGCTTGCTTGCCTTCGGTTTCGGACAGGGCAGTGGCGGCATCGGCGAAAGCGGGCCAGCTTGCCTTTGGCGCGGCGGACGCGGCGAGGGTCAGTTCCGCGCTCTTCCACTTGCCATAGGTGCAGATCGCCCGTGCTGCCCGGTCGAAATCTTCAAACAGGCCGATGCCGGCAGCGGCAAGCCGCTCGCGGTCGGCCTGGGCGAAGGTGTCGATCACGACGATCGCCTTGCTGTTGGCCGCAGCCGCACGTTCGACCTGGTCGAGCGATGTGGTCAGGAAATAGCCGGGCGCATAGAGTAGCAGCTGGTCCACATCGTCCGGCGACAGGGCCAGGCGGTTGCACTCGGACTGGACGTCG
>JBFWSE010000204.1:0-3847 GCA_050248535.1 Novosphingobium sp.
CGTTGCGCAAGGCGTCCGCTCAGCATGGCTTCACCCCGGCCCGACCGGTGATCGAAGTGCGCGGCAGTTGCGAGGATTGCCGAAAGGCAGGTTGAGCCATCCGACGGGTTTCCTAGGTGTCGGCAATCGGCTATTGGGCGTGAAAAGGATAGTGCGTGCCGAGTTCCAGTCTTCCCGTCACTCCGCTGCTTGACCAGGTAAATTCGCCTGCGGAACTGCGCGCGCTCGCGCCGGACCAACTGGCGCAGCTCGCGGAGGAATTGCGTCAGGAAATGATCTCCGCCGTGTCGGTCACCGGCGGGCATCTCGGCGCGGGGCTCGGCGTCGTCGAACTGACCGTCGCGGTGCATCATGTCTTCGATACGCCCAATGATATCCTGATCTGGGACGTGGGCCACCAATGCTATCCCCACAAGATCCTCACCGGGCGGCGTGATCGCATTCGTACCCTGCGACAGGGCGGCGGCCTTTCAGGTTTCACCAAGCGCTCCGAAAGCGACTACGACCCGTTCGGGGCCGCGCACAGTTCAACGTCGATCTCGGCGGCGCTGGGCTTCGCCATGGCGAACAAGCTGTCCGGCAAGCCGGGCAAGGCGATCGCCGTGATCGGTGACGGCGCGATGTCCGCAGGCATGGCCTATGAGGCGATGAACAACGCCAAACAGGCGGGCAACCGACTAATCGTCATCCTCAACGACAATGACATGTCGATCGCTCCGCCCGTGGGCGCATTGTCGGCCTACCTCGCGCAGATCGTTTCCTCCCGCCCGTTTCTGTCGTTGCGCGATCTCGCCAAGCGCATCGCACGCGCCATGCCCCGTCCCCTTCATAATGCTGCCAGAAAAGCCGACGAATATGCGCGCGGTCTGGCGACGGGCGGCACGTTGTTCGAGGAACTGGGCTTCTACTATGTCGGCCCCGTCGATGGGCATAATCTCGAACATCTGCTGCCCGTGCTCGAAAATGTCCGCGACGCCGAGGAAGGCCCGATTCTCGTCCATGTCGTGACCCAGAAGGGCAAGGGCTACGCGCCCGCCGAAGCGGCTGAAGATAAGTATCATGGTGTCCAGAAGTTCGACGTGATCTCGGGCGAGCAGGCAAAGGCCCCGCCTGGCCCGCCGAGCTATACGTCCGTCTTTGCCAACGCGCTCATCGCCGAAGCGGAGCGTGACGAGAGGATTTGCGCGATCACGGCCGCCATGCCGTCAGGGACTGGCCTCGACAAATTCGCGAAGCGCTTTCCGGACCGCAGCTTCGACGTGGGCATAGCCGAGCAACATGCGGTTACCTTCGCCGCCGGGTTAGCCGCGCAAGGCTATCGTCCCTTCTGCGCGATCTATTCGACCTTCCTGCAGCGCGCCTATGATCAGGTCGTCCACGATGTCGCCATCCAGAACCTGCCGGTTCGCTTCGCGATGGACCGCGCGGGGCTGGTCGGTGCCGATGGCGCCACACACGCAGGCGCGTTCGACATAACCTATCTGGCGACGTTGCCCAATTTCGTGGTGATGGCGGCCGCCGACGAGGCGGAACTCACCCACATGGTCCATACCATGGCGCTTTACGATAGCGGCCCGGTCGCGGTGCGTTATCCACGGGGCAACGGCACCGGCGTGGCAATCCCGTCGGCGCCCCAGCAACTCCCGATCGGCAAAGGCCGGATGATCCGTGAAGGCAAGAAGGTCGCGATCCTCTCGCTCGGCACGAGGCTGGAGGAAGCACTGCGCGCCGCCGATCGTCTGGATGCGCAGGGCCTTTCCACCAGCGTCGCCGATCTTCGCTTTGCCAAACCGCTCGATGAAGCGCTTATCCGCAAGCTTCTGACCACCCATGATGTCGCCGTCACGATTGAGGAAGGCGCTGTTGGCGGGTTCGGCGCGCATGTGCTGACGCTGGCGTCGGACGAGGGGCTTATCGATGGCGGTCTAAGGCTTCGCACCATGCGCCTGCCCGACATATTTCAGGATCAGGAAAAGCCCGACACGCAATATGCGCAGGCGGGTCTGGATGCCGATGCGATCGTCGAAACGGTTCTTAAAGCGCTTCGCCATAACAGTGTCGGCATGATTGAAGGTGCTCGAGCCTGATCGCGCCTTCGCAACCATGAGGGGGATGCCATGAAAGCCCGCAACATCGCAGTGAGCCTTGCCGCCTGTCTGGCGATTCTGCCGGCGTCTCAGGCCTTTGCTCAAGCGTCCTGGCGGCCTCAAACCGGTGCCGTTCCGTCCTACATCAAGCCGATCCCCGTACCCAAAGCGGCCATCCAGGTCGCCAGCAAGGCCGGGCTCATGAGTGCGCTCGCCAAGGCCAAGGGGGGCGAAGTCATCAGCCTCGCGCCCGGAAACTATTCGCTTGAGATGTCCAACAAATCCTTCGCTAGAACGGTCACCATCACCTCCGCCAGTCCGATCCGTCCGGCCAATATCAGCTGGATAAAGCTCGACAAGGTCTCGAACCTGGCTTTCGTCCGGCTGGAAATGTCGCGCAACGCCGCCCCCGGCGAGCATCTGGAAGCGACGTCTGTCGCGAAGGTGTCGGGCGGAAGCAACGTCGTCTTCGATTCCGTGTTCGTGCATGGTTCGCTGAACGATAATGCCCGCGACGATATGGTCGGCCTGTCCATCAACTGGACGGACCGGACGCAGGTCATCAACAGCGAATTCACCCAGTTGGGACGCGCCGGCATATTCGGCGGGGTCAGCAATGCGGTCGTGGCCAACAACAAGGTGCACGGCATCCGTTCGGACGGCTTCAACTTCAATGCCGCCGAGCATGTGCTGATCGACGGCAATATCATCACGAACTTTCAGCGCATCCCGAAAGACCATCCGGATGGAATCCAGTTCTGGACCAACCGCACCCCGCGCGCCTCAAAGGACATCGTGATCCGCAACAATCAGATCATCCAAGGGGTGGGATTCGGATCGCAGGGTATCTTCATGCGCGATGAAGGCCTCACCATGCCGTTCGAGCGGGTGACGATCGAAAACAATCTGGTCGTCGGCAGCAACATGGCCAACGGCATCTATGTCGATAACGGCATCGATATCCGCGTGTTGAACAACACGGTATTGGGAAGCCGCGAGGTTTCCAACCCGGTGTGGATCAAGCTGAAGAACGTCAGGAACTCCAAGCTGGAAGGCAATGTCGCCGAAGTCGGCGGCAATAAGACGCCGGGCAGCGCCAAGATCGACAAGTCCCTTCTCAAGGGAGATCGGTTCAAGGCGATCAAGGCCGAGGAAGTGGTCGTCCCCGGCATCGGTTTCCAGCTGGCGCGATAGTGATAGCCGCGCTCGTTCCTTCCGGGGTCACCAGCCGCAATCGCGGCCTTTGTTCTGCTCTTCCAGCCACGCCATCAGCGGCTTGAAATAGGCGATCATCGCTGCGCCATCGATTTCGCGGGTGCCGGTGAAGGCCTCCAGCGCCTCGGGCCACGGCCGTGACGCCCCCATTTCGAGCATCGCGTTGAGCTTCGCGCCAACATTCTTGTCGCCATAGAAGGAGCAGCGGTGGAGCGGCCCCGTCCAGCCCGCCTGATCGCACGCCGCCTTGAAGAACTGGAACTGGAGAATGCGCGCGAGGAAATAGCGCGCATAGGGCGTGTTGCCGGGGATATGATATTTCGCACCGGGATCGAAGGCGGTGTCGGGCCGCTCGACCGGCGGCACGATCCCCTGATATTGCAAGCGCAGAGCGTTCCAGCCCTTTTCGTAATCTGCGGGCTTGAAGGCCCCGGAAAAAACGCTCCACCGCCACTTGTCCATCAGCAGGCCGAACGGCAGGAACGCCACCTTGTCCATTCCCTGACGCAGCAGCAGACCGATATCCTTCTCCGGTCCTGGCACCT
>JBFWSE010000205.1:0-3753 GCA_050248535.1 Novosphingobium sp.
TGGTTCGCTGCATGACGCGCCGATACTGCGGATCGGATGGCGTGGCGCGGTGCAGCAGGCAGCGATTGTCCCAGAACACCAGATCGCCCGCGCGCCAGGCGTGGCTGTAGACGAAGCCGGGCTGGGTGGCGAAGTCGTTCAATTCCAGCACCAGTGCGCGGCCTTCCTCTTCGGGCATGCCCTCGATGCTGCGCGTCATCCCCTCGCTCAGGTAGAGCGCTTTGCGCCCGGTCTCGCCATGGATGCGGACAAGGGGGTGCAGCACCGGCGGTAGCCTGGCTTTCTCCACTTCGGTCAGCGGCGCGCGGTCGGTCAGGTAGGTCGCCCACGACCAGGCATAGTCGTGAATGCCGTGGCGGTTCTCGATCAGCGCCTTGCGATCGGCAGGCAGGGCTTCGTAGGCCGCGTACATATTGGCGAACTCGGTATTGGCCCCGACGGGAGGACATTCGATGCCGAAGAGCATGGAGCCCAGGGCCGGCGCCGGCTTATAGGATTGGTCCGAGTGCCACTCGAATCCGGCGCGGGATGCCCCGACATTGCGCTGGGCGGCATCCTTCAGATTGGTCATCACCATGACCTCGGGATGCTCGGGATGGCGGAAGCGCTCGATCGCGTGGCACATCAGCGTGCCGAAGCGGGCGCTAAAGATCTTCTGCCGCAGCGGGCTGAGCTGCTGATCGCGAAACACGATGACGGAAAATTCCAGATACGCCCGATGGATCTCGGCGAACGCCTCGTCGGAAAGATCCCGCGACAGATCGACGTCGAGGATCTCCGCGCCCAGGGCCTGCGATACGGGCCGGACCCGGATGTGGCGATACGGATTTGACTGCCCGTCCATGCTATCTCCTCCGCGGCACATATCTGGCTGCTTGGCTGAAATGCTAGGGCGAACGCATGGGGAACGTCAGCCGAGATTGTTCGCATTGCACGAATGCGTGGTGGCGCACGACTTTGGGCTGGACAGAAAATGTGGCGCAGAGGCCATGACCCGAATCCCGCATGGCGCCTGTCTTTGGTTGCCGTTCTGCAAGCTGCGGCCCACGACTTCCGTCCAAACCGATCCGGTCTAGACAGGTGAAATCCCTTGGAAAAAACCAGTTGGCAGAAGCCCCCCGGGAGTTTAGGTTCTTTTTGTTGGGCTTGGGGGCCCGGGCCGGAATCCTTGGGGGAAATCGGCCACTCGATCCAGAGAATATTGCTGGAGGACATGCCGGAGCAGCTGTGCGCTGCCCGCCATGCATAACAAAGCCTTGAAACGGCAACAAAATTGACAAGCGACAAATGAGACCGAACAACCAACAACGGCGGCCGCGTGGCCGTAGCGGCGGTGGTGGTGGCAATCATGGTGGCGGCGGCGGAGGCGGCGGTCACAAGGGTGGCAAGCCGCAGCGCAACCAGACCTATGACAGCAGCGGGCCCGAAGTGCGGGTTCGCGGCAACGCGCACCAGATCTTCGAGAAATATCAGGTGCTGGCGCGGGAAGCGACTACGGCGGGCGATCGCATCGCGGCCGAGTCCTATTACCAGCACGCTGAGCATTATCTGCGCCTGATCAATCTCAGCGGCGGTTTCCAGCAGCAGCAGCGCGGGCCGGGCTGGAACGAGGGCGAGAATTTCGACGAGGGCGGCGAGAATCGCGGCAATGGCGGCGGCGATGGTCGCAACGAGCCGCGGCACGAGCAGCGCGAAGGCCGTGGTCCCGACCAGCGTGAAGGTCGCGGTCCCGATCAGCGCGACGGACGCCAGAACGGCTATAGCGGCCGCGACGAGCGCCCCTTTCAGGGTCGCGAACAGAGCGGCGGCGGCATCGATCCCGAAGGCGACCAGCCGGAACTGCCGGCGGCTGCGTTCCCGCAAACCGAGAACAGTTAGGCTTCGGCCTACTCTTAAAGATTTAGAGCAAATTCACACACTTTGACGGGATCGCCACGCGATTCCGTCAAAGTGTGATTTGCTCTAGCTGTCTTTGACTTCCACTTTGTCGTTTAACGCTATCGCGCCGTCGCTGATCGGGCGTGCATAGACGCCCATATCCATGTGATCGAAACCACGGCGCAGCGCGGCCAGCACGGTGAGATCGCGATCGCCGCTTTGCGGATTGACCTCGGTGGCGGCGCAGCGGGTGATGCGTTCTTCGACCTTGAAGCGCACGCCGCCCACTGAAATCTCGCGGCCGAGCCAGCGGAACTCCTGCCACGGCGTTGAGCCTTCCAGATAGAGGTTGGCGCGAAACCGCAGCGGATCGACCGGCGCCTGCGTCACTCGTTCCAAATCGCGGATCGACGCCAGCCCGATGATCGACACATAGGGCTCCGGCACGTCGGAGAACGACACGTTGGAGGCCTGCGCCAGATGCGCCCGCCCGCGCGCCTCCTCGCCCATGAAGGCGGCCAGGAATTGCTCGATCACGGCGCGGCCGGAAATATCGCTCAAGGTGCCCCGCACCACCTCCCGCCCGTCGCGATCGATGCTGAGCGTCTCGGTCTCGGCATCGTAATGGCTGACCAGCTTGGCCAGCCTGGCATTGCGGACCAGCGCCAGGAAGGCGGCCTTGGGCTGCCATTGCGGATCGGCCGCGTCATAGCGCGAGGCGCCATGGGCGATGGCGTAGCGCCGATCATGCGGCAGCGGCTTGTCGGCTATGATTTCGACCCGGTCCAAGGCCTGGGCGGATAGGCTTTTTACCGGGTAACGATAGAGGGCTTCCAGGGTGATGCTCATGATTGGGATCAAAGCGCGGAACTAGCTGTTCGGGCAATGATTTTGCCTGGTGTCAGGCTTGCAGGGTTTGCAGCCGAAACCATATAGGCAGGGAGGATGCCTTCGGGGTCCGCCTGCTTCGCCCGCCGGTTTCGGGGGCATATGAGAAGGGGTTTTGGTCATGAATATGGAAATGTACACCGAACGCTCGCGCGGCTTTCTGCAGGCCGCGCAAATGCTGGCGCTGCGCTCCGGCCATCAGCGCCTCACCACCGAACATCTGCTGAAAGTCCTGCTCGACGACAAGGAAGGCCTGTGCGCCAACCTGATCAAGGCCGCCGGCGGCGATCCGGCGCGGGCGCTTATCGGCGTCGATGCCGAAATCGCGCGCCAGCCCAAGGTCGAAGGCGGCGGCGCCGGCCAGGTGTTCATGGCGCCGGAAACCGCCCGGGTGCTGGAAAGCGCCGAGAAGATAGCCGAGAAAGCCGGCGACAAATTCGTCACCGTCGAGCGGCTGCTGCTGGCGCTGACCATGGCGTCGGGCTCGCCCGCCGCGCGCATCCTGGCCGATGCCGGGCTCAAGCCGCAGGGGCTGAATGCCGCCATCAACGATCTACGCAAGGGCCGCACCGCCGATACCGAATCGGCCGAGGGCGCCTATGACGCGCTGAAGCGCTATGCGCGCGATCTTACGGAAGCCGCCCGCGAGGGCAAGCTCGATCCGGTGATCGGCCGCGACGAGGAAATCCGCCGCACGATCCAGGTTCTCTCCCGCCGCACCAAGAACAACCCGGTGCTGATCGGCGAACCTGGTGTCGGCAAGACGGCCATTGCCGAAGGCCTGGCGCTGCGCATCGTCAACAACGACGTGCCTGAATCGCTGCGCGACAAGCGGCTGATGGCGCTCGATCTCGGCTCGATGATCGCCGGCGCCAAGTTCCGCGGCGAATTCGAAGAGCGCCTGAAATCGGTGATGAGCGAGATCGCCGCGGCCAATGGCGAGATCATCCTGTTCATCGACGAAATGCACACGCTGGTCGGCGCCGG
>JBFWSE010000206.1:0-3706 GCA_050248535.1 Novosphingobium sp.
CCGGGCGTTTCTATAATGTATAGAGGCGTGATAACGATCCATTATCAACACTAGGTATGACAGCCTATGGACTGAAAGACCACATTCAGTCTACAATCAGGCTATAATGCGCACGCCCCTGCCCTTCTCTGCCCTCGCCTGGACGCCCGATCTCGCAGGTGCCCTCGCTGAAGCGAGCGCGGCTATCGCCCGCCTCGATGCCCGGATTTGCGCCAGTTCCTTTGGCAGCGCATGGCGCCTTCGCGCAAGCTGGACCGGATATGCAACCGCGCTCCGGCTCTGCCAAGTACCGCTCGAGGAAATCGATATTATTGCCCACAATTGCGGCCTGCGGCTCGCCGGGCGCGAGCCGCCCCAAACCATGGGTGAACCCTTCGAAGCGTACCAGCCCTGGCTTGTCCGTCTCACTGAGGCCGAAGGGCCGCACTGGCGCGAGGACTTGCCGTTTACCTTTGATCCGCCTGAAAGCTGGGGCGAAGCCCCTGCTCTCGTGCGCGCACTCACTCTACTCGATGCCTGGGCGCGAGTCGACCGCTCGGCCGCTCCCTGGCTCGCGTTCCCGGTGATCCTGCGCCGCATCGGGATTACCAAGGCCCCCCTGCCCTGCCTCGTCGCAGGTGACGCCGGCCAACGTTTCGCGCTCGATCCCCGGCCCGCGCTGCTGAAGCGCCTGCTCAAGCAGCTCAGCCGCCTGGCGTCCGACGGCCTCACCCGGCTCGAACGGCTCGAACAAGTATCCCGGCATGGCGCCGCCGCCATTTGCGGCGAACGCCGCCCTGGCATGCTTGCCGAGCTCGGGCGCATCGCGCTCGCCCGACCGTATCTCGCGCCGCGTAGTCTTGCACCAGAACTGGGCCTCAGCATCTCGGGCGCTGGAAAACTGCTGACCCGCGCCGCTCGCCTTGGCCTACTTGTCGAAACTTCGGGGCGCAGCACTTGGCGCAGCTACGTCACGCCCGATGTCGCTTTGGCGCTGGGGTTGGTCCCACCCGAGCGCGGTCGTCCTCGCCTGCCGCCGCCACCCTCCCCCACCCTCGATTCGGTGCTGGCCGCATTTGATGCCGAAATGGAGGCGCTCGACAGACGCTTTGGGGGCCTTGGATCAACCAAGCCCCCTGTTATGGTCATAAATGACTGATATTTTTTGTTAAAACCGAAACGCCCAGAAACAGGCTCCAGAGCGTGAAAACAGACTCGAAATAGGCCGAAGGTGCCAAACCCCCGACAGCACGCTCTACGGGCTTCTCAGGGTGCATTTCGTAGATATAGGCCCCTACATCGCCACGGCTGAAGCATCCTGTGAGCCAAATGTGCGGAAATGGCCGAAACGGGCCCGCGCCAAGGTTTCCCCGTCGCGTCGCTCGCGCAGATGGGCATAGGCCAACAGCACATCGAGCAATTCGGCCTCGAAGGCCCGGTGCGGTGCCCTCCCCTGCCCGACCCGCCAACACGCCGTCAGGCGCTTCGTCGGCTTGGGTGCCTTCAGCGACTCCAAATTCCGCCCCGGACGCTCGGCCAAGCCAAGCGCGAGCAGCCGCTCAAATCCCCACACACCCCGGCCGGCGTGACTATGCGCCAGGGCCAGCATGGCGATGCGGTCGCGAGCAAAGTGAAAGGCGTTTGCCCGGAAGCGATCAAGATAGTCTTGCTTGCGGCCCTTCAGCCGCCGCCGACTGTGCCGGATCAGCATGTCGAGGCAAACTTCGTTTCGTTCGATCATCGCCCCCCTATAGTCGAGCCCCCACCGCAAACTCTCCGCACCTACGAGCGCTCCGCTCAGCCAGGTCAGGAGATACTGATCGTCAGGCGCACCATCAGGCACCGGCAACTTGCTGAGCGGCAGGTCGTGCAGTCGGCAACGCCAGCTCATCCGCAAGATCCATTCCTTGCGGATGATCCTTGGGCGTCCGTCGCGAATTGCTTCCTGCCAGCAGCGGGCACAGCCATACTGGCGCAAGCGGCGCGGAAGCAGCACTGCTCCGTCGATATCGAGAAAGGTACTTTCGATCTGTTCCGGCTCAACCTGCACCGCCCAGGCAAGCTGGCCGACCATTTGATCCACGGCGAATTGATGTTCAAGCGCGACACCGCTTGTGCCCCGGGCAAGGTCCAGGCTGGCAAGGCTCGCATCGATGCCGAGATGCTGAAACAATACGCCCCGCGTGGTGTCATGCGCAAGCGCCATCCGCTCTATCCACGAATCGAAGCATTCATCAGCCTGCGGGCGCACGCGAAGTGCCAGCGGTTCCGATTCCTGCTTATGCTCCCTTCCCGTCACCGGTCGATGTAGGATGGAAAGAACTTGGCCGCCTCGTAAATATCGGAAAATTCAACCCGTTGCCTGCCGTACGTATCTTTGGCAACTCGGTAGCTCCGGTGCAGTAGTCGCTTGAAATTGCCGGTCACCCCGTGGCTGTTGCGCCAGATGAACTCGGCGATTTCCGGTTCTGCGAAGCGGTCCGGATCAATCAAGCCCATGCGGTGGGCCAGAGCCCGTATCAGTTGTTGCGAAGGCTCGCCCGGAAGCCAGGGAGGCATGCGCAAGATAATCGAGCGATAAGCCAGCTCCACGTCGTCGCTGAAGATATCGGCAGCGACGTCGAGGCCCGCGACTACCATGTGAACGTTACCCTCGCTCATGAGGAAGCGGAAGGAATCCAGCGCATCGCGCCTCGCCCGGCCGCTGGCTGTGAGGATCGCATGGACGTTATCGATCGCAACCAACTTGGTTCCCTGCTTGCCGAGCAATTCGGCCACCTTGAGGTCGGCTATCTGATGCGTCCGTCTGGTCAGCGGCCACCCCTGCTTCCACAACAGCGTCAGATTGATCCTGAGCGAGGTCGGGTGGGTCGGCACCACCGCGTGCAACATCGGCAGGTAGCGCGCTTCGCCCAAGTTCGCCGGCTCCGGATACGCCGTGCGTATCCGCCGACCGACCTCCTTCAGAATCGACGTCTTGCCCATACCGGATTGCCCCACCAGGACCACGCAAGTCGGCCGATCGTCAGGGGGCTCGTCGACGAGCCCCATCAGCGTATTCACATGGGCCCGCGCTTGGTCGAAATCGATCCAGAACGCCTTGTGCAGCGAACCCGATGACTGCGAAAATGCTATTGGTTGATCGGTTTGAGCCACTTCACCTCCCCCAATTCCTCGACAGGCAGCCACTTCGCTCGTTCTTCCTGAAGCCCTTCAGGCGGCGGTCCGGCACTGTGTGAAATGCCCTCGCGTTCGAGCCGTTTGCGCAAGCACCGCTGTTCCCGGGTGCGGATCGTTGCACCTTGCACTTCCTGCCGGTTGGCATGCACGAGCCGGGCGATCTCCGTTTGCCCGCCACTCTGTTGAAAGGCGCGGCCACGGTTTCGCAAGGCGGCAGCGGCAGCGTCCCACTCGACTTTCGTCACGTGGGGAAACGAGCCCACGACGCGCGCGGCGACGAGCTTCTCGTCGATCTGCGGATACACCTCCTGGATCGTCCGCTCATCGACATGAATCATGATTTTGAGACCAATTCGGGTCGCGAAGCTCTCGTGCCAGTAACGACGGTGGCCGATCTGGACGCCTCCGGCCGTCACGGTGCGTTCGACCCACGGCAGAAACCGGCGGGTCAATTGCTCGACATCGAGTCCGGTGGGAACCAGCGAGCCATGCGCCGCGAGCCCATCGGCCCACATCTGAGCCGGCGCAATCTTTCCCAGTCCCTCGT
>JBFWSE010000207.1:0-3643 GCA_050248535.1 Novosphingobium sp.
ACGCTGCAACACGCTCACGCAACGCCATCGGATGCGGCTTGCCCATCGTGGTTCTCCTTCAACCACAATGAATCATCAAACCGACACGCCGGGAATCCCGAATCCGTTAAACCGCGACACGCTTTAGGTCTCCACGACCCAAGAGTAGCGTCGCATCAATGATGTGGGTTGGACGATGCAGGGTTTCGGGCAACGACGATCATTTCGACCCGCATCCCGGCGCGGGCCAAGGCGACCCCGCCGGTGGCCCGAGCCGGAGGGTTGCTGGAATCGACCCAGGCGTCCCAGACTTCATTCATCCCGGCGAAATCGCCCATGTCAGCCAACCACACCTGTACGGAGGCTATGTCGGCCTTGCTGCCGCCAAGTTCCGCCATCACGGCATCGACATTTGCCAGCACCTGTCGGGTCTGGGTCCTGATGTCGGCCGTCAGGTCATCGGGCACCTGCCCGGCCAGAAAAACGATGTCTCCTACCGTGACGGCCTCGCTCATGCGCGAACCGGGATTGAGGCGGGTCAAGATCATGATTTTCCTTTGATTTCAGTCATTGTCGCTGGCGCTGGCGCCCGCACCACGACGCGAGACTTCCGATGCCGGAACGGTCGTGCGCATCGAAAGCGCATTAAGACCTGCCAGCGTGTGTGCCGACAGCGGCGCAATGTGATTAGTGATGCTTATTGCGAGAGGCGGATTGTTAGCCCCGTATCGAGCAGCGACGAGGCTAGTCTCGTTCACATCCAGCAGCGCGTTCAGTTTGTCAGGATCCATCTCGCCTTCGGCGGAGATCAGGGCGGCTTCCCCGTTCCAAGTGACTTCGAGTGCCGCGTTCAACGCGCGGGCGATGCGCGCCAGATGCGGAACCGCCAGGCCAGGATAACGCAGCTTGACAACCGTAACCGGTCCTGCGGAAATTCCGCCCTCCAGGCCAGTATGATCGTCAAGCGCCGCGCCGAGCGCGATCGGACAAAGGGAACCACCCTTCAGCGCGGACCAGACACGATCCCTGATCGCAATCGCGTCGCTAACCTCCGGTCGTGCCGTGAGATGAGCCAGCAAGACCGCAGGTCCGTCTGCACCGCGAGACGCCAGCCAGCCCGCGGCGAAGCCGGCTTCCTCGGTCAGGCCCCAGGGCAAGCCGGCTCCACGGGCGGCCTTCAAGCACAGAGATTCCACCTCGTTACGCGACAGCCGTGTCAGCGGCGCGGGATGTTCAGGAAAGGTTGTCGCCGACGCTGTCGGGTCATGAGCTTCGGTCGTCTGCACCATGGATCCTTCCAGCCATTTCGTCGGGATAGGGCATCTCCTGAAACAGGCTGATGCGCACCCATTTGTCGGAGCGGGGATCGAAGCGGCTGGCCCCAAAGAAGGCCAGCTTGCAGCGCATCAGATCGATCGGCAGCATTCCCGCCCCGATCAAGTTGTCGCGCACTTCGGCAAATGGGTGGTCTTGCGCGATCTGCACGCGGCGCACGGCATAGCGCTGGGCGGGGTTCTGCATCAGGAAAGCGGCAAGCGAGATGCTCCCATCCACAACCTGGAGCGACTCGTTCAGTTCCGTGACCAGCCGCGCGATACACAGCGGCTGTTCCAGGGCGGCGCCTTCTTCACAATGACGCTCGCCGAGTCGAGGCTCCAGCTTCTCCTCGGACACATACCAGAAGCGGGCGGTATTGGCCGGATCGGTAAAGTCGATGTCGAGCGCCCACCGGAATAGATCATCGATCAATCTGCGTAAGGTATCGACGGTCATCGAACCATCGATCCGCACCGCGATGCTTTCCTCGGCCGACATGGTGGCGCCCAGATCGTCGATCAACTGGCCGTGCGGTTCCAACATCAACGACAGAAGCGCCTCCTGACCCTCGACGGTGAGCGAAGCCTCGCCCCACTGCCACAACTCATCCCACGGATGCCGGGTCCGTTCGGGCCATGTCGTCAACTTGGTTTCGATCAGATCTAGGTCGACACGGAGATCTTTGAGCTTTGCGATCTGAATGGGATGGTCGGAATGCCACAGATCAGCGTTCCTGCGGGCATCTGTCAGTGCCTCGCGCAACCTCTGAACGCTTGCTGTTTCGGCGGACGTCTGGGCGCGGACGCGGGCCAGCGCTTCTTCGCGTGCCCACATCCAGTTGTTCATCAGCATCGGGTGACGCACCAGAAACGGCGCCATTCCAAGGCCAGTCGAGTTACCGACGCCAAGGCTGCGGCGGATGGCGGGTTCAAGCCGCACCGCCCGGTCGCCGCCTTTCGCTGCTGCCAGATGTTCGACAAGGTCGGTGGTGAACTGTCGGATCAGCCAGACGCTCAGCATTTCCGCCTGGAATGGGGCGGAGAGTTCCGCGCGATTAGCAATGAGCGAACGGTCGGCGGCACCGAACTTGCCCGCGCCGTAGACCGCCGTGGTGCGCATGAGATAACCGACCGCGGCCACCTCGGCCGGGTCCGGCTGTAAGCCCTGCGACAACCGCTCGATCACATGGGCGAACAGCCTGACCGAGCGATTGGCGCGGCTAAGCGACAACTCGCGCTGGCTGATCCGCCCGGCCTCTTGCAGCGGCACATTAGCGGCGAGCCTGTCAATGTCGGCGAACGTGGGATCTCCGTCGAACAGAGCAAAGGTCGCGTCCCAGGCGGTGGCGATCACGCGGTCCGAGCGCATTTCGTCGGGCAAGTCGTGGGCGAAGGCGACAAGGCTGTACGTGCGCACTGGACCGATTGCGCGATAGACCGCGCGACCTACGCCGCGCGCGTCGACGTCCCAGAGGGAACGGTCGAAACGCCAACCTTCGGCTTCGACCCGGCGCAGCAACTGGCGCAGAAACGATAGACGCATGGGATGGGCGGCGCCCATGCGGGTGAGCGTCATCACCTCGTCGGGCGAGCGGCGGAACATGGTCACATCGCCGGTCGTTTGTGGCAGCGTGCTGTTCACTTTTTTCTCCGGACTTTAGTTGTTCGGGGCGCCGCATGTCCATGCGCGCCCCGAACGCAGCCTCATGCCTGACGGCGCCCGAGCAACAAGGTGATCCGCAGCGCGTCCCACAGCGATGGCAGCAGGATGATCGACACCGGCACCGCCGTCACCACGATGAAGCTTTGCAGCTTGCCGATGCCGCCCGCGCCGGTCGAGATCAGGATCAGGGCCATCACCCCCATTGCAATACCCCAGAAGGCGCGGAGCGCGACCGAGGGTTCGCCATCCGACATCGCGGCCGAGATGACATAACTCATCGAGTCGCTTGTGGTAGCCACGAAGATCATCGTCAGGATCAGGAAAAGGATCGACAGGACGAAACCGGCAGGCATGGCGCTGGTGATTGCCAGCAGCGCTGCGGGCAGGTTGAAGCCCTCGAACGGCCCGGAGATGACACCCGGCGTAACTATTTCGAATGCGATGCCCGAACCGCCGATGATCGTAAACCAAAAGTTGGTGATGAGCGGCGCGGCGATCGACAGCATGATGACGATCTGGCGGATTGACCGACCGCGGCTGACGCGCGCGATGAAGATCGCCATAAGCGGACCATAGCCCATGAACCAGCCCCAGAAGAACACCGTCCACCAGCCGAGCCAGCCCGGCTCGCCGAAGATACCCGCCTCGCCGCGATACATGGACATCTGGAAAAAGTTCTCGAAGT
>JBFWSE010000208.1:0-3639 GCA_050248535.1 Novosphingobium sp.
TCGGCAATGCTGGAACACTCGCCGCCTTTCGTCTCGGAGCTGACGACGCTGCGGCACTCGGCCGCGAGTTCTATCCCGAGTTCAGCGCACACGATCTGATGTCGCTGCCGAACTACCACATTTGCGTGAAGTTAATGATCGACGGCACACCGTCAAATCCATTCAGCGCCGTTACCGTGCCTTGGAAAGATATTGCGCAATCTCATTTGCTTTCTGGACAAGCCCGCTCTATATGAAACTGTAGATAGTTTTCTTTGCAAATATTCGACTGCCGCGACCGTATTCTGGCACGTGCTTTGGCAAACGAACGTCATACAATTCCCACCTAGGAGAAAAGAATGGCCTCTGGCATCGACGAAGCATCCCTTAGCAAAGGACAGAAGCGGAAACTCAATGCGCTGCGGAAGTCTTTGGGCGATGAGATCGCGAACCGCGCCTTCGTGCAGTGGCTGGAAACGGCCGGCTCTCAGTCCTCGACCGAGGAAGGCGACAAGAATGCAGACATGATCACGGAAGCGCTGATGATGCTCGTCAACGAGAAGGGGCTCAGAATCCCGCGTGGCGGCTATGTCATTCGCCGGGGCCATGGCCGAATCATCGTCGAGCGCGCAAAGGCGTAGCCGTGCGGCCTGGACGGGCCCAATACCCGCGCTACCGTTTCTCAAGAACATCAGCACACGCCCGGATCAGCTTCCGGGCGTGTTCTTGTGCGGGACCCTTCGGTATCCGGTTAAAATCCCGGATCAGCTCCAGATGAAGCCTGGTCAGCACCGGCGCACCGGCGTCCTTCTCAGCTGGACGAGCGGACATCTCATCGAAGAAGTAGGCGACCGGAACATTGAGTTCATGGCCGATGCGGAACAGGACCGATGCGCTGATCCGGTTTGTGCCGCGCTCGTACTTCTGGACTTGCTGAAAGGTGAGACCGATCCGTGCAGCCAATGCCGACTGGCTCATACCTTCCGCAATCCGCAGATCGCGCACCCGCGCTCCGACGTGGACATCGACGGGATCGGGACCTTCTCTGGCAACGCTGCGGCGAGCCACATGAACCTCCCGTTGAAGAAAAGCGACGTTGTCTTCATTTGAGCAAAGAACGTCGCCTTCCGACAAGCACGCGCTCCGCACGCGAGGCCATCGCGGCTGCAACACAAGGCGATGATTCGGTCACATAGCCATCAAGCGTTCGCTCGATGGTACGTGCATGCTGTCAGTCATCCTTAACGCGCGGCCACCAATCATCTGCCCGCGCGATATATTTGGATGGGTCTAGAAGCCACCGGTCCCGAACATCGGTGTTGCCATTAAGGTAGAGTTTGCCGTTCTGGATGGACCAGGCTTCGCCGCTGCCGCGGGATTTCTTGCCGCCGGCCATCGCCATGGAACAGTGTCCGCCATACTGGGGCGCATATTTCTCGGGTTCGGCTGCGAACGTGTCCCGGTTCGCAGCTGATGCGAACAGCCACGTAACGCCATCCCATTTGTAATGGAAATCGACGTCACCTCGAACGGCTCTGCCTTCAGAGAAATAGGCGACCGGATCATAGCCCTGCGTCGCGATGCCAGCTTCGGTGTACCAGGGCGCCGCATGCGCGCCGATCGATACGGTGGCCACCAGTATCAATGCAAGTAAGGCCCTAATCCCGGTCTTTCGTATCATCGCCATGGTCTCCTCTTCGAAGCGATCAATCGTGGCTACATGCTCCTGCGCAGGGACAAAATACCCTGGACCGGTGCATCACGAGGCGCAACCACACATTGTTGTGTCAGCGCGCTGCAGTCAGGTTGCGAGCAAGCACCCATCCCTTCGCGCCCCCACTCATCGTCACCAGGAACCACCCATCCTGATGATCGCCGGCAGCGACCAGCACCGTGCCAGGCGCAACCGTCGTGACGACCGCACCGGACCGATCCGGCGCTCCGCGGATGTTGACGCGCACCAAGGGCAAGAAGCTCTGCCCGGCAGTCGGCACCGCGTCGGCCGCCACACGCGGACCCGAGACCGCAGCCGGCTCTTCGCCGGTAACGGTGGGGAGGTTGGGCGTGGTGGCGCGAATATGCGCGACCAGCTTGTTGAATGCGTCGAGGTAGGCGGCAGCGATCAGCTTTCCTTCGGCCGTATTGCCGTATCCACCGACCGCACCGAGACCGGCGATGCCGCCGCCGAAACCGCCGAGGCCCGCACCGCCGCCAAAGTCCGTGACCTTTGCAGCCCCCTCGCTCACGCCAGTCTGCTCGCCAGTCTGAGCGTCGGTGAGGAAGAGCGTCGTCTGCGCTTCCTGGATTTTGATGCTGCCGGCAAGCGCGCCGATGATCGCACCGCCTGGCCCCAGAAATCCTCCGAGTGCCCCAAGAGCGCCGAAGCCGCCGGCGTTAGGGTTCGAGAACACGACGTTCGGCGTGATGAGCCACTGGACCGTGACCATCCGGCCGCGGGCGGTGGTCGCCCCGCTCTGAAGCATCCCGGATTGTTTGAGCGTTTGCTCGGTCTGGATGTTCGCAAGCGCCGCACCGCGATCGATCACGCGGAAGCAGTTCGATTGCGCCATCAGGAGACGCAACAACGGGGTGGGGGATTGCAGCCCGACGGATTGCAGCAGCGCCGCACTGTTGCTCTCGGGCTCAACCAGCGCCGCCGTACCGAGCGGCACCTGGCATTTCACCAGTTGGTGGGTTTCGTCTTGCGTTCCCGCCGCGCCGGCGGAACCCGAAACGGCCGATCCTCCGTCGCCGAGTTCCGGCGCGCCTTGGCATGCCGTCAAAACCAGCATGACGGCAGGGCCGAGGATGTGCGCTGGCCGGCTTCTCTTACCGAGCATGTTCCTGTCCTTATTCAAAAGGGGGGACGCGCAAAGCGCCCATCGAGGGCGAACGTCACCGCCGCCACGGCACGGACTATCGGGAGCCGTGTTGTCTACGGCTGTGTGGCGTCTGAGGGGGATTTGCCGAGGGCGAAGCGGCCGGTCTGCCGCAGGAACATGCAGACCAACGGAGCGAAGACCATGATGGCGCTGACGATGACGTACCCGTAGCCGCCCTGCCGAAAGTCGGTCGTGACCGTCGTGATCCAGAGCGATGGTGTGAAGAAGATGAAACCGAGAGCCGACAGCAACACGATTGCCGTGGTAAGCCCCTTATCGCCAAGCAGCGCGGCGACACAGGCGACGGCCAGCGCGCCCCATCCGATGAACAGCCCGATAACAGGTGCGAACATGCCGAAAATGGCAAAGATAAGTGCGACTAACCCAACCCCCGCGGCAGCACCCATGGCGCAGCCCTCCCCGAGCAGTAAACAGAATGGTGCATTCTGTTCACTGCCGCTCAGGTGAAGGTGCGCCAGAACCGTTCGGCGATGTCCCGTTCCTCCGGACCGGTGGCGTCCGCATAGATAGCTGTCGTGCTCAGGCGGCTGTGCCCAAGCCACTTGCGAATCATATTAAGCGGCAACCCCTGCTGAAGCGCCGTCACCGCAAATCCGTGGCGTAATCCCTTGGGACAGGCCTGCGGGCCAACAATCCCAGCATCGGCCATCGCGGCCTTGACGATCTTCCAGCCGTTGCCCCGCCCCCAGCCCCAGATGTCACGAATGGCCTCATCGTGCCCTCTGCGCTGGAGCTTGCTTAGAACCGACAACAGCCC
>JBFWSE010000209.1:0-3564 GCA_050248535.1 Novosphingobium sp.
GCCGCTCACCGCAACATGGGGAGTGCTTTCGACGAAAGCGTGCTGTGAAGCGCGCGACGATTGTGCTCGCCCTGCTGGTGGCGACTTCCGCCGCGGCGCAGGACCATCGGGGATCGTCTTCGAGTGAACGGCAACCGCAAAGCCGCTCGCGCAATTCCTACGCCAACCCCAGCGCCGTCATCGCCGCGGAAACCGCCTTCGCCCGGCTGGCCCAGGAAAAGGGCCAGTGGACTGCCTTTGCCGAAACCGCCGCGCGCGACGCCGTGATGTTCGAGCCGCGCATGGTCTATGCCCAGGAATGGCTCAAGGACCGGCCCAATCCGCCCGTCGCGGTGCGCTGGCAACCGCACCGGGTCTGGTCGAGCTGCGACGGATCGCTGATAGTCAGCCACGGCGCCTGGCAGCGCGCCAATGGCACAGGCTGGTTCACGACCATCTGGCAGCGCCAGAAGGACGGCGGCTACAAATGGGTGCTCGATCACGGTGACAGTCTCGCCCAGCCGCTTGCCGAGCCCGAAATGATATCGGCGCTGATCGCCGATTGCCCCGAACGCCGCAGACGGCCGGATGGCAAGCCGCCCGCCAAGCGGCCCAAGGTCAGGAACCTGCCGCCGCTCGATCCGGCGCGCCGGGAAGGCAAGTCGGATGATGGGACCTTGAGCTGGGACGTGACAGTCGATGCGGCCGGGGCGCGCAGTCTGTCCGTCACCTGGAAAAAGGACGGCGCCTCGGCCACGGCCTTGGCCCAACAGGTCGCCGCTCCGCCCGCCGCCACGAACTGACGGCCTGCGCCGCCAATTTCCTTGCATTTGCGGCAAGCCGCGCCTAAGCGCCGCCGGTCCCCCGGGCCTTGCGGCTTGCGGGACTCGCGTCACGGCGTCCGGCCCGGCGCGGGGTTCGGCCCTTTTGGCCCGTCAAAACTCTCCCTGCCCGGGAGAGGCGGCAATCAAGCCGCGGCGGAGGAAAGACCGGCGGAAAAACCGCCCGGCCGGAAATATCGATACAGGAAACTGAACATATGGCATCTGTTGCCAATCCCACGCGCGACGAGTTTGCCGCGCTCCTCGACGAAACTCTGGGTGATGCGGCCGACGGCGGCTTCGAAGGCCGCGTGGTCAAGGGCACCATCACCGCTATCGAAGGCGACAAGGCGGTCATCGACGTCGGCCTGAAGAGCGAAGGCCGCGTGCCGCTTCGCGAATTCGCCATGCCCGGCCAGCCGCACGGCCTTTCGGTCGGCGACGAAGTCGAAGTCTTCGTCGACCGCGTCGAAAATTCCGAAGGCGAAGCCATGCTCAGCCGGGATCGCGCACGCCGCGAAGCCAGCTGGGACAAGCTCGAAGCAGAATTCAGCGAAGGCAAGCGCGTCGAAGGCGTGATCTTCGGCCGGGTCAAGGGCGGCTTCACCGTCGATCTCGATGGTGCCGTGGCCTTCCTTCCGGGCTCGCAGGTCGATATCCGTCCGGTGCGTGATGTGCAGCCGCTGATGGACGTCCCGCAGCCGTTCCAGATACTCAAGATGGACCGCCGCCGCGGCAACATCGTCGTCTCTCGCCGCGCCGTGCTGGAAGAAACCCGCGCCGAACAGCGCTCGGGCCTGATCCAGAACCTCGCCGAAGGCCAGATTATCGACGGCGTGGTCAAGAACATCACCGATTACGGCGCTTTCGTCGATCTGGGCGGCATCGACGGCCTGCTCCATGTCACCGACATGAGCTACAAGCGGGTCAACCACCCCAACGAAGTCATCAATATCGGTGACACGGTGAAGGTGCAGATCATCCGCATCAACCAGGATACGCAGCGCATCTCGCTGGGCATGAAGCAGCTCGAAAGCGATCCGTGGGAAGGCGTCGAAGCCAAGTACCCGATCGGCGCCAAGCTGCATGGCACCGTCACCAACATCACCGAATACGGCGCTTTCGTCGAACTGGAAGCGGGCATCGAAGGCCTGATCCACGTTTCGGAAATGAGCTGGACCAAGAAGAACGTCCACCCAGGCAAGATCGTTTCGACCAGCCAGGAAGTCGACGTGCTTGTGCTCGAAGTCGATACGGACAAGCGCCGCATCTCGCTGGGCCTCAAGCAGGCGCAGCAGAACCCCTGGGAAGCCTTTGCCGAAAAGCACCCGGTGGGCAGCCAGGTGGAAGGCGAAGTCAAGAACGCCACCGAGTTCGGCCTGTTCATTGGCCTCGACGGCGACGTCGACGGCATGGTCCACATGTCGGACATCGCCTGGGGCATTTCGGGCGAGGACGCGCTCGCGCTTCACCGCAAGGGCGAGCAGGTCAAGGCCGTGGTGCTCGACGTCGATGTCGAGAAGGAGCGCATCTCGCTCGGCATGAAGCAGCTCGAAAAGGGCGCGCCGGCCGCTGGCGGCACTGCCGCCGCCGGAGGTTCGCTGCGCAAGGGCGAAGTGGTCACTGTCACCGTGCTCGAAGTGCGCGACGGCGGGCTTGAAGTGCAAGCGGGCGACGATGGCGCCACCGGCTTCATCAAGCGCAGCGATCTCGGCCGCGACCGCGACGAACAGCGCCCGGATCGCTTCCAGGTCGGCCAGAAGTTCGACGCCATGGTTACGGGCTTCGACCGTTCGAAAAAGCCCAATTTCTCGATCAAGGCACACCAGATGGCCGAAGAGAAGCAGGCTGTCGAACAGTACGGCTCGTCCGATTCGGGCGCGTCGCTGGGCGACATCCTTGGCGAGGCGCTGAAGGCCAAGAAGTAAGCAATCTCCCCCTCCCCTTCAGGGGAGGGGCTTTCAAAGCCCGTCCGGAGCGATCCGGGCGGGCTTTTGCTTTTCGGCACACGCGCCTAGACTGATGTTGAGGAGATACCCATGCTCGAAGTCCACCAGTTCCCCTGCCTTGACGACAACTACGGCTATCTGCTGCACGATCCCGAAAGCGGCGAGACCGCCTGCATCGATACGCCCGATGGCGCTGCCTATCTGCGCGAGGCGGATGCCAAAGGCTGGAAGATCACCCAGATCTGGAATACCCACTGGCACCCCGATCACGCCGGCGGCAACGAGGCAATCAAGGCAGCCACAGGCTGCACGATAACCGCGCCTGCCGCGGAGGCCGACAAGATCGCCGGGATCGACCGCACGGTTGGTCAGGGCGACACTGTCACCCTTGGCGCATTCACCGCCCATGTCATCGATGTCGGCGGCCACACCAATGGCCACATCGCCTATCACTTGCCGCAAGCTTCCATCGCCTTTGTCGGCGATGCGGTGTTCGCGCTCGGCTGCGGGCGGATGTTCGAGGGCACGGCGCCGCAATTCTGGGCGAGCCTGTCGCGGATCAAGGCGCTGCCGGGTGACACCCTGCTCTATTGTGCGCACGAATACACTGCATCCAACGCCCGCTTCGCGCTCCATGCCGATCCGGACAACGCAGCGTTGCGGGCCTACACCGACGAGATTGCCGACAAGCGCAGCCGGCAAGAATGGACAGTGCCTTCAAGGCTGGACCGGGAACTCGCCACCAATCCGTTCCTGCGGGCGGATGATCCGGCCATGCAGGCCAAATGGGGCGGCGGGGATGCGGTGGCGACATT
>JBFWSE010000210.1:0-3543 GCA_050248535.1 Novosphingobium sp.
AAGCGCCCGCCGAAGCGCCCTCCATGGAGGAAGCGGCCGCGGCCCCTGCTCCCGAGGTGCCGGGCGAGGAAGCACCCGCCGAGGCCTGAGGCCTGTCGTCACACTGTTGTCGCACGCCGGGTCCAAGGGCCCGGCGGCATGAGAATTATTACGGAAGGAAATCCGCCATGGCTTACACCGCCACTGACGTGAAAAACCTGCGCGAGCGCACCGGCGCGGGCATGATGGACTGCAAGAAGGCTCTGGACGAGACCGGCGGCGACATGGAAGCCGCGGTCGATCTGCTGCGCGCCAAGGGCCTTGCCGCCGTCGCCAAGAAGAGCAGCCGCACGGCCGCCGAAGGCCTGGTTGGCGTTGCCGTTTCGGGTACGCGCGGGGTTGCCGTCGAAGTCAACTCGGAAACCGACTTCGTCGCCAAGAACGACCAGTTCCAGGATTTCGTGCGCAAGACCACCGAAGTCGCGCTGTCGGCCGCCAACGACGATGTCGAGGCGCTGAAGGCGGCGGCCTATCCGGGCGGCGGCACGGTCGGCGACGTGCTGACCAACAATGTCGCCACGATTGGCGAAAACCAGCAGGTGCGCCGGATGAAGTCGGTCGCGGTCTCTTCGGGCCTGATCGTGCCCTATATGCACAATGCCGCCGCACCGAACCTCGGCAAGATCGGCGTGCTGGTCGCGCTGGAAAGCGATGCCGGAGCCGACGTGCTCGAGCCGCTTGGCAAGCAGATTGCCATGCACATCGCCGCGGCCTTCCCGCTGGCGCTCAATGCCGATGGTCTGGACAAAGACCTGATCGACCGCGAACGCAAGATCGCGGCCGAAAAGGCGGCTGAGAGCGGCAAGCCGGCGGAAGTCCAGGCCAAGATGGTCGATGGCGCCATCGCCAAGTTCGCCAAGGACAACGCCCTGCTGAGCCAGGTCTTCGTCATCGACAACAAGACGCCGATTGCGCAGGTTGTCGATCAGGCCGGCAAGGCCGCTGGCGCCAAGATCGTGCTCAAGGACTATGTCCGCTTCCAGCTCGGTGAAGGCATCGAGAAGAAGGAAAGCGATTTCGCGGCGGAAGTGGCCGCGGCGGCCGGCATCGGCTGAGCAACAACACCTCCCCCGAACGGGGAGGGGGACCACGCGCGAAGCGCAGTGGTGGAGGGGTCGGTCCTTTTGGACAGGACCCCTCCGTCAGCCGCTTTGCGGCTGCCACCTCCCCGTTCCGGGGAGGTTTTGTTTGCTTGGCACGGCAATCCCCGTCGCTATAAGGCGCGCCCATGGCCTACAAGCGTATCCTCTTGAAGCTCTCCGGCGAAGTGCTGATGGGCAATCAGCAATTTGGCATCGACCCCGAATTCGTCGCCGAACTCGCGCGCGAAGTGAAGGCGGCCAAGGATACCGGCCTCGAGATTTGCCTCGTCATAGGCGGCGGCAATATCTTTCGCGGGATGGCGGGCGCCGCCAAGGGCATGGACAGGGCTCAGGCCGATTACATGGGCATGCTGGCCACCGTGATGAATGCGTTGGCCATGCAGAATGCACTGGAGCAGCTGGGCGTTCCGACCCGCGTCCAGTCGGCGATTGAGATGGACAAGGTCTGCGAGCCGGTAATCCGCCGCCGGGCCGAGCGGCACCTCGAAAAGGGCCGGGTGGTAATTTTCGCCGCCGGTGTCGGCGCACCCTATTTCACTACCGATTCTGGAGCGGCCTTGCGTGCGGCGGAAATGCAGTGCGATGCACTGCTCAAGGGCACCAGCGTCGACGGCGTCTATGACAGCGATCCCAAGACCAACGCGTCGGCAAAGCGTTACGATACCGTTGATTACGACACGGTGCTGGCCGGCAATCTCAAGGTGATGGACGCCAGCGCCGTCGCGCTGTGCCGCGACAACGACATTCCGATCATCGTCTTTTCGATCCGTGAGAAGGGCAACCTAGCCCGGGTGCTTGCGGGCAAGGGCGTGCAAACAGTTGTGAAGAAGGGATAGGACCATGGCCAAATACGACAAGGCCGACCTCGAACGTCGGATGAAGGGCGCGGTCGAATCGCTGCGCAGCGATCTGGGCGGCCTGCGCACCGGGCGCGCCAATACCGCGCTGCTCGATCCGATCACGGTGGAAGTCTATGGCAGCCATATGCCGCTCAATCAGGTCGCCACGGTCTCCGCGCCAGAGCCGCGGCTGCTTTCGGTGCAGGTGTGGGACAAGTCCAACATCGGGCCGGTGGAAAAGGCCATCCGTTCGGCCGGGCTGGGGCTCAATCCGATCAACGACGGCAACAACATCCGCCTGCCGATCCCTGACCTTACCGAGGAGCGCCGCAAGGAACTGGCCAAGCTGGCGCATTCCTATGCCGAGAAGGCCAAAGTCGCGATCCGCAATGTGCGGCGCGACGGCATGGATGCCTTGAAGGCCGACGAGAACAAGAAGGAAATCTCCGAGGACGAGCGCAAGCGCGGCGAGGCCGAAGTGCAGAAGCTGACCGATGAGATGATCAAGGCGGCGGACGAGGTTGCGGCGCAGAAGGAAAAAGAGATTCTGACGCAGTGATCCTGCGACAGGCTCAGGATGAGCGGATGGAAGCTCAGTGACCACCGCCAGGCACGTCGCGATCATCATGGATGGCAACGGGCGCTGGGCCAAGCAGCGCCACCTGCCGCGCGCCGAGGGGCACCGGCGCGGAGTAGAGGCCGTGCGCCGGGTGTCGCGGGCGGCCAAGGATATTGGTCTGGAAGCGCTGACGCTCTATGCCTTTTCGACCGAAAACTGGCGGCGTAGTGAGGACGAGATCGGCGCGCTGATGGGGCTGATGAAGCGCTTCATCCTGTCCGACCTCGACGAATTCGTGGCGAACAATGTGCGGCTGAGGATCATTGGCGATCATCGCAAGTTTCCGAAGGATGTGGCCGAACTGGTCGATCAGGCTCTGGAACGGACGGCGGCGAATACGGGCGTGATTCTTGCGGTGGCGCTCAATTACGGCGCGCAGGACGAGATCGCGCGGGCAGCAGCGAATGCGGCGACGAAGGGCGCGGTGACGCCGGATGCTATCGAGGCGGAGCTGGATACGGCGGGCATGCCGCCGCTGGACTTGCTGATCCGCACTTCGGGGGAGCAGCGTCTGTCCAATTTCCTGCTGTGGCAGGCGGCCTATGCGGAATTGTATTTCACCGAGGTGCTGTGGCCGGACTTCACGCCCGAGCACTTGCAGGAAGCGCTGGATGAATTTGCCCTGAGGGAGCGGCGTTATGGGGGGCGGTAGATCGCAGCAAAATCCTCCCCCTCTGGGGGAGGTGGCTCGCGCAGCGAGACGGAGGAGGGCTGAACCAAGGAAAGCCGCGATAGCGGCTTGCACGCTACCGTGTGCATCGTTGCTCGCCCCCCTCCACCACTTCGTGGTTCCCCTCCCCCAGAGGGGGAGGATTTGGCTATGACAGAAGCCCCACCCAAAAAGAGCGACCTTGGCGTCCGCACTCTCTCAGCTTTCGTCATGCTAGCCGTGGCGGGAACGGCGCTGTGGCTGGGCGGGTGGTGGTGGACGGCATTTGTGGCT
>JBFWSE010000211.1:0-3541 GCA_050248535.1 Novosphingobium sp.
TGGTTCCCGCTCGCCGCTCTGTGCTAGACAACCGGCCAGCCGCGTCCTTGGGACGGGCATCCACTTATCGGGGAACGACGCTGAAACCCTTCATTTCCAGCAAGGCGGCCCGGCTCGAAGGTCGCCTGCGCCCGCCCGGCGACAAGTCGATTTCCCACCGCGCTCTGATGCTGGGCGCGCTGGCGGTCGGCGAGACCCGGGTCAGCGGCCTGCTCGAGGGCGAGGACGTGCTGCGGACCGCTGCCGCCATGCGGCTGCTGGGCGCCACGGTAACCCGCGACGGCAATGGGGCCTGGCGGGTCAACGGGGTGGGTGTCGGCGGCTTCGGCGAGCCGGCCGATGTTATCGACCTGGGCAATTCAGGCACCTCGGCGCGGCTGCTGTCGGGGCTGCTGGCGACCTCGGGCTTCGTGTCGTTCGTTACTGGCGATGCCTCCTTGCGCCGCCGGCCCATGCGCCGCGTCACCGAGCCGCTGACCCAATTCGGCGCACAGTTCCTGACGCGCGATGGATTACGCCTGCCGATGGCGGTGATCGGCACCGCCACACCGGTGCCGATCCGCTACGTGACGCCGGTACCGTCGGCGCAGGTCAAGTCGGCCGTGCTGCTGGCCGGCCTCAACACCATGGGCGAGACGACGCTCGTTGAGCGCGAAGCCACGCGCGATCATTCGGAAATCATGCTGGCGCATTTCGGCGCCACCCTGCGCCAGGAGCAAACCGATGAAGGCCTGGCGATAACCATCGTCGGCCAGCCCGATCTGATCGCGCGCGATATCGAAGTGCCGGGCGATCCTTCCTCGGCGGCGTTTCCCGTCGTTGCCGCCTGCATCGCCGGCGATGCGGAGTTGACGGTCGAGCATGTCGGCGTCAATCCCTTGCGCACCGGGCTTTACACGAGCTTGCGCGAAATGGGCGCTGCCATCGAATGGCGCAACGAGCGATCGGTCGGCGGCGAGAAAGTCGCCGATCTGCTGGTTAGAGGTGGCGCGCGTCTGAAGGGCATCGACGTGCCGGCGGAGCGCGCGCCCAGTATGATCGACGAATACCCGATCCTGGCCGTGGCTGCCGCCTGCGCTCAAGGCACTACGATCATGCGCGGCCTGGCGGAATTGAAAGTGAAGGAGAGCGACCGTCTGGCGGCGATCGCGGCTGGTCTCGCCGCCAATGGCGTGAAGGTCGTGGTCGGCGCCGACAGCCTCACAGTGCACGGCACCGGCGGCAAGGTCGATGGCGGCGGCACGGTGCAGACGCATCTCGATCACCGCATCGCCATGTCGTTCCTGGTGCTGGGCATGGCCGCGCGCCAAGCTGTGACGGTCGACGATATCGAAATGGTCGATACCAGCTTCCCTGGTTTCGTTGCGCTGATGAACGGTCTTGGCGCCAGGATCGCGCCTGCCAAGTCGTGATGGGCAGCGCATGATCATCGCGCTGGATGGCCCCTCGGCGGCTGGCAAGGGCACGCTCGCGCGGCGGCTGGCGGCCCATTATCGGCTGGCGCTGCTCGATACCGGGTTGATCTATAGGGCAGTTGCCGCCCGGGTTCTGGCTGGCTCGCAGGACGGCAGCGAACGGGACCGCGCCATTGTCGCTGCTCAGAAGCTGAAACCTGAAGACTTGCAGCAAGCGGGATTGCGGGAGGAAGCGGTCGGCGCCGTGGCATCCAAAGTCGCCGCTATTCCCGAAGTTCGCCTTCAACTCATTGAATTTCAAAGAAAATTCGCCAAAAATCCACCCGGCGATGCAAAAGGGACGATTCTGGATGGCCGAGACATCGGCACGGTCATTTGCCCCGATGCCGATGTGAAAATATTCCTGACCGCCAGCGCCGAGGCCCGCGCCGAGCGGCGATTCCAAGAGTTGCAGGCGGCGGGGGTGGACACTATAAAGACGCGCGTTCTTGCCGATATGCGCGAACGCGACGCCCGCGACAGCGCCCGATCTGCTGCACCTCTGGTGCCAGCCGCCGACGCTTTCCTATTGGACACCACGGCGCTTGGCGCCGACCAGGTTTTCGATCGCGTCGTTGCGCATATCGAAGCGAAGCGTGCCGGACGGGGCTCCTGAAGCCATCGGCCCCGTCGGGCGAGTTCGATTACCTACGTAAGGGATGGCTGCAGCGGACAAATCCCAACAGTCCGATGTCAGGGAATTCGGCGCAGGATCCACCGGGACAACCGGCTGGCCGGACGGGCGTGGTGCCCGTGGGATCGTTGAAGGAGAAAAAATGGCTCGTACTGCTGTGAAGGCGGACTCCGTTCCGCCGATGGAAGATTTTGCCGCGATGCTCGACGAGACTTTGGGCCAGTCCCAGGGTTTCGAAGGCGCGGTGGTTCAAGGCCGGGTCGTCGGCCTTGCCAATGATTTCGTCGTCGTCGATGTCGGCCTGAAGTCCGAAGGCCGCATCCCGCTCCGCGAATTCTCCAATGGCGGCCAGGCCGCCAATATCAATATCGGCGACATCGTCGAAGTGTTCGTCGAGCGCATGGAAGACCGCAATGGCGAAGCCATGCTGTCGCGCGAGAAGGCGCGTCGCGAGGAAGCCTGGACCCAGCTCGAGAAGGCCTTCACCGGCAACGAGCGCGTCACCGGCGTGATCTTCGGTCGCGTCAAGGGCGGCTTCACCGTCGACCTGTCGGGCGCCGTGGCGTTCCTGCCGGGCAGTCAGGTCGATGTGCGCCCCGTGCGCGACGTCGGACCGCTGATGGGCAGCCCGCAGCCGTTCCAGATCCTCAAGATGGATCGCCGTCGCGGCAATATCGTCGTCTCCCGCCGCGCCGTGCTGGAAGAGAGCCGCGCCGAAGCGCGTTCGGAACTGGTCGCCAATCTTTCGGAAGGCCAGGTGCTGGAAGGCGTCGTCAAGAACATCACCGATTACGGCGCCTTCGTCGATCTGGGCGGCGTCGACGGCCTGCTGCACGTCACCGACATCGCCTGGAAGCGCATCAATCATCCGTCCGAGGCGCTGGCCATCGGCCAGCATGTCAAGGTGCAGGTCATCCGCTTCAATCCCGAGACGCAGCGCATCTCGCTCGGCATGAAGCAGCTGCTGTCCGATCCATGGGAAGGCGCCGAAGCCAAGTACCCGGTGGGCGTCAAGCTCAAGGGCCGCGTCACCAACATCACCGACTACGGCGCCTTCGTGGAGCTGGAGCCTGGTGTTGAAGGTCTGGTGCACGTCTCCGAGATGAGCTGGACCAAGAAGAACGTGCATCCGGGCAAGATCGTTTCGACCTCGCAGGAAGTCGAAGTGATGGTGCTGGACGTCGACATGACCAAGCGGCGCATCTCGCTCGGCCTGAAGCAGTGCATGGACAATCCGTGGGACAGCTTTGCGGCCAAGTTCACCGCCGGTGCCGAACTGGAAGGCGAGATCAAGAACATCACCGAGTTTGGTCTGTTCGTCGGCCTGCCGGGCGACATCGACGGCATGGTGCATCTGTCCGACCTTTCCTGGGACGAGCCGGGCGAAGCGGCCATCCAGAAGTTCCGCAAGGGCGACAGCGTCAAGGTCAAGGTGCTGGACGTGGACATCGAG
>JBFWSE010000212.1:0-3454 GCA_050248535.1 Novosphingobium sp.
CTTTCGCCATGTTCGGCCAGCGTCGCATTGCGCTGCGCGACTTGCGCCACTGCCGCTTCGCCCTGGGGCAGGGCCTCACGCAGGGCGCCCAGCCGGCCGCCGAGCACGCCCATCAGCTTGCCGATGTGCTTGCCCACGACCAGATCGCCCACGCCCTTGTTGCGCAGTTGTCCGTCCATGTCATCGACGAACAGCTCGGTAAGCCGCACCGAAGGCGCAATCAGTGCTTCCTCGCGCTCCATGCGCAACAGGACCATGGCGAGAACCAGAGTTATCATGTCGAACCGGCCGGCAACGGTATCGGCGACGCCGCATGCGCTGTACCACTCCTTTTCACGCGCCACTTCCACCACGCGATGCCATAGCGGGCGCATGAGTGTGCGGTCGTGGGCCTTGGGGCCGAACAGGCGGGAGAGGAGGGACACGGGGGGCTGGTCTCACTTGTTCATCGGCGATTCAACGCCCATGTGCCAACGACCGGACCCGATTGGATGGTCCAATGGGATTGCGGTGCCGGGCAGGCGGGCCTAAGGCTAGCGCCGTTACACGCGGCCCATGGGCGCTGGCAATGGAGTTTCGAAGATGACGGGATCGATCGGGCGGATGGCAGTGGGGCTCGGCCTGGCCGTGGGGCTTGCCGCCCTGGCCACAGGCTGCACCACGATCCGCGATCACCGCGGCTATCTTTCCGATGCGGCGCTGGTCGATTCGGTACAGCCCGGCATCGACAACCGCCGGTCTGTCGAGAGTGCGCTGGGCCGGCCCACTTTCGTCAGCCAGTTCGGAGACAAGAGCTGGTTCTACGTCTCGCAGGAAACCAGCCAGAAGCCATTCAAACGGGCCCGCTCCCAGGATCAGACGATCCTGCGCGTGCGATTCGATGAGGCCGGCAATGTGGTGGGTGTCGATCGCGCGGGCATGGAGAAGGTCGCCAGGCTCGATCCCGATGGCCACAAGACCCCGACTCTGGGCCGCGACCGGACATTCATCGAAGACCTGTTCGGCAATATCGGTTCCGTCGGCGCGCCCGGAGTTGGCCCTGGCGGCGGTGGCCCGGGCGGTGGGCCGAACGGAAGCTAACTTGATCCTGCCGAGGTCAAGCATATATCGCGTCGCATGAGCAATGATGCGGCGAGCCACGGCCTGATCCAGTGGCATGGAACCACCATCATCGGCGTCAAGCGCAACGGCAGGACTGTCATTGCCGGCGATGGTCAAGTCTCGATGGGCAACACGGTGATGAAGCCCAATGCCCGCAAGGTGCGCCGGCTGGGGGAAGGCGACAAGGTGATCGCCGGATTCGCCGGAGCTACGGCCGATGCTTTCACCTTGTTCGAACGGCTGGAAAAGAAGCTGGAGCAATACCGTGGCCAGCTGATGCGCGCGGCGGTCGAGCTGGCCAAGGATTGGCGGACAGACAAGTATCTGCGCAATCTCGAAGCCTTGATGATCGTGGCGGACGCGGAGACCTTGCTGATCCTCACCGGCAATGGCGATGTGCTCGAGCCCGAAGGCGGCATCGCCGCGATCGGATCGGGCGGAAACTATGCCCTGGCTGCGGCGCGGGCGCTGTCTGACTATGAGGACGACGCGGAAAAGATCGCGCGGCGCGCCATGGCGGTTGCGGCCGAGGTTTGCGTGTTCACCAATGACCGGGTGACGGTGGAAAGCATTGAAACGTAAGCCATCTCCCCTTCAGGGGAGAGGGTTGGGAGAGGGGAAAGTGCGCGGCCTGGCCCCTCTCAACTCCGACTAGTCTGCTGCGCAGCCAAGTCTCCGTATCTCTCCCCTGAAAGGGAGAGAGCAAGTGGAACCAAATGAACGACAAACTCACTCCCAAAGCCATTGTCGCAGCGCTCGATGAGCATATCATCGGCCAGGCCGACGCCAAGCGCGCGGTCGCGGTCGCGTTGCGCAACCGTTGGCGCCGTCAGCGCCTCAGCGCCGAACTGCGCGACGAAGTCACGCCCAAGAACATCCTGATGATCGGCCCCACCGGCTGCGGCAAGACCGAGATCAGCCGGCGGCTGGCGAAGCTCGCCGAAGCGCCTTTCGTCAAGGTCGAGGCGACCAAGTTCACCGAAGTTGGCTATGTCGGCCGCGATGTCGAGCAGATCGCCCGCGATCTGGTCGAGGAAGCGATCCGGCTCGAGAAGGACCGCCGCCGCGAATCGGTACGCGAGGCGGCCAGCCATGCGGCGATGGACCGGCTGCTCAAGGCGCTGGTCGGCGATGGCGCGTCGGAAGCCACTCGCGAAAGCTTCCGCCAGCGCATCGTCGAAAACGCGATGAACGATGTCGAAGTCGAGATCGAAGTCGAGGAAGCGCCTTCGATGCCCTTCGAGCTGGGCGGCATGGGCGGCAATGTCGGCATGATCAATCTTTCCGACATGATGTCCAAGGCCATGGGCAAGGTGCCGTTGAAGCGGCGCAAGCTGAAAGTGCCCGACGCCTGGGACAAACTGGTCGACGAAGAGAGCGAAAAGCGCATGGACCAGGACGATGTCGCCCGCGTCGCGCTGGCCAATGCCGAGACCAATGGCATCGTCTTCCTCGACGAGATCGACAAGATCGCGGTCTCCGATGTCAGGGGCGGCTCGGTATCGCGTGAGGGTGTTCAGAGGGACCTTCTGCCCCTTATCGAGGGCACTACGGTTGCCACCAAATACGGCCCGATGAAGACCGACCACGTGCTGTTCATCGCCTCCGGCGCGTTTCACGTCGCCAAGCCCAGCGACATGCTGCCCGAATTGCAGGGCCGCCTGCCGATCCGGGTCGAATTGAGGGCGCTGAGCGAAGAGGACTTCGTCCGCATCCTTTCCGAAACACGGGCCAATCTGGTCGAACAGTACCGCGCGCTGATCGCCACCGAGAAAGTGACGCTGGATTTCACGCCCGAAGCGGTCCGCGAAGTGGCGAAGATTGCCGCGCAAGTGAACGAAAGCGTCGAGAACATCGGCGCACGGCGCTTGCAGACCGTGATGGAAAAGCTGCTGGAGGACCTGAGCTTCGAAGCCGAGGACCGGGCGGGCGAAACGGTTACAGTGGATGCCGCCTATGTCAGCGAACGGCTGGCTGGGCTGGCCAGGGACAGCGATCTGTCGAAATATATTCTGTAGGGTCCGGCACCCGGCACTTGGGCCAGCCGCACGAACCTATTCGGCTAATTATATTGACAAAACGAAATATGTTCGCCATATGTTCCGACTCAAGACAAGAGGAACCGCTACGTCCGAAGCAACTCCCCGCATCGAACAGAAGACTGCCCGGCACTTGCTATGGGAACACTATATGCGCACCGGTATATACTTAACTGGCGATGCTGCCTGGCGTTTCCTCGAACACAAGTTCAATCCCTATCACGACTCGGAGAATGGCCAATTCACCTTTGCTCCCGGTGGCGCCGGTTCAGGCAATCGAGTTCCACTTGCATCGAGGCGGGCAAGAGCAGGGG
>JBFWSE010000213.1:0-3305 GCA_050248535.1 Novosphingobium sp.
TTCCTTCTGACCTCGGGGCGTATCCCGCCGGAGCCGTTGGCGCGCGCGCTGTCCGGGATGGGACTGAAATGACGGACACTCGGAAACTTGCCGTTTGACAGGACAGGCCCGAGCCTCTAGATACCCGGCGCGGTTCGGGGGCCTTTTGGCCCCCGTTCCTCGTTTCGCGACCCGTGGTTCCGGCCATTCGCTTTGGCCTGTGAACCTGTCGGTACCGGGGACCTGTTGCAAGTCGATCACGATGTATCGTGATCGATCCCCGGCACAAAGGAGGGCGCGTTTCCTCAAAACCGGTCGATTTTCAAAGAGGACGCGATGACCAAGCGCACTGAGGCAAAATACAAGCTCGATCGCCGTATGGGCGAGAATGTCTGGGGCCGACCCAAGAGCCCGGTCAACCGGCGCGAATACGGCCCCGGCCAGCACGGCCAGCGCCGCAAGGGCAAGCTTTCCGATTATGGCGTGCAGCTGCGCGCCAAGCAGAAGCTGAAAGGCTATTACGGCGACATCTCCGAAAAGCAGTTCCGCGCGATCTATACCGAGGCGATCCGCCTGCGTGGCGATTCCGGCGCGAACCTGATCGGCCTCCTGGAGCGCCGTCTCGATGCCGTGGTCTATCGCGCGAAATTCGTTCCGACCATCTTCGCGGCGCGCCAGTTCGTCAATCACGGCCACGTCAAGGTGAACGGCCGCCGGGTCAACATCCCGAGCTATCAGGTCAAGGTCGGCGACGTGATCGAGGTGAAGGACAAGTCGAAGGAGATGGTATTGGTGCTGGAAGCCATCTCGCTCGCCGAACGCGACGTGCCCGATTACATCGAGGTGGATCACGGCAAGAAGACCGCGAAATTCGTTCGCATCCCTGCCCTTTCCGACGTGCCCTATCCGGTGCAGATGGAGCCGCATCTGGTGGTGGAATTCTATTCGCGCTGATCTGCGGTATCAGACCCAACAAGACAAAAAGGCCGCCCGATGGGCGGCCTTTTTCATTTTCGCTCGTCGTCGCGCCTCAAGCGAGCGAGCGCCCCTGCACCGCCAGACCCTTCTCCAGCAGCAGGTTCTGCAACTCGCCGGCCTGGAACATCTCGCGCACGATATCGCAGCCGCCCACGAACTCGCCCTTCACGTAAAGCTGCGGGATGGTCGGCCATTGCGAATATTGCTTGATGCCCTCGCGCAGATCGCCGGATTCCAGGACATTGATGCCCTTATAGGGCACCTGCAGGTAATCGAGGATCTGGACCACCTGGCCCGAAAAACCGCATTGAGGGAATTGCGGGGTGCCCTTCATGAACAGCACCACGTCGTTGGCCTTCACTTCGTTGTTGATGAACTGATCGATGCTCATGGAATTCGGGTCCCTGTTTTTCGCGTGCGGCCGGCGGGGCGTCGTCGTCTCCGAATATAGGCAGGCCGGCGCCCATGCAACAGCGCAAGACTGCAGTCCTGCCGTCACTTCTTCGCGGGCGTGAAAGGTACCCTCGGCCTCGAAAATGTCGTCCTGGGTGAGCACGCTATTCGGGCACGCCGGTCTGCAACGCAAGGGCATGCAGTTCGCCGCCCATCTGTCCGCGCAGGGCCTGATAGACCAGTTGATGCTGCTGCACCCGCGACTTGCCGCGGAAGCTTTCCGCAAGAACGGTTGCCGCGTAATGGTCGCCGTCGCCGGCAAGGTCCCGGATCGAAACCTGCGCATCCGGGATGTGGGTCTTGATCAGCCGCTCGATCTCGGCGGCATCCATCGGCATGGCATTCTCCTGACGCTTGACCCAAACATTTGACCCGGACATCTGGCCGTCGCTCGGGTCCGAACGGCGCCCGCGCCGCCGCCGGCCGGCCAAGTTATGGCGATTTGGGATGGCTGACAAATATCGCCGTATCAAGGACTTGGCCCATCACAAGTTCGGGTACTGACGGCGGCTGCCGCAGCCATTATGGTTCCGTGCCTTGAGGGGCGTTTTTCAGCGAAGGGGATGTCAGGCGTGATTGTGGGGATCGGATCGCTCTGCCGGGTTGCCGGTCTGGTAGTCGTAGTTGCAGCGTCGGGCGGCGCACAGGCGCAGCAGAGACAGAAGGGGCCGCCACCGTCCCCGGTGCCTGCGCCCTATTCCGAGGTGCGTTCGTCCTGCGCCTCCGAGATCAAGGGAACTTGCGCGGGCGTAGTGCCGGGTAGCGCGGAATCCGTGCTGTGCCTGAGGCGGAATTTCGCGGTCCACTCCCCGCCCTGCCAGGCCGCCCTGCAGCGCGCCGGAATTCCGCAGCTAAGACCCTCGGCGCAGCCCGATCCCGGCAAGCCGGCGCCACCCAGAGGTACCGCGGACGCGCCGCGCCAGGTGTCGACCGACCGGATCGCGATCCCGGCGCCTCCGGCCCCCGCAGAGGAACTCAAGGTTCCGAGCATGCGGCCGACACAGGAAGCACGCTTTGTCGCGCGCAATTGCCGGGAGGACCATTCGCTACTGTGTCAGGGCGTGCCGTATGGCCAGGTCCTCAAATGCCTGGCGGGCCAGCAGCAGCGGCTGACCAACAAGTGCCACAGCGCGATCGCGCGCCGGCGTTGAACTGAACTGGAAATGACAGGAATTGGAGTGCAGCGATGACCGGATTCAAAATCTCGGCTTGGCTTCTCGGCACAGCTTTGATGCTTGTTCCCGGCCTTTCCCAAGCCCAGGCTCCGACCAAGGCGCAGCAGGACGCGATCCGTAGCAATTGCCGATCCGATTTCATGGCGAACTGCTCGAGCGTGACGCCGGGCGGACGCGAGGCGCTGGAATGCCTGATGAAGCACAAGGCGAGCCTGTCCGGCGGCTGCCAGGGCGCGCTGAACGCGATTTCAGCCCCGGCTCCTGCGGCCGCGAAACCGGAACCCAAGCCCGAGCCGAAAGCCGAACCCGCGCCCTCGCATGCGCCCGCCGCAGCAGCTCCGCACCCGCACCCTCAGGCCCCGGAGGCGCCCAAGGCGCCGCCCCCTGCCGCCGCCAAGCCAGTCGCGCCGAAGGCCGCGAAGGCACCGGCTCACCCCGCGGCACCGCCGCCTGCGGGAGCCGCCGCACCGCCCCCGCCCGCCACCGCGGCGGTTCCGCCGCCGGCCGACGCCGCGCCTGCCGCTCCGCGCCCGATGCGGATCGGGGAAGCGATCATGATCCGGCGCTTCTGCGCCAACGACTTCAAGGTGCTGTGCAAGGGCGTGCCGCTGGGCCAGGGCCGAGCCGTGCAATGCCTCGCCAGCAATCGCGACGCGCTGTCGCCCGGCTGCAAGCAGGCGATGGCCCAGACTGGACACTGACGTAACGGGCGCAATGAGG
>JBFWSE010000214.1:0-3271 GCA_050248535.1 Novosphingobium sp.
CGGATGACGGATGTTTTCGTCGCCGACGAAAGCGTCGCCGATGTCCAGATCAAGTCGCAAAGCCAGCTCTACATCTTCGGCAAGGGATCGGGCGAGACCACTGTCTATGCCAGCGATCGTTCGGGCCGCACGGTGTGGTCTGCGACAGTCCGCGTAGGTTCGAACCTCGAGAGCGTCGACCAGATGCTCGATCTCGCGATGCCCGATGCAAAGATTCTTGTCTCGACCATTGGCAACAACACTTTCCTGCTGACGGGTACAGTGGCTTCTCCCGAAGATGCTGCGGAAGCCGAACGCCTCGTCCAGGCGTTTGTATCGGGTAATGCGGCCAAGGCGAACGTGATCAGCCGCTTGCGGACGGCCACACCGCTGCAAGTCAACCTGATGGTGCGTTTCGCCGAAGTCAGCCGGTCGCTGTCACGGCAAATTGGCACCAATCTCGCGACTCGCGACCTCACGGGTGGCTTCACCATGGGTCTGGCCCGGGGCCGTGTCCCGGGAACCATCGGTGCGGTCAATACAGCCGGCCTGCCGCAGCTTGACGCCTCTGCCCAGTTCGGCCTGCCGGCTGGTTCGGTGAACCTGCCTTTTGACCCTGCCACCGGGAAGTTCATTGTCGGTGGTACGAATTACACGTTCAGCCCCAATCTTGCCGGGCAGACGGCCATTGGCCTCGCCGGTAAGCTGTTCGGTGCCGACATCCTTGGTTCGCTCGATCTGGGCGAACAGGTTGGCTTGGTCACCACGCTGGCGCAGCCCAATTTGACAGCGCTTTCGGGTGAAACCGCGGACTTTCTTGCCGGCGGCGAATACCCTATCCCGATTTCGCAGGGCCTTGGCACGACTTCGGTCGAATACAAGAAGTATGGCGTCAGCCTGGCCTTCACACCCACTGTGCTGTCGAACGGCCGGATTTCGATCCGCGTGCGCCCCGAAGTGTCGCAGCTGACCAGCGAAGGCGCGGTTACGCTCAACGGCTTCCAGGTTCCGGCGCTGACCATCCGGCGGGCCGAGACCACAGTCGAACTGGGCTCTGGTCAGAGCTTCATGATCGGCGGGCTGCTCAGCAACAATGCCTCAAGCACGATCGACAAGACTCCCGGAGCGGGCGATTTGCCGATCCTGGGTGCGCTGTTCCGGTCGAACAGCTTCCGCAAGAACGAGACCGAACTGGTCATTGTGGTGACTCCCTATTTGGTCAATCCCGTCGACGCCAAGGATATCAAGCTGCCGACCGATGGATTGCAGTCGCCGGATGTTGCCCAGCAGATTCTCGGCAACAAGTTTTCTGACGGCGAATCCGGAACCACGCGGCCTGGGCCGACGACTGCGCCCGATGAGACGCCTCAGCCCGGTGTTTCGGTCCGCGAGCAGGCCGCACCGTCGGGTCGCGCAGAACGTAAATCGCGGCGAGGAAACCGCTCGGCTTCGAGCAAGACTGCCGCTCCTGGCTTCAGCCTGAATTGAGAGGGAAGACGACGATGACCATGATCCGTTTCCGGTCCGCAACCAAGGCCACCGGGGCCGCGCTCGCTCTCTCCATGGGTCTGGCGCTTGCCGGATGTGGCGGGATGCCGGGCAACCGCACGCTTGAAAGCCTGCATCAGCCAGTGGTCCGGCACAACAATTTCGTGCTCGATCTCTCGTCCGGCGCGGGCGGCCTGTCGCTGCCCGAACAACGCCGCCTCGCCGGCTGGTTCGATGCCATGAACCTGCGTTATGGCGACCGCGTCACGATCGACGATCCGTTGATGAGCGAAGCGACGCGCAACGATGTTTCGGCCGTCGCTGGCCGTTATGGCATCCTGGTGGGTGGCGAAGCGCCAGTCACCCAGGGCCATGTCGATGCCGGCATGGTGCGGGTAGTTCTTACCCGGGCTTCGGCCACGGTTCCGGGCTGCCCCGACTGGTCGGCAAATTCCGATGCCAATCTGAAGAATGCGACCAGCAGCAACTACGGTTGCGCAACGAATTCGAACCTGGCGGCGATGGTCGCCAACCCCGATCATCTGATCAAGGGCGATTCGACCACGGGTCAGACCGTGATCATGAGCTCCAACAAGGCGATCGGTTCCTATCGCGAGCAGAAGCCGACAGGCGAAAAGGGGCTCAAGAGCAACTCGACCAACGGCGGGGGTAACTAAGTCATGAACGCGCCATGGAAATCCGGATCGTCCGGCAATCGCGACGGTTTTGCCGCTTTCATCTGCGACGAAGCATCGCTCGATGTGCTGCGGCCAGTCGTCGTCGAAATGGGATGGCAATCCGAAAAGTGCAACAAGGGCGGCCTGCGCAACGCGGTCCAGTCGCTTTCGATAACGGCCAGCCCCAATATCCTGATGGTCGATCTGTCGGAAAGCGGCGATCCGCTCAACGATATCAATGCCCTTGCCGAAGTCTGCGAACCGGGAACGGTGGTTGTCGCGGTCGGCCAGGTCAATGACGTGCGGCTGTATCGCGATCTGCTCGCCAGCGGCATCCACGACTATCTGCTGAAGCCGCTTTCGCCCGGGCAACTGCGCGATGCGCTGGCCAATGCCCAGTCGATCTTCGCCGCGCCCAAGCATCAGGACGGCGGCGGAGCGCGCAAGCACATTTCGACGGCCATTATCGGCACGCGCGGCGGTGTCGGGGCTTCGACGCTGGCCACTTCGCTGGCCTGGCATTTCAGCGCCGACAGCAAGCTGCCGACCGCGCTGCTGGACCTCGACATTCACTTTGGCACCGGCGCGCTGGCGCTCGATCTCGAGCCCGGCCGCGGCCTGACCGATGCGATCGAAAATCCGAGCCGTATCGACGGCCTGTTCATCGAACGCGCCATGATTCGCGCCAACGATCACCTGTCGATCCTCTCGGCGGAAGCACCGATCAATGCGCCGCTGCTGACCGACGGATCCGCTTTCGTTCAGCTGGTGGAGGAATTCCGCCAGGCGTTCGAAGTGACCATGATCGACCTGCCGCGCAACATGCTGATCAACTTCCCGCACATCCTTTCGGACGTGAATGTGATTGTGCTGGCGACCGAGATGACCCTGGCGGCGGCGCGCGATTCGATCCGGCTTCTGTCATGGATCAAGTCAAATGCGCCGCATGCCCAGGTCATTGTTGTCGCCAATAAGGTCCACCAGGGCGTCGCCGAAATCAACAAGGCCGATTTCGAGGCTTCGATTGAACGCAAGATCAATTTCATGGTGCCTTTCGACGCCAAGTCCGCTGCCAATGCTGCGAAGCTTGGCCAGGCATTTGTCGACGCCAACCGTTCGAGCAAGGC
>JBFWSE010000215.1:0-3171 GCA_050248535.1 Novosphingobium sp.
GCGATAGCGGCATGCCATTGCCAGCGCCGCGCAACCTTAAATCGCTTTGGAATTGGCTCTGCTTGCTGCGACATCAGGCATTCATAGCGAGCAATCCGGCCAAGACAAATGTCCGCAATGTTGTCGTATCCCGAACGGCATCTTTCGAATTTCGCACCTCAATAGCGGACATCGATCTGCCGGCCCTGCAGCCTACCCGAACTGCGTCAAGCTCAGCACATTGCCATCCGGATCGGTAAACCACGCCACCATCGCCCCGCCACCGGGCGGCGACCAGATACCGTCGGCGTCCTGCCCGAAGCCGTCGTAGATCCGGAAAGTGACCCCCCTTTCGCGCAATGCGGCCACTGCCGCGGAAATATCGGGCACGCTCCAGCCGAGCACCGTGTGCCCCAAGGCCTGATGATCGGGCAGGTCGGTCAGCCGCATGATCGCGCCGCCAGACAGGGCGAAAGTCACGGCAAAGGGGTCTTCCGACAGGATCTTGAGGCCCAGCGCGCCGGCGTAGAACGGTTTTGCGCGAGTCCGGTCGGACGTCAGAATGAAACTCACCGGGCTGGCGGATTGCAGGATTTCCATTGTCGAATGACCTGTCCGTGCGACAAATGCCGCAGTTGTTGTGGCTCTTTCATTCGACACAACAAAGGGAGACGTGTAAAGGCTTGTCTCATGACGGATGCACAGTCACCGACGCCCCTGCTCGACGGCGTAAATCTCCCCTCCGATCTCCGCAAGCTTTCGCACTCGCAGTTGCGGCAGCTGGCCGACGAGTTGCGCGCAGAGACGGTCTCCGCGGTTTCGGTCACCGGCGGCCATCTGGGCGCGGGGCTCGGCGTGGTCGAGCTGACTGTCGCGATCCACTATGTGTTCAACACGCCCGAGGACCGGCTGGTCTGGGATGTCGGCCATCAGGCCTATCCGCACAAGATCCTGACCGGCCGGCGCGAGCGCATCCGCACGATCCGCCAGCCAGGCGGCATTTCCGGTTTTACCAAGCGCAGCGAAAGCGAATACGATCCTTTCGGCGCGGCGCACAGCTCGACCTCGATTTCGGCGGCGCTGGGCTTTGCCGTGGCCAACAAGCTGGCCGGCACGCCGGGGCGCGGCATCGCGGTGATCGGCGACGGGGCCATGTCGGCGGGCATGGCCTATGAGGCGATGAACAACGCCAAGCAGGCCGGCAACCGGCTGGTGGTTATCCTCAACGACAACGACATGTCGATCGCGCCGCCGGTGGGCGGGCTTTCGGCCTATCTGGCGCGGCTGGTCTCCTCGCGCCCGTTCCTGAGCTTGCGCGAACTGGCCCGGCGTCTGGCCCGCAAGCTCCCCGAACCGCTGCACCACGCCGCGCACAAGGCCGACGAATATGCCCGCGGCATGGCCATGGGCGGCACCTTGTTCGAGGAGCTGGGACTCTACTACGTCGGCCCCATCGATGGCCACAACATCGATCAGCTGGTGCCGATTCTCGAGAACGTGCGCGACATGGCCGAAGGGCCGTGCCTGATTCATGTCGTCACCAAGAAGGGGCATGGCTATGCTCCGGCGGAAAAGGCGGCGGACAAGTATCACGGCGTCCAGAAATTCGATGTCATCACCGGCGAACAGGCCAAGTCCGCCGGCGGCCCGCCGCAATATCAGAATGTCTTCGGCGAAACCCTGGCCGATCTTGCCGACCATGACCCGAGCATTGTCGCGATCACCGCGGCGATGCCCAGCGGCACGGGCGTCGACAAGTTCGCCAAACGGCACCCGGAGCGCAGCTTCGATGTCGGCATTGCCGAACAGCACGGGGTGACTTTCGCGGCAGGTCTCGCGGCCCAGGGCATGCGGCCTTTTTGTGCGATCTATTCGACCTTCCTCCAGCGCGCCTATGACCAGGTGGTTCACGACGTCGCCATCCAGAACCTGCCGGTGCGCTTTGCCATCGACCGGGCGGGGCTGGTCGGCGCCGATGGCGCGACTCATGCCGGCAGCTTCGACATCACCTATCTTGCCAGCCTGCCCAACATGGTGGTCATGGCCGCCGCCGACGAGGCGGAGCTGGTGCATATGACTTATACCGCGGCCTTGCACGATAGCGGCCCCATCGCCTTCCGCTATCCGCGCGGCAACGGCACCGGCGTGGAACTGCCTGCCACGCCGCAGCAGCTCGAAATCGGCAAGGGCCGGATCGTGCGCGGCTCAGACCGGGGCGGCAAGGTGGCGATCCTGTCGCTCGGCACGCGCCTCGCCGAAGCGCTCAAGGCGGCCGACCTGCTCGACGCCAAGGGCCTCGCCACCACTGTCGCCGACCTGCGCTTCGCCAAGCCGCTCGACGAAGCGCTGATCCGCCGCCTGATGGCGAGCCACGAAGTGATCCTGACTGTCGAGGAAGGCAGCATCGGCGGGCTGGGCGCGCATGTGCTGACCATGGCCTCGGACGAAGGACTGCTCGATGCGGGCCTCAAGATCCGCACCATGCGCCTGCCGGACCTCTTTCAGGATCACGGCAGCCCCGACAAGCAATACGACGAAGCCGGGCTCAACGCCCCGCACATGGTTGAAACCGCGCTCAAGGCCTTGCGCTGGAACGAGGCGAGCCTGTCGGAAGTGCGCGCCTGATCGAGGCTGCTGGCGGAAGAGGCAGGAGTCGAACCTGCCGGAGGCGCCGGGCGCCTCCCCACGGATTTGAAGTCCGCGCGCCCCACCGGGGACGTTTCTCTTCCGCTCGCCCAAGATGGCGGCAATCGAATGACTCCGACCACCTCACCCCAATGCCGACTATCCTGAGCTTGTCGAAGGATTGCTTTTTCTCCAGGCCATTACGCGTGGGGCACGAAGAAAAGGACAGTGCTTCGACAAGCTCAGCACAGACGGAGCCGGGCCGGATGAACCGCTCCGGGTTCTAAGACATGCCCGGCAACAGGTCCAGTTGCGCGGTGAAGCCCGCTTCGTCTTCGAGGCAGCGCAAGTCGAGCAGCAGACGGTCGCCGGCGATCCGGCCGATGACCGGGACGGGCAGCGCGGCCAACCGTGTGGCCAGCGCCTTGAGCGCAGCGCCGGACTTGCGGCCCAATGGCGCTATGGCCAAGGCGATGCCGGGAATGGACTCGGCCGGAAGCGCCCCGCTGCCAGCCTGCCCGGCTACTTCCTTCGCCTCGACCAGCCATTCCGGACCCAGTGCCGCCT
>JBFWSE010000216.1:0-3171 GCA_050248535.1 Novosphingobium sp.
GCAACATAGTCGCCGGCCTTCTCGCCGGTGCGCTTCCAACCCGCACCAACCTCGCGCGACTCGTCGCCGTCGTCGGCAATCACCCGGTAATCGGGCGCGTTCTCGTTGTCGGACTGTTCGGTGGGGAGCAGCACCACGCCAATGTCGAGCGTAAGCGTCGTGATGTGTCCGGCAAAGCCGCCATCAGCGGTCACAAAGCATCCAATCTTCATCGTTCAGTCTCCTTCGGTTGTTGAACTGGTGGGTAGGTTCGAACGGGGGTCGGCGAACCATTGATGGTCGCCATCGCCCGTTTCGTCGGTCCAGACCGGCGTCGCGCGGCCGATGACATCGGCCAGGCGCAGCACGCCGAAATAGCGGCCGTCGAAGCTATCGGGCGCAGCCGGGTTCATCACGAACAACTCGCCAGTGCGCAGCACACGGCAGCCCGCCCAGACGGGCAGCGGGCGACCCAGTCGGTCGCGCGCACGCGCCGCGCCGACATATTGGCCGTCAATCGCTATGCGTCGCGCGAAGCGGCAGACGCGCTGGCCGCGCACAGCCGCGATGCGCTTCAGCAGCGGAATGCCGGTCGGGAGGTAATGCCGCTCGGCGAGCAGGCTGCGCAGTTCGGGCGGCGGTTCGATGGCGATGCGTTCACCGACGTGCAGGCTTGCCTTGCCACGGATGGCGTAAAGCCCCGTCGGCACGGAAGCCGTCGCATTCCACACCGCGTTACGCGAGACCGGAACGGTCAGCGTCGCGAGTGTGGCGGCCACGACGACGCCAGCGAGGAAGAAGCTCCTCCGCGTCATGGCCGCAGCGCCTTGCGCTGGAGCCAGGCGCGATGGCGCGCAGGGCTGTATCCGCGCGGCACTTCGCGCCCGGCAAGCCGGTTGTGGATGTGCCGCCAATGATCGGGTGCGACATCGCACGGGTCGATGCCTGACGCTTCGATCGCATCGATCAAGTGGAAAACCTGCGCCACTTTCGGCCAGCCATGTACGTTGAGCAGCAGATCTCCGCCGGGATTGACCTGGGGCACAGGTGTCCAAGTTTCGTCCATCCCAACAGCGCGCACGATGTCGAGTGTCGAGCGGACAGTGCCATAGTCATTGGATGCCCAGCGCACCAAGCCGAACACCTGGCCTGCCGCATAGCTCTCGATGCGCTGCCTGCGATCGAGGATGCGTGTCGCAACCGGCCTGCCGAACTTGAGCCAGTCTTCGCGCTCGCCTTCGCGCCAGATGAGCGTGACATGGGTTAATTGCGGGTCGTCATCCACCCTCGTTTCGGCAGGCCTGCGCGGCGGCGCGTCGCTGTCTGTCCACAGGCGACCTGACGTTAGCAAGAATCCGAAGGATTCTTTGTTAGCTAAGTTAAGGGCGAGTTTTAGCCCAGATTTCTGCGGGTTTAAGGGCCATTTCGGTTCCCGATAGTCCGAACTTTTGGTTCCTGATCGTCCGAGTCCGGCGGTTCCTGATAGTCCGTGTCCAATCATGACATATCCACAGGGCGCTGGCCGACGCGCCGCATGGCTGCGTCGAAGGGATCAACCGGGATCGCGACGAAGTTCAGCCGCTCACGGCCCAGCGCATGTTCGATGGTGAGCTGGTACCCAGGCAGCGCCTGGCGCCGCACGATGTCGCGCAGTTCGAACGCGAAGCGTTTGGGCGGCGAGAGTGCGCCGGACTTCAGGTGCAGGTGCTGGAAGTCGAAGCTCCAGCCCCCGCGCTGCTTGCCGCCGTGCTTGCGCACCAGTCGGTAAAGCCAGCGCTCCAGCCCGCCAGTTAGCGCGAAATAGTTGGAGTCGATGGTCAGCACGAGCGCTTGGTCGATCACGCCCTCGTAGAACCAGTCGGGGATGATCATCTCAATCCCGAGCGCGCGGCCCGAGCCGTCGAGGCGCTCCTTCCATTCGTTGATCCAGGAGAAGCGGTGCCGCCGCCGTGCGTCGCGCTGCCGGATCGAGGTCGCAATCGTGGTCGACTGCAGGCGATCCAGCCCGGCTTTGAGCCGCTCGTAGCTAGCCTTCCCGGTGCCGCGGCGCGTGAAGGCGAGGATTTCGTGCGGGGTGGCGGCAATCAGCCGCGAGGTCGGGCGGCCCATGTCGCGCGCTTCGACGATCTGGCTCGCGACCCAGATGAGGACGTCGGCGTCCCAGATGGTCGCCATGCCATGTTCGGCCGTTGCCTCGACCAGGATCGAGACCTCGCCCATCCGAAAGTCGATTGGACACACCCGTTTAGACTTGGCGAGGCTGAAGAACGGCCAGGCCATCAGATCCTGTGCGTCGCGAGCGGCGATGTCGCCGCCGGCGCTGACGAACAGGTCAAGCTGCGTAAGGGGCGCAGGAAAGGTAGATAGGCGGCGCATGGACCAGCCTTCAACGCCGGACCGGCGGAGTATAGCCGTCGAGCCGCTTGGCAGGGTGGACGATGCCCTTGCCCGGATCGCTGGTCGAACGGCGCAAGCCCTGTTCGGCCCAGGCATCAAGGTCACTGACCGAGTAGACGATTCGCCCGCCGAGCTTGCGGTAGACCGGACCGGTGCCGAAGCAGCGGTGCTTTTCGAGGGTGCGGGCGGAGAGGCCCAGATGCACGGCCGCGTCGGGCGTCCGCAAGAAGCGGGCTGTTACTGGGGTCGGTCTGGCATCCATGGCAAGGCTCCGGCGAAGGTTGGCAGCGGCAGCGGGCTGTCGCTGGGGTTCGCGAGCTTTGGCGTGGCGCAGGCAGTCCGAGGGAGTGACAGAATGCGCGGCTGCATTTCTGTCACACCTGCCGTGGGGTGATCGGGGTCAGCGGTGAAGGAGCAATTTTCGATACCCAACCGCGACCAGGCGGCGGGTGTCGGCAATCAACCGGAGTACGTGCCGCCGTTCGCCCGACCCCTTCCATACCGCCCCGGCAAGCGAGCGATGGCCGCTAAAGACCAGGCCGAAGGCGAGATCGCGCGAGGAGGCGCCAGCCTCCAGCGCGTCATGGATTCCCAGGAGCTGGGTGTAGCGATTGCGTTGATAGCGGGTCGGAAGCGCGGCCAGTTCGGCTGCAACGCGGCCACCGCGCGTCACCCGCTGAAGGCGGGCAGCTGCGGCGAGTCGCAAGGCACAGGTTGGATCGCACGGGATCGAGAATGCCGGAATGTGGAGAAGAGGCGCATGGCGCACGCACAGGCGCAGCCGTGCGGTGCCAT
>JBFWSE010000217.1:0-2993 GCA_050248535.1 Novosphingobium sp.
GCCCTGCGCCAGCCGCAAGGCTATCGCCTTGCCGATGCCTCGGCTCGCGCCGGTGACAAAGGCCCGTTTGCGCGTCATCCTCTCTTCTCCAAAGTTCTTGCCGAAGTGTTGCGCGGGGTGCGGTGAGGGTCAAGCGCTGGATGGGAAAAGCTTAACTTTGCGACGCAGGTGTCCGACCCACCAATCCGTCCAACATCGACGTCACGGTGATTTGGCAGGACAGCCGCAAACCCGGCACCACATCGTCGCTGGCTTCCAGGATCGGCGCTTAGATATCGGTCGCCTGCGGCCCAAAGCGGATTTTCGCTTCGATCCCGTCCATCGTTTCCTCCATCACCGCGCGGTGCCGGGTGGACGGTAACAGATTGCGAGCCGCGCGGCGATGCTCTCGATTTCCACGGTGCGTGTCAGGCCCAGGACCCCATCCAGCGCGTAAGGCCATCGTACCACTGCACCGACATCATCGGCCATTGGGTCGCATAGACAAGCGTGAACCAGCCGAAAGCCAAAGGCAGCGGCCAGCGAAGCTTGCCGTTCCTGTAATCGAGCCAGATGGCGATCCCCAAAGTGCCCAGGATCAGCAGATAGGTGGGATGCATCGACAGGTAGAGCCCGGGATCGAGGCTGCGCCAGAAAAACATGTTGAACATGCGCGCCAGCGCCGGAACGATGGAAGTCAGCACGGTGATGGCCATCAGCCGCGAATGCAGGTGGCGGTCCTTTCGCCAATAGATCGCTCCGCCAAAAGTCAGCAACAGCAGCGGCAGATCTACAATGTCGCTGTAGCCGAAAAATTTGGCGACATCGAACGGCAGGCCCGATTTGCCAGAGAACATCAGAGCCATCACCTGCAGACTCGTCACCACCATGGCGACGAACAGCACCAGCGAAGACCACCCCAGCAAGCGGTGCAGCCGGTGCTGGCCTCTGCGGATCAGCAGCACCTGGGTGAGTACCAGAACGATCCACCCGGTCATGGTCCAGCCATGCGCATGATGCACGGCATCGACATCGCCCAGCCGGAGGAAAAATGTCGGGAGAAAGCCGACGATCGTAGCGACGATGCCAATCACCGCAATCGGCAAGGCGCCGCCGAATGGCGTCAACGGCTTGCGCCCACGCGCCCTGCTGACCACTGTGGCGGGTTTTTCGACCTGAGTAGCCATTGCCGTATTCCTCCTCGCTGAAGCACTTTTAGTGATGGCTCCGGATTTATTGGCAGATCAATCAACGTCAAGCCCGTTGCCCACGGAAACCGGCGCGTGCCGGCGCCCGCGCATTCATGGTTTACACCACATCCATCCGGGTTATCCTCCCTGCAAACAAACCGGGAGAGGAACCGCAAGATGGCTGACGTGCTTCACCAGGGCGAACCGATGGTCGCGCGCATCGGGGCGATGACCTACGAGGACTTCGAACTGGCCTCGACGGTCAAGATGCTCGACCATCACTTTGTCGACCCCAAGGGCCGCACCGTCCGCGTCAAGAGCTTTTACCGGATCGAGCCGGGCGAATTCCACGAACGCAACCAGCGCAAGGAAGGCGTGCCCGAACCCGAAAAACCCAGCAAGGGCGAAGGCCGCCACCGCCATTTCTGGGAAAAGATCCTGTGCGATATCGAACTGCCGCTGCCCGGCTCCGGGCTCGATCCGATCGAACCGATCGGCGGGCACATCCGCTATCATCCCGAAGGCGCCTGGTATGGCCCGTTCGAGGTGTTCAACAAACGCTATTGCCCGGATGACCGCGTGATCGTCCATTGCCATGTGCACACCGACGGCTCGGCCTACCAGCCGTTCCAGACCTTCACCTGCATGAAGGAGCACATGAAGATCTTGCACCAAAAGATGAACCAGCCCTGGGGTCCGGACTGGTTCATCGGCCATGACGGCCAACGGATCGACGACGAGAACCCGGCGCAGGCGGCCGCCTGGGAGAGCTGGCAGCAGCGGCGCATCCAGTTCAAGGAACCGCCGATCTCCAACGATTACCTCAAGCTCAACGTCAATGCCTTCCCCTGGTACGATCATCCCCAGCACCAGGGCGTGAAAATCAAGCCGGTCGCCGCCTTCAATGCGCAAGGCCCGATCACCTTCATGGCCCGCCTCGAAGCCGGCGCGACGCTCCCCGGCAAGGTGCTGCGCGATCACCGCATCATGGCGGTGATGGCCGGGCATGCCGAGGGCAGTAACGGCCAGGACATGCAGGAACGCACTCTGGTCTTCTCCGCTCCGGGCGACCGTTTCCCCGACGTGACGGCAAAGGAACCCAGCCTGCTGTGGTTTGTGCGCTGGCTCTGGAAGGATAGTCCGGTGGCCGATTTCTGGCTGGATTGAGGGAACTTCAGCCGCCGGCAAGCGCCGCCACATGCGCGGCAACGCATTCTGCCAGCGCGTCGAGTTCGTATCCTCCCTCCAGCGAAGAAACGATACGCCCGTTCGCATTACGACCCGCCAGCGCGGTCAGTTCGCGCGTGATCCAGGCATAGTCATCCGTTTCCAGCCGCAATGACGCGAGAGGATCGGCGCGGTGGGCGTCGAAGCCGGCGGAAACGATCAGCAGTTCGGGAGCGAAGCTGTCGAGGAACGGCAGCAGGTCCTCGCTCCACGCCTTGCGAAACTCGGCACTGCCAGCACCTGGCAGCAGCGGAGCATTGGCGATCTGGCCGTGGGCGCCGCGTTCGTGCCGGGCGCCGGTGCCGGGGTAGCAGGGGCTCTGGTGACTGGAGGCGAAGCACAGCGATGCGTCGTTCCAAAAGGCGGCCTGCGTGCCATTGCCATGGTGCACGTCGAAATCGGCGACGGCGACGCGCGACAGGCCCCAGCGTTCGCGGGCGTGCCGGGCGGCTATCGCGACATTGTTGAACAGGCAAAAGCCCATGGCGCGGCCCGGTTCGGCATGGTGGCCGGGCGGGCGAACGGCGGCAAACGCGGCCTGGGCGCGGCGCTCCATCACCATATCGACGGCGTGGATCGCCCCGCCCGCCGCCCGTA
>JBFWSE010000218.1:0-2988 GCA_050248535.1 Novosphingobium sp.
TGAAACGTCCAATCGCGGTGGCTGCGCTGGCGCTCGCCGGCATGTTGCCGATCTCGCTGTTTGCGGCGGGGATCCAGCCCTATACCGCGAAATCGTTCGCTGATGCCCAGGCGAGCGGCAATCCGGTACTGGTGGAGATCCACGCCGACTGGTGTCCGACCTGCCGGGCCCAGGAACCCATTCTGGGTAAGCTCACCAGCCAGCCGGAGTTCTCAAAATTCGTGCGGTTGAGGGTTGACTTTGACAAGCAGAAGAGCGTCGTCCGGCAGTTCAAGGCCCGCTATCAGAGTACGCTGGTCGTCTTCAAGGGCAAGGCTGAGCTCGGCCGCTCCGTGGGCGATACTGAAGAAGACGGCATCAAGGCGCTGCTGAAAAAGGCGGTCTGATCGCCGCTGATCGAGAAATCCATGCTGAGCCTCGCGCTGGCCTTGCTTGCCGGATCACTGACCACGCTTTCGCCGTGCGTCCTGCCCATCCTTCCGATTGTGCTGTTCGGGGCACTCGACCAGCACCGGTTCGGACCGCTCGCGCTGGCCGGCGGCCTGGTGCTGACGTTTGGCGGGCTGGGTGTTCTCCTGTCGGGCGTCAGTTGGGCGCTCGACATTCCGGATACGGCGATCCGCTATACCGCTGCGGGCTTCTTGATAGTGTTCGGCATGGTGCTGCTGAGCACTGCTTTGCAGACGCGATTCGCGGTAGCGAGCTCGCCGTTGACCGACACCTTCCACCGCATGCTCGATCGGGTGACGCCGAGGGGGCTTTGGGGTCAGTTTGGCCTGGGTGTCCTGCTTGGCGCAGTATGGACGCCGTGTTCGGGACCGACGCTGGGCGCCGCCATTGGCCTGGCGGCCAATAGCGACACTTTGGCAAAGGCCGGTGCCGTCATGCTCCTGTTCGGTGTCGGCGCGTCATTGCCACTGCTTGCGATTGCCTATGGTTCGCGTCAAACACTGAAGACGCGCCGCATCGCGATGGCGCGGATCAGCCAGGCGGCCAAGCCGTGGCTTGGCGTGCTGCTTGTTGCTGCGGGAGTCCTCGTGGTCAGCGGCTTCGACAAGACCCTCGAATCGGCCTTTGCCAGCAGCATGCCCGATTGGCTGGTACGTCTGACCACGCGCTTCTAGTCCACGAATATTCATTGGTGATCCTCGTGCAGTCACCAGATCCGGACCGATCCCGCGACATCATTCAGGCCGAAGCGTTGCGCGAAAAATCGCGCGTATCGCCTGCGTTGCCGGATCTTGTGCTGGGGTGGTTCGGGCAATGGCGTGGGCACCCCGACGACAAGCTCCCTGCGCGTGTCGAGCGCGCCCTGACTGAACTCAGTCGGCGCAGCGAAGTGCTGATCGGCTGGGTACAGGCTGCGCTCGCCCTTTTGCTGGGCGTGTTGTACCTGGTCTCGCCGAGTTCGTCGCCTGTGGATGCCGTGTTCCATCCCGTTCCCTGGGCGCTGGGAATCTATGCGGCTTTTACGATGTTGCGCCTGAAGCGGGCCTACGCCAATCGGTTGTCGATGCCCTTCAAGATTCTCTCCATCGTTGTGGACATCAGCATGCTGTTGCTGACGATCTGGAGCTTTCATATCCAGTATGGGCAGCCCGCGGCCTTTTACCTGAAGGCCCCTACCATGCTGTACGTATTCATCTTCATCGCGCTGCGTGCGCTGACCATCACTCCGGGCTATGTGCTCCTGACCGGGCTCGCCGCTGCAGCTGGCTGGCTGGCAATGCTCGGCTATGCGCTGAACGAGGGAGGAACGGCGACGGTGGTGACACGCGACTACGTCGAATACATGAACTCGGCCAGGATCCTGATCGGCGCGGAGATCGACCGCGTCATCTCCATCCTGCTGGTGACGGCGGTGCTGTCCGTGTCCGTGGCACGGGCGCGCCAACTGCTGTTTCGCGCCGTAGGAGAACGGGCCGCCGCAGACCAGTTGTCGCGCTTCTTCTCGCCCGAGATTGCCGAGCGACTGTCGCGGGCCGATGAGCTGCTGCAGTCTGGCGATGGTGAGCCGCGCGAGGCGGCCGCCATGTTTATCGACCTGCGCGGCTTTACCAAGCTTGCCGCCGCATTGCCGCCGGTCATGCTGATTGAACTGTTGCGTGAATACCAGCGAATCGCGGTTCCGATCATTCACCGGCGCAATGGCAGTGTTTCGACGTATATGGGTGACGGAATCATGGTGACATTTGGCGCCACACGCGAGAGCGCGACGTATTGTGCGGACGCGTTGCGCTGCGCCGACGAACTGCTCGACGCGCTCGCCGGATGGTGCATAGCGCGGGAGGCGCAGGGGCTGCCCGCGCCGGGAATAGGAGTCGGGGTGGATGCGGGGACCGTGACCGTTGGAGTCATTGGCGACGACGGGCGACTGGAGTACGCCATCATCGGTGATCCAGTCAATCGAGCGGCCAAGCTGCAGAATCAGACCAAGGCCGAGGGAGTGATGGGACTTTGCAGCGTGGCCTGCCTGGACAAGGCAGTGGAGCAAGGGTATGTGTCGCGCACCGCGAAACCGCTGCTCGCCGGGCGCGAGGTCGCCGGTGTCGCAGGGATGATTGACATCTGCGTGCTGGATGAAGGCGCAAGGTCTGCACATGGAAGCTCGCGCTTTCCGAACTGAGTGACGGGCGTCTAAGTGAACATCGCGAACTCAATCCGAGAAGGGGTCCGCTGCAGGCTGTGCTGGCGAATTACCTTCGCGATATTCGTGCTGATTCTCGTGGCAGAAGCAGCCGTTCTGTTGCCTTCGGTGCACCGCTTTCAGCGCGCCGAGCGGGAACGAATTGCCGAGCGCGCGGAAGCCCGGGTAGAGAATCTGCTGCTTGGGGCGGATGGAGTCCGGGATCGGGCGCTGGAATCACGATTGCTTGCCCTTGCCGGGCAGATCGGGGTGGAGTCGCTGGCGGTGTACTGGCCGGATGGAAGCCATGCAATCGGGTTGGGTCGGGAGCCATTTCCCGGGCCCCCTCCCTCGCCTGGCGT
>JBFWSE010000219.1:0-2932 GCA_050248535.1 Novosphingobium sp.
CCGCATGCCGGACACGCCATGCCGGCTGCACCCAGTGCCGCAGAAACACCCGCGGCTCGGCCCGGACTGGACCTGTCCGGGTCTGGTGGTCACGACATGTCAGCAATGCAGCCCGAAGCGACGGATGTTGGAAGCGCTCCAGCACCTGCACCACCCACTGATCACGCCGCCGATGCGCTGTTCGATCCGGCGGAAATGGCCCGCTCGCGCGGTGCCTTGCGCCGCGAGAACGGCGCGTTCAACGGATCGATGATCCTGTTCGATCTCGCCGAATATCAGGCGCGCCCTGGCGGTGACGGATATCGCTGGGAAGGCGAGGCCTGGTTCGGTGGTGATATCAATCGCCTGCTCATCAAGACCGAGGGCGAAGGCAGCTTCGGTAAGCCGATCGAGGACTTCGAAGTTCAGGCGCTCTATTCGCGCGCGATATCGCCGTTCTGGAATGCCCAAATCGGGCTGCGCCATGATATCGCCCCCAACCCGTCGCGAACTTATGCCGTGGTGGGGGTTGAGGGTATCGCGCCCTACTGGATCCATGCGACCGGGCAACTGTTCCTTTCGGACAAGGGCGATGTCCGGGTGCGGCTCGAAGGCAGCTACGATGAACGCATCACGCAGAAGCTCATCTTCCAGCCGCGGTTTGAAGTGAACCTCTCTGCCCAGGACATGCCAGCCATCGGCGTCGGCTCAGGACTTACCAGTTTCGAAGTGGGTGCCCGGCTGCGCTATGAGTTCCGCAGGGAATTCGCGCCCTACATCGGGGTCGAGTGGTCCGGCAGGACTGGCGATACCGCGCGTTATGCCCGGCTGGCAGGGGACAAGCCGAACACGGTCAACGTCGTCGCGGGGATCAGGTTCTGGTTTTGAACAGGAGAGAAGCATGAAGCCCATAGCACTAATTTTTCTGGTAGCACTGACTGCATCGCCTGGGCTGGCAATCGCCAATCCCGAGCATCACCCCGCCGCAGCTTCGGCCCCCGCTGAGCATCCGCAGGCCGCCGCCGTGCGCGCGGTATTGCTTAGCTATCGCACGGCGATCGAGCGGCTGGATGCGAGCGGAACCGAAACGCTTTTTGCTGCTGACTCGGCGATCTTCGAGACCGGTGGCAGCGAAGGCACTTACGCCAACTATCTAGCGCACCACCTCGGTCCGGAGTTGGCGGAGTTCAAGAGTTTCACCTTCTCGGACTACAAGGTCGATGTCCGCTTCGAAGGCTCCCTCGCACTGACCACCGAGACTTACAGCTACCGGATCGAGACCAAGGACGGGACCATTGCCCAACGTATCGGCGTAACCACCAGCGTGCTCAAGCAGATCGACGGTCAGTGGCGGATCCTGGTCAGCCATAATTCTGGTCGCAAACCGAAAGGCACGTGAAATGCTCGGTGCCCCCCGCCAGCGCGGCGTGGCGATGGATCGTTCAAGCGGCTGTCGGACTGGTCTGAATCATGCGGTATAGCAGCTCACGGCGTCAAGTGTTGTCTGGTCTGACCGGGCTCGCGGCGCTTGCGGTGGCCGGTTGCGGCGAGCCGACACGCGGCGAGGCGAAGGAACGGCGCAGCTCGACACCGGCGCGGTCGAGCAGCAATCAGCAGGCTGCGACTATGACCGTGTACCGGGATGCGGGTTGCGGCTGCTGCGAGCAATGGGCCGAACGCGCAAGGAGCGCCGGTTACCGGGTGATCGTCACGGACAGCACAGATATGCCCGCGATCAAGCGCGAGCTGGGCGTGCCAGCCAAACTGGCGTCCTGCCACACCGCGATAGTCGGCGCCTATGTCGTCGAGGGGCACGTTCCCCTGGATGCCGTGCGCCGCTTGGTTGAGATGCGGCCCGCAGGGATCAGGGGGATCGCGGTGCCAGGTATGCCCCGCGGCTCGCCCGGGATGGAGATGCCGGACGGCGCGGCCGACGCCTTTGAGGTCATGGCATTCGACAACGCCGGACGAATTTCAGTTTTTACCTAAGCGCTGGAAATCCATCATTTCGTTGGCTGGCGGAACAACTGGTTGCCGCACGAATTGCTGAGACCAGTGCAAATGGAGATGCAAGATGAAAAATTTGACCATAGCGGTATCGCTCCTAAGCCTGACGCTTGCGGGTTGCGGATCGGGCGGAGACACCGCTTCGCCGACGGCTGACGCAACCGCGAGTGCCGACGGCCAGATGGCGATGGGCGGGCCATATTCCGAAGCAGAAACACGCATGAACGCGGCGATGATGGCTGCCGTCGGGGTCAACGTCGGCGACAGCTGGGTTCGCAAGATGATTGCGCATCATCGCGGCGCGATCGAAATGTCCAACCTGGTGCTCGCGCAGAACCCGTCTGCAGATGTGGCGACGATGGTGCGCGGCGTTATCGCGAAGCAGACTGCCGAGATCGCTGATCTTGAGAAGCTGGTCACCGGCGGCAATCCCGATGCAGCCAGCGCAGAGCCCTTCCGGGCCGCAGCCACCACAATGCATCAAGCAATGATGGCAGCCGAGGGCGCAGACGTCTCCGAAACCTACCTGCGCAAAATGCTGGCGCATCACACTGGCGCGATCGCCATGTCCGATGCCGTCCTCGCCCGGCAAGGCGTGTCGCCGGCCATCCGTGCCCGCGCCGAGAAGGTGCGGATCGATCAGCAGCAGGAGATTGCGATGGCTGAGTCCATGTTGCGCGGTGAGCCGATGAACATGGCCAAAGCGATGCCGACGGCCGCTGTTTCCCCTGAACCGAAAGCACGACCGGTCGCGCGCCCGGCAGCCACCCCGCGCCCCACAGCCACACCGAAGCCTACTCCAAAGCCGAAACTCCCCACGCCTGGCCCTTCGCCCAGTGACCCCCATGCCGGAATGGACATGTAGATAAGAGCTGGCTGGTGAGAGTGCCTGCGCTCTGCGGGATCAGTAACAGGCCTGGGGAGGAACCGACCTTGAGAACACTGC
>JBFWSE010000220.1:0-2723 GCA_050248535.1 Novosphingobium sp.
GCCACCGACGCTGACCAGCTGGCCACGGCCCACCGAGAGGACGATGGTAGAGGCCGGGCGCTGCACGCTTTGCGCTTGTGCCTGGGTAGCGGGCGCCAGGGCCAGCGGCGCGAAAGCGCAGGCGGCTCCGAGCAGGGAATGAAACAGGCGGCGATTCATGGTCTTGCCCCTTGGGTTCGCGGATTTCTTGGCGGTCGGATGGGTGCTCATGTCACTTTCCTCCCACCGGAACGGCAGTCGTCGTCTTGCCGCGAGTCACCCGGACAACCGGCCCGGAATATTCGGAAGCGCGCGGCGAAACCCCATTCGGATTGCTGGGATCGAAGCCCACACCTGCGATCGGCAGCGGCCCGAAATTCTTGGGACGGGCCGGCATGGTCCGGCGCTGGAAGCGCGAGACGTCGCCGCCGGTGACATAGGTCGTTGCGCCTTCGATCGGGCGGTTCATCGCCTGATTGAGAATGCGGTCTTCCTCGGCCTTCGAGACGCCCTCGGGAAGTTTTACGTCGCCGCTGGCGATCGCCTTCTCGAGTTCGGACTGGTTGTCCGCGATCGAACGCAGCGACAGGTTGAGCGTGCCCATGGTGTCGGCCACCGCGATCTTCTCTGCAATCCGCGGTGTCACTTCGAGCGTTACGGTTCGTGCAGTCTTGACCACGCTATGGCCGTTCTCGGTTTCGGTCTGGGTCGACTGGTCTGTCGCCAGCACGCGAAGGTTGCGAAGAATGGTTTCGGCGGTCTTCAGTTCGCCCTGGGCGCCATCGGTCGGCTTGACCTGCTGCGTCAGCAACAAATCGATGCGGTCGCCCGGGAAGACGAAGCCGGCGACACCGGTCTTCTGTGACACGGTAATCGTTACGGCGCGCATGCCGGGTCCCAGCGCGGCAGCCAGGAAGCCCCGGTCACCCGGTGCGACGAGCGAGCCCTGCGTGACCGGCGAACCGGCTGTTACCGGGAAGCGGACAACCGTCCCGAGCAGCTTGCTCATGTCCGATTCGCCGTCAAGGAAGTAGGCGTCCTGGACAAGGTCCTTCGGCCAATCCTGGAACTGGATCGAATCGGCAGTGATGATCGTGCCAACAGGCAACGCCCGCTGGGCGACCAGCACCTTTGGCCCTTTGGGCACCGCCTGCTGCTGCGCGGCATCGGCCTTTGGCGCCGAGGCTCCGATAAACAGGCTCCGTGCGGCGAGCGCAGTACCGATCGCAACGACCAGCGCTCCCAACAGCAGCATCAGCTTCTTCTTGTCCATGGCTAAGCTAGCCCCCTTGGAATTTCCCCGAGATCAATGGTTGAAATCGGGCAAATTGGTTAAGATCAGATTATCCCGTGTGCGTTCCCGCCTGAAAGGCAGGCAGATATTGACTTGAAATGGTCCACAGCGCCGCCGTGGCGATGGCGACGCCATAGGGAATGGCAATTTTGTCTTTCTGGCGCCGGGTGATGTGCCACATGCCCATCACCAGAGTGAGTACACCGCCGATCAGCGACATGACGATCAGCAGCTTGAGAAACCAAAGCGGCTGGATCCACAGCGCCAGCGCCGTGAGCAGTTTGACGTCACCGCCTCCCATCGCCCGCATGGCGAAGAGCACGGCGAGAACCGCGAAGGTCGCCACCGCAACGCCCAGCTGCCAGCCGATATCGACCAGCGAGAGTCCCGAGGCGAGCCAGAACAGCGGCGCGCCCGCGGCAATCGCGATATTGAGCCAGTTATCGATCTGGCGACGGCGAATGTCGGTGAAGGCGGCAACGAGCAGCGCGATTGCCAATAGGCCTAGCAGCCCGTAAGAAAAATAATCGCCCTGCATCGGATGCCCCCTGATGGTCGGGAAGCATGTCTAGCGGTCATGGCTTACCAAAAAGTAACCAACCCTCTCATCCCGGAATTAGTCACATGACCGGAGAGCCCGATAGCGGCGCCAGAACACATTTCGATCGCCGCGCCATCCCTTGCGAAGCGGTCGAAACGAAGTGGCAGGCAACCGATGGCGCTTCCATCCGCCGCATCGATTGGCTGATCCCGCATGGCCTGTGCCGGGGCTCGATCCTGTTTCTGCCAGGGCGCGGCGATTGTTATGAGAAGTATTTGGAAACCCTGGACTATTGGCATAGGCATGGTTGGCGCGTGACAGCGTCGGACTGGCGCGGGCAGGCGGGCTCCGGGCGGCTGGGCCTCGATGCCGTAACCGGCCATATCGACGATTTCGCCACCTGGGTGGACGACCTTGCGCAGCTCTGGGCGCTTTGGCGGAAAAATACGCCGGCTCCGCATGTGCTCGCCGGACATTCGATGGGCGGACACCTTGTCCTGCGCGCCCTGGCAGAGCGCCGGGTCGATCCTGTGGCTGCCATTCTTGTCGCGCCGATGCTCGGATTTCTTCCCGCCTGGATACCGAATGGCGCCAAACATGCCCTCGCCCGGCTTATGGTAAAGATCGGCGATTCGCGGCGACCTGCGTGGAAATGGAGCGAAAAGCCGGGAGCGCTTCCTGCCGGCCGTCACCGGTTGTTGACCAACGACGACCAACGTTACGCCGACGAGGTGTGGTGGCGCGAACACCGTCCCGAACTGGTCATGGGTCCCGGAAGCTGGGGGTGGCTTGAAAGGGCCTGTGCATCGATCGCCGGGCTCAATGCCCCTGACCTGCTCGAAGCCGTGGATGTGCCGGTCCAGATGCTGGCGACGAGTGCGGACAAGCTGGTTGCCTTTCCGGCGATCG
>JBFWSE010000221.1:0-2652 GCA_050248535.1 Novosphingobium sp.
TCCAGATATGGCGGATTTCACAGGAACGCGCCGAATAGGCGGGTTCGCGAACAGAGAAGAACACAGGGAATAGCGCGTGGCGGCCGAAACCAAGATCGACCCGATGCACCAGTTTCAGATCAGCGCCCTTGGCGGCGGTCATCTGGATGGAACGCCGTTCGTCTTCACGAATTCGGCGCTGTGGATGCTGATCGTGCTCGGCTGCATCCTCGTCTTCATGTGGGGCGGGATGAAGCGCGAACTGGTCCCCGGTCGCTGGCAGGCCGCGGTGGAAATGCTTACTGGCTTTGCTTCCGGGCTAGCCGTCGGCAACATCGGGCCCGAGGGCAAGAAATACGTGCCCTGGATCTTCACGATCTTCACTTTCATCCTGTTTTCCAACTACATGGGCATGATGCCCTTCGGCATCGTCGATGCGGCGCATCCCTTTACGGTGACCAGCCAGTTTTCGATCACCGGGGTGCTGGCGATCATCAGCTTTTCGATCGTGATTCTGGTCGGCCTGTGGAAGCACGGGTTCCACTTCTTCAGCCTGTTCGTGCCGCATGGCACGCCATTGCCGCTGCTGCCGCTGATCGTACCGATCGAGCTGATCTCTTTCCTGGTGCGCCCGTTCAGCCTGGCGCTGCGGCTATTCGTCGCCATGATCGCCGGTCACATCCTGGTGAAGGTGTTCGGTTATTTCATCATCGACGGGATCAATTCCGGTACCGCGATGGGCTATTTCATCTCGGCGATCAGCTTTGTCTTCGTCGCTTTCGTCAACGCGCTCGAGCTGCTGGTCTGCGGCATTCAGGCCTATGTCTTCGCGCTGCTGACATCGCTCTACATCAACGACGCAGAGCATCTGCACTGAGTCACCCTTCCACCAACACACGCATTTTTCTCAAGGAGTTCATCATGGATCTCGCAGCTGCCAAGGTTATCGGCGCCGGTCTCGCGGCAATCGGCGTCGGCGTTGCCGCCACCGGTGTGGGCAACGTCTTCGGTTCGTTCCTGCAGGGCGCTCTGCGCAATCCTGCGGCTGCCGATGGTCAGCAAGGGCGTTTGTTCATCGGCTTCGCCGCCGCGGAACTGCTCGGCCTGATCGCTTTCGCGGTCGCCATGATCATTCTCTACGCCGTTTGATCGCGCTCCTTTCGGACCGGGACGGGGCCTGAACGCCCCGCCCGTCCGCGGGCACTATTGAAACGGAAGGCGAAGAGATGCCTCAACTCAACCAGCTTATGCTCGTTTACCAGTCGCAGTGGTTCTGGCTGCTGCTGGTGCTGGCGGTGATCTATTTCGGCGTGGGCAAGGGCATGCTGCCCAAGATCGAACGCGTGGTCGATGACCGCAACGCGAAGATCGCCGGCGATCTCGCCGCAGCCGAAGCCGCGCGCGCCGCCGCCGACGAGGCTGAGGAACGCGCCCGGCTGGCTGATCTCGATGCCCGCGCCGCAGCCCAGGCGCTTACCGCCGAAGCCAAAGCCAAGGGAGCCAAGGACGCCGAAGGGCGGCTGGCCAAGGCCGACGCGGCCATTGGCGAAAAGCTTGCGGCGGCAGAAACGGCGCTGGGCGCCGCCCGCGCCGAAGCGCTCAAGAGCCTCGAGGCAGTCGCCGCCGAAGCTGCGCAGGATATCGTCGCCAAGGTTTCCGGGGCCAAAGTCACCAAGGCCAAGGCCGGTTCGGCAGTGAAGGCAGTATTCGCCAATGGCTAGTTTCCTCCTCCTCGCCGAAGCGGCACACGCCGTTGCCGAACATCATGAACAGCCCACCGCACTGGGACTGACGCCCGGCGGCTGGGTAGCCGCATCGATGCTCGCGGTGTTCCTGATCATGCTCTGGGCCGGCGTTCCCAGGATCGTTGCCGGCATGCTTGACAAGCAGATCGCCGAAATCCGCAAGCAGCTCGACGATGCCGCCAGGCTGCGCGCCGAGGCCGAATCGCTCAAGGCGGAATACGAGAAGAAAGTCTCCGATGCGGCAAAGCACGCTGACGAACTCCGGGCCAATGCCGAAGGCGAGGCCAAACTGATCGTCGCCAAGGCCAAGAGCGACGCCGAAGCGCTGATCGAGCGCCGCACCAAGAGCGCCGAGGAAAAAATCGCAGCGGCCGAGCGCAATGCCGTTTCCGAACTGCGCGCCAAGGCCGCCGATGCCGCAGCACAAGCCGCGCGCGGCCTGATCGCCGAAGCGCATGACGCCAAGGCCGACAAGGCGCTGGTCGACGAGGCGATTGCGGGGATTTAATTCCTCTCCATTTTCGCCGTAGGCGCAAATGGGGAGGGGGACCGCCTGCAAAGCAGGTGGTGGAGGGGTATTCGCAGCGCTGGATTTTGCCCCTCCGTCAGCGCTTCGCGCTGCCACCTCCCCATTTGCACTTCGTGAAAATGGAGAGGGCCTCAGGGCTCAAAAGCTGTCCTTCGCCGCCCTCAGCGCCGCAAATGTCGCCACCGCATCCCCGCCGCCCCATTTGGCCTGCATGGCCGGATCATCCGCCCGCAGGAACGGATTGGTGGCGAGTTCCCGGTCCAGCCTTGAAGGCACTGTCCATTCTTGCCGGCTGCGCGTGTCGGCAATCTCGTCGGTGTAGGCCCGCAACGCTGCGTTGTCCGGATCGGCATGGAGCGCGAAGCGGGCGTTGGATGCAGTGTATTCGTGCGCACAATA
>JBFWSE010000222.1:0-2627 GCA_050248535.1 Novosphingobium sp.
TCGCACTGGCGAAATGAGCAAAACCTTGCGCCTCGCCCTGTTATCGTCCGACGTGCCAAGGGCCCAGGCCGCCGCCGCCGCCCTGGCCCACGTGCATGACTGGGTGCCGTTGGACAAGGCCGATGCCGCCGTGGTGCTCGGTGGCGACGGCTTCATGTTGCAGGAACTGCATCGCATGCTGGACGCTGGCCGGGTCATTCCTGCCTATGGCCTCAATCATGGCACGGTCGGGTTCCTGATGAACAGTCCCAAGGCCCGCCGCTCGATTGCCGAACGCGTGGCCCGCGCCAAGCCCGTGGCGGTTGCGCCGCTTGAGATGACCGCTCTGACCAACGGCGGCAGGGAACAGCGATATTACGCCATCAACGAAGTGTCTTTGCTGCGCGAAACCCGCCAGACCGCAAAACTCGAAGTTCTGGTCAATGGCAAGGTCCGAATGGCCGAGCTCTATTGCGACGGCGTGCTGGTTTCGACCCCCGCCGGCTCCACTGCCTATAATCTTTCGGCCAACGGCCCGATCCTGCCGATGGGCTCGAACATGCTGGCGCTGACGCCGATCAGCCCGTTCCGCCCGCGCCGCTGGCGCGGTGCAATTTTGCCGGACACCTATCGCGTCACTTTCCGCGTTCTGAGTCCGGTCAAGCGGCCGGTTGCGGCCGTCGCCGACCAGAAAGAGGTTCGCGACATCGCGGAAGTGCATATCGCCGTCGCACAGGAACGGCAGCTGACCTTGCTGTTCGACCCGGGCAGCAGTCTGGAAGAGCGCATTTTCGCCGAACAGTTTCAGGTGTGATTTAGCCCTTACAGCACCTTGCCAAACGCCGAAGCACTGCTATAGGCGCACCCCTGCCTGACGGGCTGCTCCCCGATAGCTCAGCGGTAGAGTAGGTGACTGTTAATCACTTGGTCGTTGGTTCGAATCCAACTCGGGGAGCCACTAAAACGAAATGCGGACGAAAACGGGTGCGCCGGTCAGCGGCAGACCCGATTGTTTGCACCCGGAACCGTCACGAAAACGATTGATTGGCCAGGAACGGCGACACTGCCATTTACCGGCGCACCTTCCAGCCCGGTAAGCATCCCCTGCGCATCGAGCGATGGCGTCTTTCCGTTGACAGATACGGAACCGGAATCGAGCGGCGAAGCCATCATCGTCCAGCTTGTCGCCCCTTTGTCAAAGGCGAGAGAGAGCGCGGGCATTCCCGTATTGATCGCCAGCACACCCACGCCACCCCGGCGCCCGGGCAGGCAATGCGCATAGAGCCGCATGTCGGTAGACGGTGAGGCAGGCGAAGCCAGAACTGTCGTGCCCATCGTCCGCCGCCAAAGCACTGCCGCCCAGTAATTGGGCCGTGGCACTCGGCTCTCCTGATCGATCAGCGCATAGTCCGAAGCGGCGAGCGTGTTGTGAAAAACGGCCTTTACGCCCTTTTGCGCATAGAGCCCGAGCTGATTGAGATAGCGGAACGTATCGAGGAAGGTTGAACCCCAGGGACTGCCGCCGCAAGCCGCCTGTGCTGTCTCGGTTACCCACATGGGGTCACCAGGCTCGTACTTGTCGCGGAGCCGCGCGTAGTAGCGCCAGTCGCGGATAGAGAGATCGAGCCATGGCCATGTCAGGGCCGCCGCCTTGTCTGCCTGTCCGGCGCCGACATTCTTGCAGCGTTGCGATACGCCACCATAAAAATGGTAAGAAACCACATCGACACTGTTCGGGCTGGCTTTCATCAGCTCCTCGGTGCGCAGCATGCCCTTTGGCATGGCCACCGGAATATCGCCATCAAGCGCGCCTTCGCCGACGCCGCCAGGCCCGACAATCGTCATGCCCGGGGCCGATTTTGCCGCCCATTCGCGGAAGATGCGCAAGTCGCGCGTATAGTCCTCGGTCGAATAGCCTTGGGGCAAGTGCCCCATCGAAGCGGCATTGGGTTCGTTGATGAATTCGGACCAGGCAATCTCACCGCCGGACTGAGTCGTCAGATCGTGCAGCCGCTGCGCCTGATCGGTCTTCCATGCGCCGTCAGGCCCCCGTGGCCCGGTGCTGACGGCGTAGCTTACGCCGAGCTTTGCATCGGCCGCCCTGGCAAAATCGATAACCCCGCGCCACTGATCCCGGGTAAGAATCTGTTCGTAGCCTTCCGGGGGTTTTTCCAGTTTCTCGCCATCAGCCTCGAGGTAAGTGAAATTGGCCCAGGTACCGCTGACGCGCATGTAAGACGGTCCGATGTATCTAGCGAGCCCCCGCAACTTCGGATCGGCGAGATTTTCCGGCGGGCGCATACGGTACATCTCGCCCGGCGGGCCGCCATAGGGCGCCCAGAAACGACCGCCGGTCACTTCGACCATTTCGACATTATAGGACAGAAATCGTTCATCGACCGTCCCGACCTGCGCCAGCAACGACAGTCCCAAGCCGCTATGGGGTTGAACCGTGGCGGGCGCAGCCAGCGCGAGCGCGCTTGCTGCAAGGGCAATCGATCGTTTCATGTCGTGCTCCTGTTGATATGACGATAGTGCCAAAATTACGGCCCGCTGCTGGCCGCAATAATGATTGTGATAGCGCTATAATGGAGCGGAACGGCAAGGAAAAGAGCTAGCTATCCATTTGCCTACGGACACATTTGCCA
>JBFWSE010000223.1:0-2602 GCA_050248535.1 Novosphingobium sp.
ATCAGCGAGGTGACGAAGGCGCGATCCTCGTCGGTGGGCAGGAAGCGGTGGACGTTCTCGCGCCATTCGGTATCGCTCAGCACCTTACCGTCGGGCGAAATGCGCGCTTCGGAGAAGGCGCCGATGGCGCGATGGAAGCCGCGATGCGGCAGCTTCAGCTCGAAGTTGATGCCGGCCTTCTCGATGATCTTGTTCCAGCGCACCAGCCCGCGGGCGCAATCCTCGATATAGTCCTGGCGCAGACGCTCGTTGAGCGCGGTCAGCGCCGGCGCGTCGGTCTCGACGATGCCGCCGTCGCGGAAGGTGGTGACGCGATAGCCGGTGTCGGTGAGCTTGTGGTCGTCGGCGATGCGGGTTTCCAGGAAGCGGCCCTTGATGCCGGCCGTGTAGTAGTTGGCGGCGTTGGTCGACAGTTCCTGGCCGAACAGGTCGAGCGACACCGAGAAGTGGAAGTTCAGGTATTTCTGGATCGTCGCCAGATCGATGCCGCCGAAGGCGCGCACGTCGTCGGTCTTGTGCTCGCGCATCAGATCGCAGGTGCGCTGCAGGATGCGGCTGATGCCGGTTTCGCCCACGAACATGTGGTGCGCTTCCTCGGTCAGCATGAACTTGCAAGTGCGCGCCAGCGGATCGAAGCCGGACTCTGCCAGCGAAGCGAGCTGGTACTTGCCGTCGCGGTCGGTGAAATAGGTGAACATGAAGAAGGACAGCCAGTCCGGCGTCTCCTCATTGAAGGCGCCCAGAATGCGCGGCTTGTCCGGATCGCCCGAATGGCGCTCCAGCATCGCCTCGGCTTCTTCACGGCCGTCGCGGCCGAAATAGGCGTGCAGCAGATAGACCATGGCCCACAGATGGCGGCCTTCCTCGACATTCACCTGGAAGAGATTGCGCAAGTCGTAGAGAGACGGCGCCGTGCGGCCCAGCAGGCGCTGCTGCTCGACCGAGGCCGGCTCGGTATCGCCTTGCGTGACGATCAGGCGGCGCAAGGTGGCGCGATGTTCGCCCGGCACGTCCTGCCAGGCGGGAGTGCCCATCTGCTCGCCGAAATTCACTTTGCGATCGGCCTCACGGTCGGCAAGGAAAATGCCCCAGCGGTAATCGGGCATCTTCACATGCCCGAACTGCGCCCAGCCATTGGCATCGGTCGAAACGGCGGTGCGCAGATAGACGTCGAGCGTTTGCGCGCCTTCCGGGCCCATGTCCTTCCACCATTCCAGATAGGCGGGCTGCCAGTTCTCCAGCGCGCGCTGCAGGCGGCGATCGGACGCGAGATCGACGTTGTTGGGAATCTTTTCCGAATAGTTGATGGACATCTCACACCCTCCGTCGATCGAATTTGGCTTTTTGGCCACTGCCATAGAGTTTCAACGCGCCCTCGGCACCGGCGGCGTTGGGGCGCTGGAAAATCCAGTTCTGCCACGCCGACAGCCGAGCGAAGATCTTGGTTTCCATGGTCTCAGGCCCGGGGAAGCGCAGATTGGCTTCCATGCCGGTGAGCCCGTCGGGCGAGAAGCTGGCGCGTTCCTCGATCGCCAGCCGTACCTCGTCTTCCCAGTCGATATCGTCGGGAATGAACGTCACCAGGCCGAGTTCCTCGGCTTCCTCGGCTTCGATGCCGCGACCGATCTCCGCCTTCATACCATCGACCTTCTCCGGCGTAGCGAAGAGGCGGCGCTGCAGGCGGGTCAGGCCGTTGCCGATCGGCAGGCGGCCAAAATTCATCTCGGTCAGGCGGATCGAGGCGGCCGGCAGGTTGGAGCCTTCGGCGGCGCCGTTCAGCATGAAGCTGCGATCGGCAGCCATCACCAGTTCCAGCAAGGTGCCGGCAAAGCAGCTGCCCTGTTCGACCAGCGCGATCAGGCTGCGTGAGCTGACATCGACACGCTTCAAGGTGCGCTTCAAATAGTGGCTGATCTCGCGCACCAGCCAGTCACTGGCGTTGGAAAGCAGCGCCTGGTCGGCGGCTTCGACGAACTCGGGGTTGCCGACGCTGCGGAACACCCAGGTGCCGATATCGCCTTCATTGGCGCGCAGATGCAGGATCGCATCGTCCAGTTCGCGTGCGAAGGCCAGCGGCCAGAATTTCACGCCCTGGGCATGAATGGCGGCGACATCCTGCGGCGGTGCTTCCTTCGGACCCTGGATGACAAAAGTGGCGGCGCGATTGTCGCGATCCAGCTCGATGGTGAGGTGATCGTAGATGATGCGATCGGACTCGATGCGACGGTTCAGCTTGGAGAGTGGAATGCCCTTGGCATCCTTCGGCTTGTCGGACTTTGCCGCCAGAGCCTGGGCGCGGGCGCGAGCGGTGTCTTCCAGCTTCGAGCGCGGCACGATCTGGTCTACCAGGCGCCAGTCGACGGCGCGCTTGCCGCGAATGCCTTCGGAGATGGTGCAGAAATAATCGGCGTGGTCGTGGCGCACGCGTCGCTTGTCGACCAGACGGGTCAGACCGCCGGTGCCCGGCAGCACGGCCAGCAGCGGCAACTCGGGAAGCGAGACGGAGGAGGAGCCGTCATCGGCCAGGATGATCTCGTCGCAGGCCAGAGCCAGCTCGTAACCGCCGCCGGCGGCCGTGCCGTTGATGGCGCAGATGAAGGGC
>JBFWSE010000224.1:0-2583 GCA_050248535.1 Novosphingobium sp.
CAAGTTGATCGATGCCTGCGGCGCGCAGGGGATGGCTTCGATCAATTCGGGGCTGAGCGGCCTTGCCGGACGCGAAATGGCAGCCATCGAAACGCACTGGCCTTCGGATCTGCCCCGGGGTGTGATACACGCCGATCTGTTTCCGGACAACGTGCTGATGCTGGGCGAGACCGAGACCGGCCTTATCGATTTCTATTTCGCCTGTACTGACATCACAGCCTACGATGTCGCGGTTACGCATGCGGCGTGGTGCTTTTCCGATGGGGGCCGCACATTCCATGCGGATCGCTCGAGGGCCTTGCTCGCAGGCTACGAATCGGTCCGGCCTCTTTCCTCTGCCGAACACGAAAGCCTTCCCATTCTGGCACGCGGTGCGGCAATGCGCTTCCTTGCGACGCGCGCCTATGATTGGTTGAATACGCCGGCACAAGCGCTGGTCACGCGCAAGGATCCCATGGCTTTTGCACGCAGGCTGGAGTTTTATGCCGATTCTGCAAACCATTGCGTCTTCGCCGCGAACTGATCGAACCGGGGCCCTAGTGAAACAGGTAGAGATATTCACCGATGGCGCCTGCAAGGGCAATCCCGGTCCCGGCGGCTGGGGTGTGATCCTGCGTATGGGCAAGCACGAAAAGGAAATGTCGGGCAGCGATCCCGAAACCACCAACAACCGGATGGAAATGACGGCAGTGATCCGCGCGCTCAACGCGCTGATCGAACCGTGCCAAGTCGTATTGTACACCGACAGCCGCTACGTCATCGACGGCATGACCAAATGGGTGCACGGCTGGAAGCGCAAGGGCTGGGTCAATGCCAGCAAGCAGCCAGTGCGCAATCAGGACTTGTGGCACGACCTGATCGAGGCCGCGCATCGCCACCGGATCGAATGGCAATGGGTGCGCGGCCACAACGGCCACGCCGAAAACGAACGGGTTGACCGCCTGGCCAGCGATGCGGCGATGAGAGCCGAGCCCTAACCGCTGTTGTCGACAGTATCGGCGCCCGGGCCGTTCTTCTTGATCGAATCGATCGCGTTCTGCGCGCTGGCCTTGCTCTTGTAGCCTTCGGTCCAGAAGATGGTTTCGGAGTTGTAGACGAAATAGGCGACGAACTCGCCGGCCTTGTTCTTACGGATTTCGAACTTGTGCGCCATGTTGGGCCCCTTGTTTGGTTTGGGCGGGCACTGTCTATCCCATCATCGGCGATTCGCTAGTAAAACCTATTAGGTGAAAAGGGTTGCGGGTCGAAATGCCCTGCATCTGCGCCCAAAAGAAGTGCTGCCGCCAGGTCCGCCGCAGCGGGCGCGGTCTGGATGCCGAAGCCGCCCTGGCCGGCAAACCAGAAGAAGCCGGGAACATGCGGATCGAAGCCGTAAACCGGGAGACGGTCAGGGGCAAAACTCCTGAGGCCGGCCCATTTGCGTTCGACTTGTGCGACGCGCCAGTCGCAGACCCGTTCGAAGCGGTCGATGGCCATGGCGACGTCGATCTCTTCCGGCGCGGCGTCGCAGGCCTGGCTGGGGCTTTCGTCGTGCGGGCTGAGCCACAGGCGTCCCGCATCGGGCTTGAAATAGAATTTCTCGGATATGTCGAGCACCAGCGGCAGGCGGTCGGGTGCGGGGGGATCGGTGCGCAACTGGATCATGGTCCGCCGCAAAGGCGCGATTCCCAGCGGCGTAGCACCCGCTCGCCGCGCCACATCGTCCGCCCAGGCGCCCGCCGCATCGACCAGCACCTGACAGCGCGCCTCGCCGCCGTTCGCAAGCACCAGATGCCAACCCTGCGAATCCCGCGAGGCGCTGGCCAGCCCGGCCCGGCAACGCAGCTCCGCATCGTTCTTGCGGGCCGTGCCTAGGTAATGCTGGTGGAGCGCGGCGACATCGATGTCGCAACAATCGGGCTCGAAGGCGCCCATTGCCCATTCGGGCCTGAGGCCTGGGATGTGCTTTTCCAGCGCTTGCCGGTCGAGCAGTTCCACTCGCACACCAAGCCCGCCGAACCTGCTGACAAATTGTCCGACTTGTTCCTCGTCTTGCCGGCGCCCGATGGTCAGCGCGCCGCGCGGCGTAAGAAACCCGCCGTCGCGCAGGAACGGTCCCGAGGCTGTGGTGAGCGGCTGTACCTGGGGACCGCCATAGCTTTCGGTCCAGAATGCGGCGGAGCGGCCGGTGGCGTGGTAGCCGGGGGTTTCCTCCGTTTCGAGCACCAGCACACGCGCCTTGCCCGCCAGCGCGGCGGCCAGCGATGCTCCGGCGATGCCTGCCCCGGCAATGGCAATGTCGAACGTATCCTGCATATGTGTCTAGTCGCCCAGGGGCGCCCTGAGGTCGAGAAAGCTGTCGATCGCGGCCAATGCGCGGTCGCGCACCGGATCTGTCTCGCGCAGGATCTCGTGGGCCGTTTCCTTGCCGAAGCGCACCAGTTCCGCACGTGGCATACGCAGCGCAGCGCGCTCGATCGCCGGAAAGGCAACCAGCTTGTCCGCACTCGTCGCCAGCATCTGGACCGGCACATCCACGGCTTCGAGCAGGTCAGGGGCATTGAGCCCGGCGATCGATGCACAGGCCCTTTCAAGCCACCAGAT
>JBFWSE010000225.1:0-2573 GCA_050248535.1 Novosphingobium sp.
AATTTTCGCGCTGCAATATGGCGATTATGCCGGAAGGCGCGATGCTCTGTCGCTGACAAAGCGCGCCAATGCCGGATCGTTTACCGGCTGGCTGCTGATCGGAGAGGACGATCACGTCACGCTCTATACGCCGCATATCGATATGGGCACTGGCACGACCACTGCGCTCAAGCAAATGGCGGCGGATGAGCTTGAAGCAGACTGGGACAGGCTGTCCATCGAGCCCGCGCCTGCCGAAGCGGCCTTCGCCAATGCCTGGCTGGCCGAAGGGTTCCTCAACGATGGAACCCTGGGGATGAAAGTGAACCTGCCGCATTCGGCCTATTCGGCCATGGCGCGCAACCTGATCGGGCAGATTACCGGCGGCTCTTCGGCCGTGCGGTTTACGGGGCAATATGGTTTTCGCGTGCTCGCGGCCTCGGCGCGGCAGGCGCTGAAGGAAGAGGCCGCTGCGAGGCTCGAAGTTCCGATAGATCAGCTGAGCACGGCCAGAGGCGTCGTTGCCCATGCAGCCACCGGACGCAGCCTGCGCTATGGAGAACTGGCAAAAAAGGCGGCCCAACGCAGTCTGGACAGCAATCCCAAACTCAAACAACCAAAGGATTTCGTCCATATTGGCAAGCCGGTTGCGCGCATCGATATTCCCGCGAAGGTCGATGGCAGCGCGAAGTACGGCATCGACTTTGCCCTGCCCGGAATGCGCGTAGCAACCGTGATGGCGGCCCCGGCACGGGGCGGCAAGCTGGAGTCCGTCGATCCGGCCCCGGCGATGGCGATCAAGGGCGTCGAGAAAGTGGTCAGGTTCGACGATGCGGTCGCAGTCGTCGCCAAGGGCTACTGGCCGGCGCTCAAGGGCTTGCGCGCCCTGTCGCCCCAATTCACCGATGGTGGCAATACGGCAGTTTCCACTGCCAGCATCTTCGCCGATCAGGACAAGGCGATTGCCGGCAAGGCCAAGGCTTTCGATGCCAAGGGTGGCCGCCTGGTCAAGGCGGCCTACCGCGCGCCCTATGTGCATCACATGATGATGGAGCCCTTTGCGCTGACCGCGCAGTACAAGGACGGCAAGCTCGATGTGTGGGGCGGGTTGCAGGACCCGCTCAACAGCAAATGGGAGGCCGCCAAGGCAGCCGGGCTTTCGCAAGAAGATGTCACGTTCCATCCGATGCTGCTGGGCGGCGGGTTTGGTCGCAAGCTTCCCGGGCACAATGAGGTAATCGGACAGGCAGTCCGGCTCGCGATGCAGATGCCCACGCCCGTCAAGATAATCTGGCCGCGCGAGGAGGAAGTGCAGCAGGGCACTTATCGCCCGCAAAGCACTATCGCGCTCAAGGCTGCACTGGGTGCAGACGGCAAGATCAAGGCCTGGCAGACTACTGCTTCGCAGGACGCCATGATGGAGGCGGGGATCCCGCTAATCTACGCCGTCGAGGATGCCGAACAACGGCATGCCAAGCACAAGGTCAACATCCTGACCGCCAGCTTCCGCTCGGTCGAAGCCTCGCAGCACGGTTTCTTCCACGAGTGTTTTATCGACGAGCTGGCCCACGTCGCCGGCATCGATCCCTATGAGTTCCGCAAGCGCAACCTTCCGGCTAATTCGCGGGCGGCAAAGGTGCTGGATGCGGCAGCGCGGGCCTCAGGCTGGGAAACGCCGCTTCCGCAAGGCACCGGCCGGGGCATTGCCGTGGTCGAGAGCTTCGGCACGGTCTGCGCCCATGTCGTTCAGGCTCGGCTGGGCGAGAATGGCTATCCCAAGGTCGAGAAAGTCTGGGCGGCGGTCGATTGCGGGCTGGTGGTCAATCCGAAGAACGCCGAAGCACAGGTTATGGGCGGGATTGTTATGGGCCTTTCGGTGGCGATCCACGAGGAAATCACTGTGGACATGGGCGCCGTGCAGCAATCCAGCTTTCCGGACTATCCGTTGCTGACATTGGCGGAAACGCCGGAAGTGCATATCGAATTCGTGACCAGCGATGCTCCAATGGGCGGCTTGGGCGAACCCGGGCTGCCTCCGGCCGCCCCGGCGCTGGCCAATGCCCTGTTTGCTGCCACCGGCAAGCGTATTCGCCAGCTGCCGATAAAGGCACAGGCGGCGAGTTAGGCGAAAGTGAAAGCCGCGGGGGCGAAGCAATCCGCCATTGCGTACCGCCACTGGGTCTGTACACTCGTTCAGCACAAAATTTTCGAGTCAAACAAGAGGTGTGGGAGTGTTGAAATCAGCCGATGGCGGCCTCAGGCCGGTTCCGTTTCCCGTCGATGATCCCGAGCGGATTCCGGCCAAGCGCTATTACGACGAGGAATTCTACCAGCTGGAGCTCGAGCATGTCTGGCCGCACGCCTGGCAGATGGCGACCCGGCTCGACCGGATACCGGAAGTCGGCGACTGGGTGGAATACCAGAACGTCGGTCAGTCCGTCATTATTGTTAACACGACAAGCGGCGTGAAGGCCTGGTTCAACGCCTGCCGTCACCGCGGCGTGCCGTTTGCAGGCGGCAAGGGCAACGATCACGGTAACTGCAAGGTCGCGGGCTTCGTCTGCCCCTTCCATGGCTGGCGCTTCAATATGGAT